>CAZYQK010000114.1:0-10210 GCA_964650245.1 uncultured bacterium | reverse complement strand
TGATCGGCAGCGGCGATCGTTCCGAAAGGATCCGCACCTACAACTTCCCGCAGGGCCGCGTCACCGACCATCGCATCAACCTCACGTTCTACCAGCTCGCCGATTTCATGGAGGGCGATATCGGCGAGATGAGCGAAGCGCTGGCGGCGGCCGACGTGGCCGAGCGCCTCGCGGCGATGGCGAACGGCGGCTAGGAGCACGGCGCCGCTTCCCCGCGCGATGCCGGGCCCGATGTCACGCACCGTCGCCGACGCGCTCGAGGCCGCGCTCGCGCGCCTCTCGGCGTTGCCCTGCGCGCGATTCGACGCCGAGGAGCTGGTGAGCCGCCTGCTCGGAATCGGGCGCGGCGACTTGTACGTGCAGCGCGACCGCGCGATCGACGCCGCACAGTGGTCGGCACTGGAATCGTGGCTCGCGCGACGCGCGGCGGGCGAGCCGATCCAGTACATCACCGGGCGCGCCGCGTTCCGCGGACTCGACCTCGCGGTGAACCCGAGCGTGCTGATTCCGCGCCCCGAGACCGAAGGCCTGGTGGAGGCGGTGCTCACCGTGGTCCGCGAGGAGGGATCGCGCTGGCGCGAGCCGCGCGTGCTCGATCTCGGCACCGGCTCGGGCGCCATCGCGCTCGCGCTCGCCGCAGAGTGGCCCGCCGCCACCGTGACCGCGACCGATGCGAGCGAAGCAGCGCTGGCGACGGCACGGGCCAACGCCGCCGCGCTCGGGCTCGCCGGCCGCGTTCGATTCACGGAAGGCGACTGGCTGGATGCGGTGGGAGCGGACGACAAGTTCGAGGTCATCGTCTCGAACCCGCCCTACATCGCGACCGGCGAGCGGGACGTGCTGCCCGCCGACGTGCGCTCCTTCGAGCCGCACGCCGCGCTGTTCTCGGGGGAGACCGGTCTCGAGGCGCTGCGCGAGATCGTGGACGAAGCGCCGCGCCATCTCGTCACCGGCGGGCTGCTGGCGCTGGAGCTGGCCGAGCTGCGCGCGCGCGAGGTCGCGGGCTGGCTGGACGGGGCGCACGACTGGAGCGCGGTGCGGGTACTCGAGGATCTCGCGGGCCGGCCGCGGGTGTTGCTCGCCCGGCGCGAGCGCGGGCCCGCGATCGCGCCCACCAACTGGGAGGAAGAGCGCGACTGACGCGGAGGCCCCAGCCACGCGGAACTTGTGCACTACGGCACCGACGTTCCCCCCATCGATGCTCATGCTCGACGGCACTGCACACGAAACACGCAGCGCCACTTTTTTCGTTGCCTGATCGCGGCATCTGTGCTCGACTCCTCCTGTCGGGCACGCCCCTTCCTTCGGGCGGGCCGTCCTCCGAAGAGAATCCGCACCCGATTTTCTGGTTCCCGGAGCAATACCCCGTGATTCTGGCGATCGAGCGGGTGAACGTCGGTACCCGCGTCGGGGGAGAGCGATGCGGCCCGTTCAACGCCGTTCCCTCCCCCGCCGCTTCCGTCACGAGGTGTTTTCGAATTTGGAGGTGGACCCATGCGCCGCGCATTCTTCAAAGCAGTATCCTTGGTTGTCTTGACTGGTAGCTTGGCGGCTTCTGCAGCGAGTGATGCGCTGCGCATGCGGGAGAACTACACAAAACTGGTGGATCCGGCCAAGCGCGACCTTTTCCTGAAGGCTGTCAAGAAGCTGAAAGAGACGCTGATCCCCGAAGTCACATTAAATGGTTGTACGTACAATAACCTTTACGACCGCTTCGTATGCTGGCACAAAGGTTGCGGCTGCGCCGGTAGCACCGCGTTGCAGCACCATCGCCCCTCGATCCTACCTTGGCACCGGGAGTTAATATGGCGATTTGAAAACGAGATTCGGAACTTTGGCGGCGAGTTCGTGGACTTTACGGTTCCATACTGGGTGTTCTATGAGGCTTTCCCTCATCACCTCAAGGACGCTGACGCCGACTTCAAGTTTTTGGACGACAAGACCCTATCTCATGGAGTTACCATAAACTGGGCAAACTGGAAGCGGGGAACGATTGGCCTTACGAGGGATAGAACGGGGGAGGTCGCCGCGGTCACTCAAGCAGCGGTCCAAGCTGCACTTCTGCTTGGCAAGTACGACGCGAAAGGAGCGGCCGGCGATATCAAGTTTGATAGGTTCTGGATTCACGAAGACCCCAAGCATGGCTTCCGCCCAACAGTTGAGCGTCTTCACGACGAAGTTCACGGCTTCATCGGAGGGAACATGGGGGTGCTTCCCAGCGCTGGGAGTCCACCCGAAGATCCGGCGGACGATCCGGTCTTTTGGCTTGCACATGCCTACGTGGATTGCCTCTGGGCCTCCTGGCAAGACATGCATGAGGCAGCGCCAGGTGATGAATATCATCCAGACGCGACCAAAGGCGATACGGATATTCCGCCGGATGACGAAAAGAGTGCCGAGATGCCGCCTTGGAACACTGCTGGAGTGGGGCGGAAGACAAGGGTGTCGGATGTCATGAATTCTCGCAATATGGACCAGGAGGGCACGTGCCCTTGTGGTCCATCGCGCGGGTATGAATATGATGCTGGCGTCCAGCACCCGACGCCGGTGCTGGTCTCGAACGTGCTCGCCGAGGCGCTCCCGGACCGCGCGCGGCTGGCGTGGCATCTGGGCGGAGATGCGGTGTCGAGGGCGGCGCTCTACCGGCGTGGCGCCGACACCGACTGGCGGGCGATGGCCACGCTCACGCCCGATGGCACCGGCCGCGTGGCCTACGAAGACCGCGACATCGCACCCGGCGCGCGTTACGGCTACCGGCTCGGGATCGTGGAGGGTGGGCGCGATGTCTTCCGCGGCGAAGTCTGGGTGGAGATCCCGGTGCGCGCGGCGTTCGCGATCGAGCGGGTGTGGCCCAACCCGGCCATCGCGTCCCAGTTGCGCGTGCGGTTCACGCTCGACCGCGCCGAGCGCGCGACGCTGGAGCTGCTCGATCTCGCGGGGCGCGTCGTTGCGCGGCGCGAGGTGGGGCCGGCGAGCGAGGGAGCACTCGAGGTCGCGCTTCAGCCGGAGCATGCGATGCCGCCGGGCCTTTGCTTCGTGCGGCTCGCGCAGGGGAGCCGCGTGCTCGGCGCCAGGGTCGTCGTATTGCGGTAGTTCGTAACGACGGGCTCGCGGTCATGGGTCGGGCCGTCTCGCGAGAGAGGCCGCCGGACGGCGTGCTGGAGATTCAGCGCCGGCTTGGCCGCGCCCCGGCCGGGATGCATTCCGCTCTCTGGACGTCAGCTCCCGAAGCGCGCGTTCACCACGTTGTTGTAGATCGAGCCGAACGTGTAGGTGAGCCCCACGTTGGCGTAGTACTGGTACTCGGTCGCGAGCTGCTTGCGCTGGAGCAGGATCTCCTCGTCGGTCGCGCCCCCCGCGGGCAGCGAGAGCTGATCGCGGACGCGCTGCGCGTTGCCCGAGAGCTTGAGCGACAGCCCCTTGAGCAGCCGCAGCGAGATCGAGCCCGACGCCTCGAGCCGGTTCTTGCCGAAATCGTGCAGGTAGTTCTGCGCCTCCAGCGAGATCTGCGACGAGCCCCACGGCTCCTTGCTGTCCAGGATGATCTCGAGTCCCTCGCGCACCAGGCGCTCGCTGGTCTCGAAGTAGATGGTCTCCTGCTGGTAGTCGGCGTAGTGGAAGTTCACGCTGTAGTCGAAGCGAAGCTGCCGGCGCGTGGACTCGGAGTACGGGAACAGGTTGTACTCGATGGCGGGTCCCGCGCTCGCGTTCAGGTCCATGTTGTCGTAGGTCGAGGCATAAGCCGAGGCGCGGACTTTCGCCGACCAGTGATCGCCGAGCCCCCGGATGAACGATGTGCCCGCGCTGCGGCTGCGCGAGACGCTCAGGAGATGCTGCCCGCCCGAGAGCTCGAAGCGGCTCTCGTTGTAGCTCGCGCTCACCGAAAGGCTGAACTTCGACTGAAGCGTGACGCGGTCGGCCGAGACCGAGCCCCACGACGAGATGTAGCGGGTCGTGCTCTGACCGTTGAAGTAGCCGTTCACGCTGGTGCTGTAGACCCAGCTGTTCCAGCGGTCCTTGACCGGCACGGGCGTCGCCGCCGCGCGCCCCGCGTCGCGCAGGGCGATCCGTTCGGCGAGCGGCGTGTGGGCCACGTAGCGCATCAATCCCAACCCCAGGTACTGGACCAGCACGCGGCGGATCTCGGCGTCGGTTGCCTCCGCCCGGGTCGCGAAGCGCAGCGTGTCGTCCACGCCCGCGAACCGCCCGCGGCCGATCAGGGTGACGGTGACTTCGTAGCCGCCGCCGCCGGTGGTCTGGCTGGTGACCAGCGCGTGGACGTCGGCCTCGTTGCGGTCGCGCACGTGGTTCACGAACGCGAGCTGGTCGCGGACGTAGTCCGTGTAATCGCTGCCGCAATCGCCGCAGTCGAAGAACAGCCGTACGGCCTGAGCCTGAGCCGCGGGCAGCGAGTCGGGGGCGGGCGCGGCGACGGCGGCCGCGGGGGTCGCGACCAAGGCGGCGAGCAGGAGCGGCACCCAGCCCGGCATCGCATCACTTACACCGCGAGTCCGCATGCCGCCTCCCGACTGCATGTGCCGACGGCGCGCCCGCCGCCCGCGCCGCCTAGTGGTAGTGCGAATCCATCTCGCCGGCGCGGATCGCGACCTTGAGCGTGTTTGCCCGGGGCGGGATCGGACAGTTGTAGTGCACCGAAATCGCGCACGCCGGGTTGTAGGCGTTGTTGAAGTCGAGCAGGTAACGCCCGTCGGCGAGCGGCTCGACTTCCACGTAGCGGCCCAGCCCGTAACTCTCCTTGCCGGTGGTGGCGTCGCGGAAGAACAGCGACAGGTCCTTCTCGCCGACCCCGGGCTCGAGCAGGCGCGTCGCCTCGAGCCGGCATTTCGTCTTGCCGACCAGGAAATCGAACCAGCCCACGCGCAGAGCGCGGCGCTGATTGCCGCGGGTCGAGAGGATGATGACCGTGTCGGGCTTCGGATCGGGCGTGAGCGGGAGCATGTAGCGATACGAGAAGTCCACCGGGAACCACTTGAGGCCCTTGTACTCGCCGAAGTGAGGGCTCTGCGGGTCGAACACGATGAGCGCGGGGTAGCGCTGGTGCGAGAGCCGCAGCATGAAGCGACCGACCCCGATGCTGCTCGGGCCCACCGTGGCCTCGCGGTGGGTCTCGCTGCCGATCCTGAAGCGCGCCCCTTCGTCCACGGCCGCGACCCGGAACGAGTCACCCTCCACCGCGATGCTGAGGTGGTGGGGCGCGACGGTATCGTCGGCAATGCGCACGTCGTTGTCGGGTTCGCGGCCTGCCGTCAGCACGGTCTTGTCGCCGAAGTCGCGGCGCTGGATGGCGGCGAGGTAGGAGGTGGGTTTGCCCTTGAGCCAGTCCAGCGTCTCGCCACGGTCCTTCTGAATCGCGCGGCTGATCGAGTCGGCGGCTGCGGGCTCCAGCTTCACCGGGCGAGCGGGGGCGGCTGCGGGGAGCACGATGAGGGTAGCGAGGACGACGAGCATCACGAATCTCCGGGGTCGGCTCGGGCCAGAATCGCTGCGGCATGTTACGCCGGGGCGCGGTTCCAGCGCCATCGCGCGCCGTCGCGGGTGCCGCCGGTTGATTTGCCGCCTCCTCCTGCCGATAATGCCGGCACGGTCGCGCTGAACGCTCCCACTGCATCGGTCCCGCGAACGACTCCGCGAGCGGACCAGGAAGGACACGCCCCATGGACGTGGCGTCGCGCAAGACTCACGCATCGTCCGCAGCGAACCCCGGTGCCGCCACCGAGGACACAGAGCCCACCACCATGGACGCGCTAGTCATCCGCGGCGGCAGACGTCTGAGCGGCCGGGTCGAGATCAGCGGCGCCAAGAACGCCGCGCTCCCGGTGATGGCCGCCACGCTCCTGACGCCCGGCGTTCACACGCTGCGCAACGTGCCGCTGCTGCGCGACACGCAGACCATGGCGAACGTGCTCGAGCAGCTCGGCGCGCGCGTGGAGTTCCGCGGCCACGTCTGTAGGATTGACACCTCCAACGTGACTTCGGTCGAGGCGCCATACGACCTGGTACGCACCATGCGCGCCAGCATCTACGTGCTGGGGCCGCTGCTTGCGCGCTTCGGAACCGCGCGCGTTTCGCTGCCGGGGGGCTGCGCGTGGGGCCCGCGACCGGTCAACCTGCACCTCGAGGGTTTGAAGGCGCTCAACGCCCAGCTCGAGATCGAGCACGGCTACATCGTGGGGCACGGCGTGAAGCTCAGGGGCGCCGCGTTCAGCTTCGACGTGGTCTCGGTCGGCGCCACCGCCCAGCTCATGATGGCGGCGGTGCGTGCTGAGGGCGAGACCGTGCTCGACAACGTCGCGCTCGAGCCCGACATCACCGCGCTCGGCCACGCGCTCAACCAGTGCGGCGCCCACATCGGCGGGCTCGGGACGCGCAGGCTCGTGATCCAGGGTGTGCGGGAGCTCAAGCCGTTCGACACCGACATCATTCCCGACCGCATCGAGGCCGCCACCTTTCTGGCGATGGCGGCGATCACCGGCGGCAGCATCGCGCTCGAGCGTTGCGAGGCCGGCGACATGGCGGCCGCCATCCACAAGCTCGAGGAGGCGGGCTGCGAGGTGCTGCCCGGCGAGCACGAGGTCACCATCCGCGGCCCCGTTCGGCCGCACCCGCTCAACGTCAGCACCGCGTCGTTCCCGGGATTCCCGACCGACATGCAGGCCCAGATGATGGCGGTGTGCGCGATCGCCGACGGCACCAGCGTCATCACCGACACCATCTACGTCGACCGCTTCACCCACGTGCCGGAGCTGGCGCGGCTCGGGGCCAACGTCGAGCTCAAGGGCAACGTCGCCGTGGTGCGCGGCGTCGAGAAGCTGTCGGGGGCGCCGGTGATGGCGACCGACATCCGCGCGAGCGCGGCGCTGGTGCTGGGCGCGCTGGTGGCCGAGGGCGAGAGCAGGATCTCGCGGATCTACCACCTCGATCGCGGCTACGAGGCGCTCGACCGGAAGCTCGCGAAGCTGGGCGCCGACGTGGAGCGGGTGCGGGAGTAGGGGCCGCGGGCGAACCGGGTCGTCCTAGGGCCCCGGCACCGGCGCGCCCGCCCGGGCCGCGCGCGCTCGGAGGATGGCGGCGCGCAGGCTCGCGGCACGCCGGTCCTGCCTATCGAGCCCGAGGACGCGGTTGCAGTGCGCCATGGCTTCGTCGAGGCTACCGACTCGGTACGCGAGGAGCCCGAGCGTGTACTCGGCGTAGGTGTTCTCGTGCCACAGCGCCAGCCCGCGCCGGGCCTCGCGCTCGGCGTCGTCGAATTGCTCGAGGAACGCGAGCGCCATGGCGCGCACGCCCGCGACTTGGCCCGCGAAAATCTCTGCGTTCGGATCGCGCTGGATCGAGTCCGCGCGGTCGAGTCGGGCGAGCGCCGCGACGTCGTTGCCCTTCCTGTGCTCGGCGAGGGCGCCGAGCACGTTTCGCATGGCGTCCGGCTCCACCAGCGCGATCTGGGGCTTCCGCGCCGGCTCGTACTCCAGAAGGGTGACCACCGGCCTCTCGGGATGCGCGGAGAACTCCGTGTAGCTCACCCGGCGCAACGTGCTGTCGCGGTACCACACCTGGAACGCCCGCGCGCCACCGAACGCGTACTCCGCGTGACGCGGCACGTAATACATGCCGATTCGCGCGTGCGGAGGAAGCGTCGGGAAACGGCGCTCGAGCACCGTGCGCGTGTCGAGCATCAGGCGCTGGAGGCGAACGATTCGCTCGAAGTCGATGAACGTCTGCGTTTCCGCCGTCGTCGGCGACACCGCCGGTGGCGGGCCGGGGCTGAGCGCGAACGTGAGGAGCCGCAGCGCGACCAGCGCTCCGAGCAGCAAGGGATGGGCAGCGCCCAGCAGCGCCGCCAGTCCCACGCCGAGCCCGATGCTCGCGAACAGCGAGCGGGCCGGTGCCCACAGCGGGAAGATCACTGCCAGCATGGCGCTCGCGAGCGCGAACCACGCGAGCCCCCACCAGGGCCAGGGCCCCCGGCGCGCGAGGCGGGCGCGCGCCGCCGCGCGCGTCGCGATCACGACCAGCGCGGCGGCCACTATCAGTGCGCCCGCCAGCAGGACCGCTTGATCCCACGGACCGGGCCTCGGCGGGAGACTGAAGATGGCGCGCACGCTGTTCCCGAACGCCCACGCGAGGCGCACCGGCAGCGGCGTGGCGAGCAGTGCGGGATCGCTCTCCAGATGGTGCGGCAGCGCGAGCCCGGCGCTCCGGCGCACCGCGAGATAGAGCACAGCCCAGACCGCCACCAGCGCTCCCGTCGCCACCGCCCAGCGCAGGCGCGTCTTTCGTTCCGCGCGCCCCGTATCCGGCATCCATGGCAGCAGCAGCGCCGTCACCACCGCCACCTCCTTGCACAGCAACGCCGCCAGCAGTGCTCCGAGCGACGAGGCCATGCGACGGTGCGCGGCTTCGTGCAGCGCCAGCGCCGAGAACAGGTACGGGCCCACATCCACGAAGTGGCTCGGCCAGGTGATGACGGTGCGGATGGACTCGGCGAGCAGCGGGAACGCGGCCGCCGCCGCCGCGGCGTAGCCCGGCCAGCTCCGACGGAGCGTGCGATACAGCAGCAGCGAGCCCAGCGCCAGCAGCGCCGCGTGGAGCGCCGCCACCAGCCGCGGGTTCGAAAGGATGAGCGGACCCAGCAGGCCGTAGTAGACCTGGTGTGAGAGCGGCCGCCAGAAGGCGAGCGACCCGCCGCCGTCCAGCAGCGAGTGCCGTGGTTCGAATAGCGCGTGGTGGAGGAAATCGAAGTCCTCGGCCACCGGCTCGCCGAGGGGCGCGCCCAGCGCGTGCAGCACGGCCGGGAGCACGGCGAGGACACTTGCCCACGCCCAGCCGTCACGCCAGGGCGGCGGTGCGGGCTTGGGCGGCGCGAATGCGGGTGAGAGCGGCCGGGCCGCCGACGACGCGCGCGCGGCGCGGCGCGGAGGCTTCTGCTCGTGACGGCGGCGCGGATTCACAGCGGCGCATGCTCGCACGCTGTGATGCCGATGTCATCTCGGGCGTGATGCGCGCCGCGGCGGCTTGACGGCGACGCGCCTCACGGCGGTAGAGTGCCCGGCATGTCACGCAGCCCCCGGTGCCTCGCCGCGAGTCTCGTGCTCCTGGTCACGCTCGCCGCCCTCGCCCGCGCCGAGCCGCACTACCGACTCGGCGATTCGACCGCGCTCGCTCCGCCGCCCGCGGACCACGCGACGCTCTGCTTCACACGCGAGCAGTTCGTGCGCGGCTATCCACTCAAGCCCGAAGCGCTCTTCCTGGACGGTGCGGCGCTCGCGTGGCTGCCGCAGCGCGCGTACGTCGCGGCGACCGTCGCGCCGGGCCGTCACTGCGTCTCGGGCCTCGCCGGGATGGCCGGGCTGTGTCTGGACTGTAGCGCCGGACGCCGCTACCTGCTGCGCCTGCGCGAGTCGGTGGACGACGCCGATCACCTGCGCTTGGACTGGCTGCTCGACGATCCCGAGCGGATCGAGCCGCTGGTGCGCGACTCGCCGCTCCCGCGCGCGAGCACGACCGCGAAGGGCGTGCGGGCGCTGGCGCAACGGACGCCCCGCGTCGCCGCGAACTCGGGCGCAACCGACACCGCGCGCGACACGCTGCCGCTCGTGCTCGAGGGGATGTGGTACGAGAGCCCGCTCGATCCCGAGAACCTCAAGACCTCGTTCCGCCGCGAGACCTGCCGGATGATCGTGGACTCCGGTGCGGTGCGAGTCGTCTCGAAGCGCCACGCGCTGGAGGTGCCGATCGCGCGGATCACGAGCCTCCACTTCGGCGGCACGCGCGCCACCACCAACAACCCGTGGCTCGAGATCGGATTCGAGGGCGAGGACTCCCCACGCATCGCCTCGTTCGCGGACTCGAACCCCGAGAGCGCGGTCCGCACCTACAACCGGCTCTTCGCCGCGTTGTCGGATCTGTGGCGCGCTGCGGACGGCGCGGCTCAGCGGTAGCGGGTCTTGATCCTGCCCCAGCTCGTGTGCAGGGCGGGTGTCGCGGCTACGACCGTGAGCGTGATGGACGCCACGCTCATTCGGCCCTGCGCGTCCGACACCGTCACCGGCAAGCTCTTCGTGCTCAGTGTGGTGTTGGTAACGACCGTTGCCTGGAACGAGAAGACCAGGTCGGCGGCCGTCACGTCGCCGGCCGTCCCGTTGGTACGCCCAGCATGGGCACTGACTTGGGGGTGGAAGTCCTCCGAGAACTT
>CAZYQK010000113.1:0-10252 GCA_964650245.1 uncultured bacterium | reverse complement strand
GCGCGCGCCGCCCCCGGCCGAAGCGCGGGTCCGCGGCCCGCGGGCGAGCCGCGCGCGTGTCGCTCGCCGCCGACGTGCATACGCCGCTCGCCGCCGATGCGAGCGTGCCGCACGTCGCCGATGCGCCGCGCGAGTTCATGGTCATCGAGGGCGCCACCCACCATAATCTCAAGGACGTCACCGCACGCATTCCGCTCGGCCGCCTGACCGCAGTGACCGGCGTCTCGGGTTCTGGCAAGAGCAGCCTGGTCGAGGAGGTGCTCTACCGCGCGGCGCGCCGCGCGCTCGAGGGGCGCGAGGAGGAGCCGGCGGGGCCGCACCGCGCGATCCGCGGGCTCGAGGCGCTGCGGCGCGTGGCGCTGGTGGACCAGTCGCCGATCGGCCGGACCCCGCGCTCCTGCCCGGCCTCCTACCTGGGGGCGCTTGCGCCGCTGCGCGAGGTGTACGCGCGCCAGCCCGCAGCGCTGGCGCGCGGGCTCAAGGACGGGGCGTTCTCGTTCAACACCCCGGGCGGGCGCTGCGAGCAATGCCAGGGCGCGGGCTGGGTCACGGTCGAAATGTACTTCCTCGCCGACCTGCTGGTGCCGTGCGACGACTGCGGCGGCGCGCGCTTTCGCCGCGAGGTGCTCGAGGTGCGCTACCGCGGGGTCAACATCCGCGAGGCGCTCGACCTGACCGTGGACCAGGCGTTCGAGCACTTCGCACGCGAGCCGCGCTTCACCCGCGCGCTCCACATGCTGCGCCGCGTCGGGCTCGGCTATCTCCGGCTCGGCCAGCCGGCGAACCAGCTCTCGGGTGGCGAGGCGCAGCGCTTGAAGATCGCACGCGAGCTCGCGGAGCGGAGCGCTGGCCCCACGCTCTACCTGCTGGACGAGCCCACCGTGGGTCTGCATTTCGCCGACGTGCAGCGCCTGATCGAGGTGCTCGACGATCTGGTGGCGCGGGGTGACACGGTGGTGCTGGTGGAGCACAATCTCGACGTCATCCGCTGCTGCGACTGGGTGGTGGACCTCGGGCCCGACGGTGGCGAGCGCGGCGGCCGGCTGGTCGCGGAAGGCCCGCCCGATGCGATCGCGGCGAGCGAGGGGTCGTGGACGGGGAGGTTCCTGCGCGAGTCTCTGTCGCCCGCCGGGGTGGCTCCGGCCGCACGCGGCTGAGGCGCGCGCGTCACGCGCCGGGAGCACCGACATGAGCCAGGTCACGCACGCTGCCGCGGTCCGTCTCGACGAGTTCCGCTGGATGCTGCCGATGGAAGGCGGCATGCGCGTGCCCGGCGTGCTGTTCGCGGACCGGCCGCTGCTCGACAAGATGATGAGCGACCGCACCCCCGACCAGGTGCGCAACGCCGCGCACCTGCCGGGCATCCTCGAGGCCTCGATCGCGATGCCCGACGCCCACTGGGGCTACGGCCTGCCGGTGGGCGGTGTCGTGGCGTTCGATCCCGACGAGGGCGTGGTCTCGCCCGGCGCGGTGGGCTACGACATCGGCTGCGGGGTGCGCCTGATGCGCAGCCGGCTCACGCGCGCCGACCTCGCGGGGAAGCTCGAGCCGCTGGCGGACGCCCTGTTCCGCGAGGTGCCGTGCGGTGTCGGATCCTCAGGTGCCTTGAGCGTTGCGAAAGCCGAGCTCGACCGCGTGCTTCGGAAAGGCGCCCGCTGGGCGGTGGAACGCGGGCTCGGCTCGGCGAGCGACCTCGTGCATTGCGAGGAGGGCGGCGTGCTGGCCGGCGCAGAGCCCGAGACGGTGAGCGACGGCGCGCGCGGCCGCGGGCGCGACCAGCTCGGCACGCTGGGGTCGGGCAACCACTTCCTCGAGGTGCAGGAGGTGGCCGAGGTCTACGACGCGGACGCTGCGGCGGCGCTCGGGCTCGAGCACGGCGCGGTCACCGTGATGATCCACTGCGGCTCGCGCGGCTTCGGGCATCAGGTCTGCACCGACTACGTGCGCGACGTCTCGCGCAAGCTCGCGGGCTGGGGCATCACGCTCCCCGACCGCCAGTTGGCCTGCGCGCCGCTCTCCTCGCCCGAGGCGGAGCGCTATCTCGGGGCGATGCGCGCCGCCGCCAACTACGCGTGGGCCAACCGCCAGTGCATCGCGCACGGCGTGCGGCGCGCGTTCGAGCGCGTGCTCGGGCGGAGCGCCGAGTCGCTCGGACTGACGCTGCTCTACGACGTCGCGCACAACATCGCCAAGTTCGAGACCCACGAGACGGCGGCCGGACGCGTCCGCTGCCTGGTGCACCGCAAGGGCGCGACCCGCGCCTTTCCGCCCGGACATCCCGACGTTCCCGCCGCCTACCGCCACGTCGGGCAGCCGGTGCTGGTGCCGGGCGATATGGGGCGCTACTCGTTCGTGCTGATCGGCTGCGAGGGCTCGATGCGGTACGCGTTCGGCTCCACCTGTCACGGCGCCGGGCGCCAGATGAGCCGCACCCAGGCGGTGCGCGAGACGCGCGGCCGCGACCTGGTCGCGGAGCTCAGGGAGATCGGCGTGGTCGTGCGCTATAAGGGCCGCGACACGCTGAGCGAGGAGACCAGCGAAGCCTACAAGGACGCGGCGCAGGTGGTGAGGGTGTGCGAGGGCGCGGGGCTCTCGAAGGCGGTGGCGAAGCTCAAGCCATTCCTGGTGGTGAAGGGCTAGACCCGCGGCGCGGGTTCAGCGCGGAGGCGATCGTGACGAAGCGGCGCAGAGGGGAGCCGTGGATGCCGGCGGACGAGTACGGGCGATCGCTTCCGGCCTTCACGGTGAACCTGCTGGTCAGCGACCTGCCGCGCTCGGTGGCGTTCCACCGCGAGGTGTTCGAGGTCGAGGTGCGCTACGCGGACCCCGACTTCGCCGCGCTCAGGCTGGGCGGGCTCGACTTCATGTTGCACGCCGACCATGCGTACGACGCGCATCCCTGGCAACCCGGGCTGCGCGCCGGCGGGCCGCGCGGCCTCGGCGCGGAGCTGCGGCTGTTCGGCGTCGATCCGGACGCGCTCGAGGCGCGTGCGTGCCGCGCGGGCGCGCTGCTCGCCGCCGCCGCGAACAAGCCGCATGGCTGGCGCGAAGTCTGGGTCGAGGACCCGGACGGCTACCTGGGGGCGGCGGGCGTGCCGATCCCGGCGGGGGCTTGGACCCGGCAGAGAGCCGGCGCCGGGCGCCCGCGCGGCCGCGGGCGCCCGGTACGCTTCAGCTCATGATTGCCGCTCGGGGAACTTGAATCCGATGTAGGTTCCCGCGCTGAATCCCATCAGCACCAGCAGCGAGGCATCGAACTCGGGGATCGCGAGGTTGCGCCACACCTCGAAGGCGAACACCGCGCCGAGCAGCAACGTCCAGAGCGCCATCTGCAGCCGGTGCAGCGTGAACCCGCCGTCGTCGGTCAGCAGGTCCTTGAGGAAGTTGGCGTGAGCGGGTCCTGCGAGCGCAGTCGCGGCCTGGTCCATCTCGTGCTTGACCTTTTCGGCCCGCGCCTGCTCCGGCGTCGGGGGATGGCCGACCGCGGCCGACTTCAGCGGAGCGCCCTTCGCGGTCGCGGCGGCCTCCAGCTCCGCGTGCTCCTTCGCCAGCACGCCGTGCTTCTGCTCGACCGCGGTCCGCTTGGCCACGTCCACCAGGCGCGCTCCGAGGCCGGTCACGGCGCTGATCCCCATCAGCCCGAGCGTGCCGACGCTGAGGATGGGGAGCGCGTTGGTCACCAGCCACACGAACAGGCTGGCGAGCGCGATCAGGTAGAACCAGAACGCCATCTGCGTGCGGCCCAGGCTGTACGGCTGCCGCGGCGCGCCCGCTCGATCCGGCGCGTCGCGCAGGAGGGCGCTGTAGTGCCCGAGCCACCACAGCGCGAGGAAGAGGGCGACGGCCGTCAGCACGAAGAACCACCAGCGCGCCCTTCCGATCATCACCAGTTGGAAACGCCAGACCCTGGTCGGGGCGGGGTAGGCGTGCGGGGTCCCGACGCTGAGCGGCACCAGGCGCGTGCGGCTCACCGGCGAGCCGAGCAGCTCCGCCCACGCCTGCTTCGACCTCTCGTCCCGGCTCAGGTGGAAGCGCAGCTCCTGGCGCAGCGTGTCCACCGCCCACGGCGTCAGCCCGTCGACCGCCATACCGTCCACGTAGAGCGTGACGTTCTCGGGTTTGCCCTGGGCGTCGTCGAGCAGACCCCGCAGGTTGCTGACCCGGACCGCGACGCGATCGCCGAGGCCGGCGTACCCGCGCGGCTTACCGCCACGCACCAGGACCTGATACGACTCGACCCGGACCGTGTCTCCGGCGCCGGAGCGCGCGGCGGCCACGGTGGTCGGAGCGAAACCGGACGCGGCTGTAACGAGGACGAGGCTGGCGATGAGCGGCAGGCGAATCACGGTACGACCTCCTCTAATTCGCGGGTCGGACCCGGCCGGTTGGTCTCTCGCGGGAGCCTCGCGCCGGCGCGGAGCATGCGGCTCGCGCGCCGCGCCCTTCGGTGCAGGGCGGGCCTCGAACACCGACGACGGGCCCGATTGAGGACTACCGCCGCGAAGATGTCCAGCCTGAAATGCGCCCGTCCGACCGGCCCGACGCGGCGACCGCCCCGCTCGCTCAGAACTTGTACGCGACCTCGATCGCGAGCTGCGTGTACCCGGTGCTGGGAAAGAGCGTGTTGTGGAAGCCCTCGAAGGTGGTGGCGTCGTAGAGGCGCACGCCGCCGGTGAAGTTCACGCCCGAATGGAAGTGGCGCGCCTGCACCAGCGAGATGCCGGCTCCGCCGTAGAGCGCGAAGGTGTTGAGGTAGTCGTCGGTGATCTGCTTGGGGCGGCCGTCGGCGATCACGTTCACGGGTTTCCGGTAGTTCCAGAACAGGGTGCCGAAGCGCACGCCCGCGAGCGGGTAGACGCCCATGAAGGTGTGGGGCGGGGTCAGGTAGTAGCGCGCCGAGAGATCGAGCGCCATCTCGAACTCGCCCTTGAGGCCCTGGCCCGCGACGCTCGCCGCCGTGAGGTTGGGGGAAAGGACCAGCGCGCCGAGATCGAACCGCCAGCGCGGCGAGACGAAGCCCCCGACGTCGAGCCCGGCGAGACTGAATCCCTCGAACTCGGGGCCGCCCAGGCTCCCGCCCCCGGTGAGGATTCCCAGGTGCCAGCCGTCGGGAAGGCCGGGGCCGCCCGCGTGCGACGAGGAACCATCCGCGTCTCCGCTGACGGTGAGGCTGGTCCCCGATTCGGGACCCGTCCACGGCGGATAGGTCGGGACCTGATCGCCGACGTCCAGCCACCGCTGCTTGTCGCTCGAATCGCGCCGTGCCTCGGTCGCGGCTTCGGTCAGGGTCGCGTCGCCGCCGTAGCGCTCGGGCGGCGAGCCTCCCAGGAGGGCACAGCCGCTCGCGAGCAGGGCGAGCGTCACGAGCCATGCGATGCGGAACCAGCGTCTCATGTCGGCCTCCACGTTCCGGGGGGCGAGACCACCGCAGGCCGGCCCGCCCGGGTCGGCAGGCCCGATCGCCATGCGGCCCTCACGGCGCCCCGGCCAGCTCCTCGGGCAACGGACGATCGCGCGCCACCGTCGCGGCTTCGCCCGCGCCGAGCACCCCGTCCTCGACGACGATGCCGCGAAACAACGGCATCGGCACCAGCTCGAAGTAGACGTTGCGAGGCTGCACGCCCGGCGCCGGCGCATCCCACACTTCCGCGGGCGGCATCTCCTCGATGCGCAGCGCCGGCGTGGCCGCGGGCAGGAACTTGCGGCGCCCGGCCAGCGCGTAGACCGGCACCGAGTGCTCGCGCGCCGCGAGTGCCGAGGCGAAAGAGCCCACCTTGTTGAGCACGCCGGCCTCGGTCACGGCGTCGGCCCCAAGCCACAGCATGCCGGCCTGCGAAAGGAGCAGCGGGAGCGCGGCGTCCACCACCAGCCACACCGGGATGCCGGCCGCGGCGAGCGCTGCGGCGAGTGCGCGTCCTTCGAGCCCGGGGCGGCCTTCTGCCACCATCGCGCGCGGCTCGCGCCCGGCGCGCTTCGCCTCGAGCAGCGCCTCGCGCACCGCCGCGCTCGACGACAGGGTCGCGATCCACGCCTCGCGCTCACCGAGCAGCGCGGTCGCAGTACGCGCCACCGCCGCGCGCGCCGCCAGCAGGTCGCCGCGCTCGGCCGCGCAGCTCTGCGCGAGATGGGCGCGCAGGTCGGGCGGCGCGTCACCGCGCGCGAGTCCGGCGTCCGCCACCTCGAGCGCCCGCGCCGCGAGCTGATGGACCAGCGCCATGCTGGGTTGGGCCGCCTGCGCCGCCCGCAGCCGGAGCAGCAGCGCCTTCCGCAGCGCGGGTGCGGAGGTCGAAGTATCGGTCGCCGCCCAGCGCTCGAGCTCCTCCAGGAATGCGAGCGCCACGCCGCTCGAGCCCGAACGCCGGTCGCGGGCGAAGTCGGCCATGGCGGTCAGCGTGCTCCCGCCAGCCAGCGCAGCGACGGGTGAACGAACGCCAGCAGGGCGTTGAGTCCGAACAGCGCGAGCGCGACGAAGGCCGCGAACCCGAGCCGCGCCGCGCGCCGTTCCGCGCGCGGGCCGAGATCGAGTCCCCAGGGTCCGGCGCAGCCCGTGAGCCCGTTGCCGAAGTGAAACGCGGCCGCCGTCACGCCGAGCGCGTGAAACAGGAGCCACCCCGGCTCGCCGAGCTGCTTCGCCATCAGCCGGAACAGATCGGTCTCGCCGCCGAGGCGCGCGGGCGAGAGCCGCGTGCTCCAGACGTGGAACACGACGTAGACCACGAGAAAGAATCCGCTGCCGCGCTGAGCGGCCTGCATCCAGGGGGCCGGAAAGCCGCGTACGTCCTCCGCGGCCTGCGCGGTCTGCGCGAGCACCAGCCCGAGTGCGATGTGGGCCAGCATCGGCAGCGCGATTCCCAAAGCCTCGAGCCACGGCAGCGCGGGAATCCGCCCGATCCCCGCCACCGCTTCGTTGAACGATTCGGGTCCCTGGAGCGCGTGGCCGTTGGTGAAGAGGTGGAGGAGGAGGAACAGCCCGATGGGAAGGACGCCGGTGGCGACTTGCAAACGCTTGAGCGTGCGGTAGGTGGCGTCGGAGACGGTCATGGGGTTGGCCGCCGGCAGCGCCGCGGCGCGCGGCACTATAGCAGCGGTGGCAGCATCGCCCAACGCCGGGGGAGCCTCGCGATGGGAGCGCCGCCGACACGCGCCGCGCCGGCTCGCGCCGGGACTGGCGCCGCTACTTTAATATCAGCGCGCGCGCGACCACCGCGCGCTCGCGCTGGACGAGCCGCAGGAAGTAGAGGCCCGGCGGGAGCGAGCGCGCGTCGTCCAGCCTCACGAGATGCGTGCCCGGCCCCAGCGTTCCCACCTCGCGCGCGCCGAGCCGGCGTCCGGAGAGATCGAGCCATTCGAGGCGCGCCGGGCCCGCCTCGGGGAGCGTCAGTTCGACCTCGGGCGAACCGGAAGCGGGCCCAGGTCCGCGCAGGCGCAGCGCCAGCGACGGCCGCGGTGGGACCGTCACCTCGATCGCGGGCGAGTATTCCATTGTGCCCGCCTCCGTCGTGCCGAGCCGGTAGCGATACATGGTGCCGGGCTCGACCGACCGGTCGTCGCAACGCAGCCAGCCCCCCGCCTCCGAGCGCACCCGGGCGATCTCGCTCCACCCGCCGCCTCCCGGCGCGCGCTCCACCACCACCTCCACTCCCGCGCCGTCCGGCGTGTGGCCGAAGAGCGCGACGCGGTCGTAGCGCGCCTCCGCGCGGACCAGCGACGCGAGCGCCGGGGTGGGGGGGGTGACGACCTGCACCGTGGCCTCGTAGGGGCGCGCGTCGTAGGCCGTCACGGTCAGCAGGAACGAGCCGGGCGTGAGCGCATGGAACGGAACGCTCGCGTGGCCGGCGGCGTCGGTGGTCGCCACCCCGAGGAACTGCCCGGCGCGCCACGCGGCGACCCTCGCCCCGGCGAGCGGCGTCGCGCCGGTCACGACCACCACGTCGAGGCTGGTCTGTAGGGTCGTCACCGCGGGCAGGTGCCCCACGCCGAGCGGGCGCGGGGGGCCGGTGAACATCCGCAGCTCGGGGTCGCCGAGCAGCGTGAGGGTCATCTGGGTCCAGCGGTTCACGCTGTCGAAGGTCGAGAACGGAATGAGCGGCAGCTTGCACCGCGCCAGCGCCTCGCCCAGCGCGTTCACGCTGTCGACGTACACCAGGCGGAAGAACTCCTGGAGGTAGTAGCGTTCCGCGGTCGGAAACTCGTAGTGGCTGCCGCCGATCACGCTCGCGGCGCCGCCAGCCGGCGCCAGCAGGGCCGCGCGCCCGGTGCCGCCCGAGTCGAACCAGGCGGCGCTCTGCCCCAGCAGCCAGAGGTTCATCAGGCGGTTGCCATTGGTGAGCCCGCCGAAATCGCCCTCGGTGAGCAGCGCATCCCCGACCGATGCGTTGTGAATGAAGCCCTGGCCCACGACCAGCGTCTGGTTGGCCCCGCGATTCATCGAGTCGAGCACGGCCGCGCGGGTCTCGAGCAGCGCGCCCGGCCGCCAGCGTGGATCGAGGTGGCTCTCGTAGAGCCGCGCGACGTGCAGCGAGGGATGGAGGTCGAACAGCGGGAGCAGCGGTTCGACCAGCTCTGCGCCGTCGAGCGAGATCGGGTCGCCCGGGTTCCAGTTCGTGGGGAACAGCACCTCGGCGCACTCGAGGCTCAGGTGCTCGTAGTCGCCGGCCGGAGTGCGCTCGACCTGAAGCGTCTTGGCCACGAAGCGCTGCGCCTCGGCGACGCTCGTCACCGGGGCGCGGCCGATCCACACTTCCGGCGTGAGATCGGCGCTGTCCCCGGTCGCGACCGAGTTCATATACCCCTCGCCGAAGACGTGGTCGCCGTCGTCGTCCCAGTCACCGCTCAGGCACTGGAAGTAGAGATCGGCCAGGATGTCGTTGGTCCCGAAGAAGGTCGTGCGGGCGTAGCGCGCGGGCACCACGCCGGGATCTCCGCCCAGCAGCACCCACTGGGCGCCCGCGAGCCAGGCGTCGCGAATCTCGAGCCGCACCCGCTCGGCGTCGTCCCACGCGGACGGGTGGTCGGCGATCACAGCCGACATGGGGCGGACGATGGCCGGCAGGCCGGTCTGCGTCTTCCAGTCGGCCAGCGGCTGGAACGAAGCGGCGAGGGCGTCACCCGTGATGACGACGTAGCGCACGGGCTGGCCTTCGACCGTGGGATAGGCGAGTGACGGGGGCGCGGGGGCGCCCAGCAGCAGGACGCCGGCGAGGAGCAGAGCGCGGTTGCGAGGCATGGCGGTCACCCGATGATGAGTCCCGGTGGTGGGGTGCGTCCACCACGAAATCGCGGGGCAGGGGCTCGGCGGGCGGTCGGTCATTGTCCGGGCCGCGACCGGTGTGCTAGCTTTCGCGCCGTCTGAACCCCTTACGCTCGCGCGGACTCGGCGCGGGCGCTCGGAATCGCATTCGCCGGGATGGGTCGCCCGTCCGGCCCGTCCCTTTCGCGTCCTTCGTCTCGATCGAAAAATCTGAAGGGACCCACGCATGAGCGCGGCGGTCTCCGAACTCATTCAGCACCAGTTGTTGCCGCGGGTATCGAAGCCCAACCGATACCTGGGCAACGCGCTGCACGTCCCGCGCAAGCCGCTCGACCGGGCGGCGGTGCGGGTGCTGCTCGCGTTCCCCGACGCATACGAGATCGGGCTCTCGAACACCGGCATCCGGATCGTCCACCACGTGCTGAACCAGCGCGAGGACACCGCCGCCGAGCTCACCTTCGCGCCGTGGCCGGATGCCGAAGCCGAGATGCGCCGCCTCGGCATCCCGCTGTTCTCGCTCGACAGCCACGCTCCGGCGGGCGAGTTCGACGTGATCGGCTTCTCGCTCCAGTACGAGCTGCAGTACACCAACGTGCTCACCATGCTGGATCTCGCCGGGCTGCCGCTGCGCACCGTGGAGCGCGACGAGCGCCACGCACTGGTGATCGCGGGCGGGGCGCAGGCGTTCAGCCCCGAGCCGATGTCCGAGTTCATCGACGCGTTCGTGATCGGCGACGGCGAGGAAGTGATTCACGCGGTGGTGGACCGGGTGGGTGAGGCGAAGCGCGAGCGCTGGCCGCGCCCGCGGCTTCTGCGCGCCCTGGCCCACGTGCGCGGGGTCTACGTGCCCGCGGGCTACGTGACGCGCGACACGTCCGAGGGCTGGCTGGTGCCGGTCGCGCGCCCCGGGTTCCCGTCGCGCGTCCACTCGGCGTGGGTCAAGGAGTTGAAGAGCGAGTACTACCCGGCCGCCCCCATGCTGCCGGTGGGCGAGATCACGCA
>CAZYQK010000112.1:0-10367 GCA_964650245.1 uncultured bacterium | reverse complement strand
GGCGTACAGCAGCCGGCCGCCCTGATCGCACGCGCCCGGACCGAGATCCACCAGGTGATCGGCGGCGCGGATCACGAGCGGCTCGTGCTCCACCACCACCACCGTGTTGCCGCGCGCCGCCAGCTCGTGGAGGATCGCGACCAGCCGTTCGGTGTCGCGCGGATGAAGTCCGACGGTGGGCTCGTCCAGCACGTAGAGCGTGTCCGCGAGATTGGCGCCCAGCGCGTTGGCGAGCTCGATGCGCTGCGCCTCGCCGCCCGAGAGCGTGCGGGTCAGGCGATCGAGCGTCAGGTAGCCGAGGTCCACGCGCTCGAGGAACGCGAGCCGGGACGCGATCTCGCTCAGCACCGGGCCCGCGATCTCGCGCTCGCGCGCGGTGAAGGTGAGCCCGCGCGCGAAGCGCGCGGCGTCCGCCACCGTCATGGCGCTCACCTCCGCCACGCTGCGGCCTCCGAGCCGCACCCGCAGCGCCTCGGGCCGGAGCCGCGCGCCGCCGCACGCCGTGCACGGCAGCGCGGTCTGGTAGCGCTTGACGATGAACCGATTGCCCGCCTTGTAGGATTTCGCCTGCAGCCGCTCCAGGAACGGGATCGCGCCGCGAAAGCCCTCGCCGCCTTCGAGCAGCAGCTTGCGATGGGCGGCGGGGAGCCGGCTCCACGGAACGTCGAGCGGCACCCCGCGCTCGAGCGCGAGTTTCTCCAGCCGCGGCCAGGCGATGGCGCGCCACGAGCGCGCCCAGGGATCGATCGCCCCCTGGCGCAGCGTCTTCGAAGGATCGGGCACGATGAGATCGGGCATGAAGGTGAGCACGTTGCCGAAGCCCCGGCAGCCGGGGCACACGCCGAGCGGGCTGTTGAACGAGAACAGGGCGGGCTCGGGACGCATCGCCGGCTCGCCGCAGGCGGCGCACTCCCAGCGCTCGCTGCGCCGCTCGAGCGCGCCGTCGCCGCGCATCAGATCGAGCCGGCCTTCGCCCCGGCGGAACGCCTGCTCGCACGAGTCGGCGAGCCGCGAGTTCTCCTCGCGCCGCCAGGTGAAGCGGTCCACCACCACCGCGAGCTGCTTCGTGCCTTTTCGCAGGCGCGGCAGCGGATCGAGCGGGGTTACCTCCCCGCCGATCAGAACGCGCGTGTAGCCGGCGCGCAGCAGGTGGCCGGCCTGCTCCTCCCAGCTCAGCCGCGCCGAGAGCGTGACCGGCGCCAGCACCAGCAGGGACTCGCCCTCGGTCCAGCCCGCGGCCTCGCGCGCGATGGACTCGGGACCGTCGGCCGCCACCGGGCGGTCGCAGCGGCCGCAGTGGACGGTGCCGAGCCGCGCGAACAGCAGCCGCAGGTAGTCGTGGATTTCGGTCGCGGTGCCGACCGTGGAGCGCGCGCTGCGCGCGGCGGAGACCTGCTGGATCGCGACCGCCGGCGTGAGCCCGTGAATGGCGTCCACGTCCGGCCGCGGCAGGCGCTCCAGGAACTGCCGCGCATAGCTCGACACCGATTCCACGTAGCGGCGCTGGCCTTCGGCGTAAAGGGTGTCGAAGGCGAGGGACGACTTGCCCGACCCGGAAACGCCCGTGATCACCGTGACCCGGCGGCGCGGCAGATCGAGGTCCAGGTTCTTGAGGTTGTGCTGCCGCGCGCCGCGGATCTGAATGAAGGCGGCGGGGAGGGCGGAATCGGTCAACGGGGCCTCGGGTCGGGCGGGCGTGCAGCCGCGCGTCGGGCCGCGACTATAGCACGCGGCCGATGCGCCACCGGCGCGACGCGCTCAAGCGAACGGCCCGCTCGTCCTTGAGCGGGCCGCCGCACCGAACTGGAGGAAGACGGCCAGCCCTAGCGCGAAGCCTCCAGCCCCAACTCGCGCGCGACCAGTCGGCGATCTCCCGCCACGATCGCGCGCGACGCGGCGATGTGCTTCGGAAACTCCCGCCCGCGGTCGAGGAGCTTCCACTCCACATTCCGCGGGGCGAAAGCCTCCTTGAGCGCGGCCAGCGCATCTTCGACGTCGAACGATTCGCACGAGAAGATGTCGGCGTTCACGTAGCGACGACCGGGAAAGGTGTGGAGGCTGATGTGGCTCTCTGCGATCAGGACGAACCCGGAGAGCCCCTCGGCGGGATCGCCGCGCTTGCCGTGGCGGAAGACATAGGGCGGCATGATCTTGGTCATGCCGATGCGGTCGGGCAGCCCGTCGAGCAGGCGGTAGAGCGCATCCAGGTCTCCGAGCCGCTCGAGCGGACAGCCGAAGCCGTCGAATACGAGGTGCGGGCCGAAGCCGTAGAGCGCGGCTTCACCCCGCCGGCTCGGCTCCGAGTTCCGGTGCGCGGGATGGGGGACGACCGAGGCGGGATTCAAGTCCGCGATCCTGCGCACAGGTCCGTTCAGAGAAGAGGTGGGACGCATCCTGGTGTTGTTCCCTCCGCCCAAGGCGGCCACGGTTCCACTAGCAATCGGGGATTGGCCGACGGTTGCAGCCGACCAATCCCCCGAGGACGTGCCAGGTCCAGACAATTTGCTTACTTCTTCTTCTTCGCCTTCTTGGTGGCCTTCTTCTTCGCAGCCTTCTTCTTTGCCATGGACGAAATCACCCCCTCGCTGTGATTGAACTCCCTGCGGCGGAGTCCCCAACTCTCCGCCGAACACGCTTGTAGCGGCCGCCTGGAACGCGGCCCGGGCGGCACTCACACGGAGCTCCCGAGTGCCCCGTGAGGCCTCGCGCATGACTCCAAGCAGGCGGCATGCCACGGTGACGGTCGAGTCCGACGCCGATGCCCTAGATGATTGTGGCGGAGTCAGTTGGACGTCGGAATCGGAGCGTGGCGTCCAGAGGGCGGATGGGGAGAACGCTGTGGAGAAGCGCGCTAAGTGTCAATTTTCTGGGATCTTGCGCGGAAGTTGGAGGCTATCTCTCTGTGGAAACACGGCCTAGCCTGGCGTGTCCACTTCCTTGCGGGTGTCAAGATACTTGACGCCCGGCCCCTTCCTCCATCCGCAGGCGGCGCACTTTCTCGATCAGCCCCTGGCGCGAAATGCCGAGGATGCGCGCCGCGCGGCTCTTGTTCCCCGCGGTGAGGCGCAGCACCTCGCTGATGTGCTCGGCCTCGATCTGCGCGAGCGTGGGCAGCGAGAGCGCTTCGCCGATCGCCGCCGGCTCTGCGCCCGCCGCGCGCCGCCCGGTGAACTCGGCGGGCAGATGCTCGGGTAGCAGGCGCTGGCCTTCCTCGAGCAGCACCACTCGCTCGATCAGGTTCCTGAGCTCGCGCACGTTCCCGGGCCAGGCGTAGGCGAGCAGCATCTGGGCGGCGGGGGGCGTGATCTCGGAGAAACGCTTCTGGAACTTGCGGGCGAACTCGCGCACGAAGTGGCGCCCGAGCAGCAGCACGTCGTCGCCGCGCTCACGGAGCGCCGGCAGCCGGATGCTCACCACCTTGAGGCGGAAATAGAGGTCACCGCGGAAGCGGCCGGTCCGCACCTCGTTCTCGAGATCCTTGTTGGTGGCCGCCACGATGCGGATGTCGACCGAGATGTCCTGCGCTCCGCCAAGCCGCTTGAAATTGCGGTGGTCGATGAAGCGCAGCAGCTTGGCCTGGGTCGGCAGCGGCATGTCGGCAACTTCGTCCAGGAACAGCGTGCCGCCGTCGCACAGCTCGACCAGCCCCTTCTTGGTATCGCTGGCGTCCGTGAAGGCGCCGCGCTCGTGGCCGAACAGCTCGTTCTCGAGCAGATTCTCGTGGAACGAAGAGCAGTTGACCTCCATGAGCGGGGCCTGGGCGCTGTCCCCGCGGTAGTGGATGGCGCGCGCCACCAGCTCCTTGCCGGTGCCGCTCTCGCCCGTGATCAGGACCGAGGTCGCCTTGCTCCGCACCACCTTCTCGATCAGCTCGCGCACCTGGCGCATCGGGGCCGAGCGCCCGATGATCTCCTCGTCGGAGAACGCCCGCCACGCCTGGCGCCGGTAGAGGTCCAGCTCGCTCGCCTGGCGGAACGTATGGCCGGCGGCCTGCACGGCGAGCACGATGTCCTCCATCTCGTAGGGCTTGCGGAGAAAGTCGCAGGCGCCGAGCTTCATCGCCTCGACCGCCGATTGCACGTCGCCGAAGGCGGTGATGACGATCACCTGAAGCAGCGGATCGAGCTGGCGCACCCGCCGCAGAACCGACAGGCCGTCGGTGTCGGGCAGCCGCATGTCGAGGATCATGACCTGGGGTCGCACCTCCCCCACCTTTTGAAGCCCCTCGGCGCCGGTACTGGCGAGCTCCACCGAGTAGCCGCGCGCCCGCATCACCTTGGCGAGCGACTTGCGGATCAGCAGCTCGTCGTCCACCACCAGCAGAGAGAGCTTCATGCCGGCCTCATTCCTCGGGCCGGCCCGGCGGCTCGGCCGGAACCGGGAACGAGACGCGCAGCGTGGCGCCTCCACCCGGATTGTTCTTGGCGGTGATCACGCCCCCCACCTCGCGCACGATCTGCACCGAGATCGGAAGCCCGAGACCGGTGCCCATCGAGCGGGTGGTGAAGAACGGGTCGAAGATCTTCTCCATCAGTTCCTTGGGGATGCCGACGCCGGTGTCGCGGAACGAGACGTCCAACATCGACCGGCGCGTGCGGTAGCGCCGCACGCCGGTGGCGACGTGGAGCTCGCCGCCTTCGGGCATGGCCTGGATGGCGTTCAGGCACAGATTCAGGAACATCTGCTGCGCCAGGTCGGGATCGGCGTAGACCTGCGGCAGATCCTCCCCGTACTCGCGCAACAGCGCCACCTGCGCGTCGTTCAGCTGAAGCTCGAGCAGCGCGAGAGTCTTGTCCAGCACCGGGTGCAGATCGCAGGGCTGGGGACGCGCCGCCGGCGGGCGCGCGAACATGAGCAGGCCGTTGATGATCTGCTCGATGCGATCCAGCTCCTTGATGACGTCGTCGAGGTCTTCGCGGCTGGGATCGCGGGGCTTGAGCTTGGAGCCGACGAACTGGACGGTGGTGCGGATTCCAGTGAGCGGGTTGCGAATCTCGTGGGCGACGTAGGCCGAAAGTTCGCCGAGCGACACCAGCCGGTCGATGCGCTTCTGGAACTCGCCTTCCTCGGTTTCGGAGATCGCCTCGGCCAGCACCACCGAACCGATGACGTCGCCGTCCTCGTCGCGCATCGGCAGCGACTCCGCCTTGAGGGTCACCTGCCGCCCCTCGGCTTCGAGCCGGAAATCGCGCGGCTCGCGCGACGCGCCCTTGAGCCAGCGCGCGTCGGAGCCCGGGAACAGTCGGGAGCCCGCCATGCCAAGCAGTCCGCCCGGCTCCACCCCGAGCAGCTCCTCGATGCGCCGGTTGCTGAAGACGACCTTGCGCTCGCGATCGAGCGCAACCACCGCCTGCTCCAGCGCGTCCAGCACCGGGACCGGCCAGTGGGGCGGCCGCGGCGATACCTCGGGCTCGACCGCGCGACCGAGGGCCTCGCTGCGCATGCTCGACCTCCTTCCGTGGAACCACGCCTGTGGGCCGCCGCTAGAGTTAGCACAAGGCACGCGGCCTCGCAATCACCAGGTGTCGCGCGGGCCGGTGCCGGGTCCACCGAACGCCGCACGCGGGAGCGGCCCGGCTTCGCGGCGCGAACGCCGCCCCCGTCACGCGACGCGACCGGGCGCGGCGCGCGGTTTGTGTGCCGAGTGCGCCGCTGCTATTCTCCCTCGCTCGATTCGTGCCCTCAGGCACCCTGAACGTACTCCTATAGGCTCGGAGCTCGGCATGCTTCGCTTCCTGCGCGGCGCCACCAAGCGCACCAAGACTATCTGGTGGGTCCTGATCTTCGTCACCGTCGGCACGTTCCTCGGCGGCTTCGTGTTCCTGCTCGGCTCGGGCCTCGGTTCCGGCTCCGGCGGGCGCTCGCCCGGCGCGATCGGCGCGGTGAACGGCAAGCCGATCACGCGCATCGAGTGGCAGTACGCGGTGCAGGAACAGCGCGAGGCCTACAAGCGCCAGTACGGATCCGACCCCACCGAGCGCGACGCGAAGATGGTCGAGCTCCAGGCCTGGCGCGGGTTGGTCACCCAGCGGCTGCTGGCCGACCGCGCTCGCGCGCTCGGCATCAGGGCGATGGATCGCGAGGTGGTGCTGTCGCTCCAGAGCTCCCCGCCGCAGGCCCTGGCGAATGCCGCCGTGTTCCAGACCGACGGCAAGTTCGATCCCGCCAAGTATCAGCAGGCGATGCGCGACCCCAAGAACAACTGGGCCCCGTTCGAAGCCCAGGTGCGGGAGCAGCTCCCGGTGCGCAAGCTCCAGGAGCGGATGCTGGCCTGTATCAAGCTGTCCGAACCCGAGCTGCGAGAGGCGTATCGCGAGCGATTCGAGCGCTCCAGCGCCACCGTGATCCAGATAGCGGCAACCTCGGACTCGCAGGTGCCCGCGCCGACCGAGGGCGATCTGGAGCGCGCCTTTCAGAAGTACCGGACCCGATTCTCGGCGGGCCCGCGCACGCAGCTCGAGGTGCTGCTGGTGGCAAAGCGCATCGGCGACGAAGAAGTGCGCGCCGCGCGCGAGCTGGCGCAGGGCCTCGTGGCGCGCGCCCGCGGCGGAGAGTCATTCGCCTCGCTGGCCGGCGACTACTCGGAGGGCCCGGGGGCGGACAAGGGCGGCGTCGTGGAGCGCGTGTTTCAGCCCTCGGATTTCGGACCCGAGGTGGGACCGAAAATCGCGGCGCTCGATACCGGGCAGGTGAGCGATCCGTTCCCCGACGCGACGCGCTTCCTGGTGTTCAAGCTGCTGCAGAAGACGCCGACGCTGGCCGGCACGCCCGGCATCAAGCTGGCCCAGATCGTGATCAAGGTACGACCCAACGAGGAGACGCTGCGCTCCCAGTACGACGAGCTCAAGAAGTTGCGCGCGCGCGGGGCGCGAGTCGGTCTCGGCAAGGCGGCGGCCGAGCGGGGTTTCGCGACCTCCAAGACCGAGTTCTACGACTACAACAGCTCGCCCCAGACACTGTTCGGCGCGCCGGAGGCGGGCGACTGGGGATTGGGCGCGAAGCAGGGGGCGGTGAGCCCGGTTTTCGTCGGGCTCGACGAGTTCGTGGTGGTGCAGGTCGCCGCGCAGCGGCCCGGGGGCTTCCCACCGCGGGATGAGGTCATCGACCCGGTCCGGCAGCTCGCCGCGATCGAGGTTCGCGTCGATCGCCTCCGTCCCAAAGCCGACGCGATCGCCCAGTCGCTCGCGAAGGGCATGAGCCTAGAGCAGGCGGCGAAGGCGGCCGGAGTCACGACCATTCAGATCGAGGGGATGACTCGGCACCAGCCCGATCCTCGGATCGCGGCGGTGCCGGAGCTGGTGGGCGCCCTGTTCAGCGGTCCGCCGGGCCGGGCGTTCGGCCCTCTGCGCGGGATCAACGGCTGGTACTTCGGCCGGGTGGATCGGATCGTTCCCGCCGACACGGCGTCCTTCGCGCAGATCAGGGGTCAGCTCTCGACCGAGATCCTGCAACGGCGGCAGCAGGGCTTCTTCGTCGGCTATCTCACCAGCCTGCGGGACAAGGCCAAAGTCGACGACCTGCGCGGCGAGGAGCGGGGCTACTAGCGCCTCGCCGCAAGCGTCGCTTGCGCGCGGCGGCGCTGCGCACGCCGAGCTATTGAAGCGGCTTGTTCTCGGGCGGCTTCCCGGCCGGTGGCTCCTCGCGGCTCATCTCGTCGCCGATCTCGCGCTGGGCCTTCTTGAACTCGCGCAGCGCCTGCCCGATGCCGCGAGCCATCTTCGGGATCTGGCTCGGCCCGAAGATCAACAGGATCACCAGAAACAGCACCCCCAGCTCCGCTCCACCGAGTCCGAACACGCTCACCTCCCTGGTTGCGGCTAGCGGTCGAGCTGGAGCCGACTGCGATCGCTCCCGATCACGACCGTGACTTCCGCCAGATCCGAGTTCCACGCCTGGCGGATCACCGGCGGTCTCCCCAGATATCGCGCGACGGCCTCGGCCGCCGCCGGATCGTCGTTACGCGCCACCACCAGTGTGGCGAAGTAGTCCGAGCGGTCCGCGTTCTTCACTTCGACGACGTGAAACCCGCCGGAGCGCAAGTATGCCGCGACGCGCGAGGCCACGCCGTCCTCCCCCGACCCGTTCAGGACCTGCACCCGGATCACGCGCTCGGCGGCGCCCTGCGTGCGCATCCCCGGCGGCCGGCGAAGCCGAGCGTAGCCCCAAGAGACGACGAGCGCCAGCACCACCGCGGCCAGCAGGCCGGCCGCGATCCGCCGCGAGAGGTCAGCGGCCCCGGCCACGCTTCGCGCGCCCCGCGGCGCTCCGCGGTCGGCCGCGGGCGTCGAGCCCGGCGATCGCGCGGCGCAGCCGCCTCCAGGTCTGATCCAGCGATTCCGGCAGCACCTTTACTCCGCCAACGGTCGTCATGAAGTTGGTGTCGCCGTTCCAGCGCGGCACGAGATGGACGTGCAGGTGCGAGGCGAACCCGGCCCCCGCCACCCGGCCGAGATTGACACCGAGGTTCATTCCGTGCGGCCGGTACTCGGCGGCGAGCGTCCGCTCCGCCAGCGCCACCAGCGACGTGAGCGCTTCACGCTCCTCGGGGCTCAGGTCCGCGAACCGGGCCACGTGGCGGCTCACCGCGGCCATCAGGTGGCCGGGATTGTAGGGATAGCGGTTGAGCATGAGCAGCGCGTGTGGCCCGCGCACCAGCACCAGATGGCGGCGCTCCGTGCCGCGCGCTCGCCGAACGCGGCAGAACAGGCAGCCGCGCTGTGCGTCGGCGCGCCGGATGTAGGCCATTCGCCACGGTGCCCACATCCGCTCCATCCCGCGCGGACCGGCCATCTCAGGACTCCCGCTCCGGGACGCCGCTCGCGTGCAGCTCGAAGTAGATGCGCTCGGCATCCGCCAGCTGCTCCACGGTGTTGATGCCGAGCAGCTCGCGGTAGTCGGGTGCGCACTGCACCGCGGCGCGGAACCCGTCGCGCTGCAGCAGGGCGATCGAGTCGGTCAGGTAGTACTCGCCCTGGGCATTGTGGGCGGAAAGCCCGGCCAGCACCGTGACCAGCTTCGGGTAGTCGAAGGCGTAGATCGCGGAGTTCACCTCGTCGATGCGGCGCTGCTCCGGTGTCGCGTCGTCGTCCTCCACGATCGCGGCCACCGCGTCGCCCTCGCCCCGCAGGATGCGCCCGTAGCCGCCCGGCTCGGGCACCCGCATCGACAGCACGGTGGCCGCGGCGCCCGACGCGGCGTGGGCGTCCAGCAGCTCGTGAAGCGTGGCGGCCTTGAGCAGCGGCGTATCCCCGCACACCACCAGCAGCGTCCCCTCGAACGCTTCGAGCGCCGGGCCCGCCATCAGCACGGCATGTCCGGTGCCGCGCTGCTCGGCCTGCACCACCCATTCGAGACCCTCGTTCCCCACCGCGGCGCGCACGCGCTCGCGCTGATGGCCGACCACCACCAGCACGCGGCCCACGCCCAGTCGCTCCAGCGACTCGAGCACGTGGGCGAGCAGCGGACGGCCCGCCAGCAGATGTAGCACCTTGGCGAGGTCGCTGTTCATGCGCGTGCCCTGGCCGGCGGCCAGCACCACGCACGCCGCCTCGGGATGGCGGAAGCGGGTCACCGCGGGCCCCACTCCAGGTTGTCGATCAGGCGCGCGGCGCCGACCCGCGCCGCGACCGCGACCAGCACCCGGCCTCGCACCCGGGTCACGGGCTCGAGCGTCGCCGCGTCCACCACCGCGACGTAGTCCTCGCGCACTCGCGGAAACGAGCGCCACAAGCGGCGGATGGCCTGCCGGAGGCGCGCCGCCGAGCGCTCACCGGCACGCAGTCGCTGCGCGGCCGCCCGGAGACCTAGCACCAGCGCCACCGCCTCGGCGCGCTCCGCGGTGGAGAGGTAGACGTTGCGCGACGAGCAGGCGAGCCCGTCGCGCTCGCGCACCGTGGGGCCGCGCCGCACGCGCACCGGCAGCTGGAGGTCCGCGCACATCCGCTCGATGATTCGGGCCTGCTGCGCGTCCTTCTGCCCGAGCCACAGGGTGTCGGGCTGTACCGCGTTGAGCAACCGCAGTACGACGGTCGCCACGCCCTCGAAGTGCCCGCGCCGCGCCGCGCCCTCGAGCCCGTCGCCCAGCATCGCGACGCGCACCCGGGTGCGGTCGCCGGGCGGATAGACGTCCTCCACCCCTGGCTCCCACAACAGATCCACGCCGGCCGCGGCGAGCAGGCGGCGGTCGCGCGCGGCCGGCCGCGGGTAGCGGCGGTAGTCCTCGCCGGGCCCGAACTGGAGCGGGTTCACGAAGATGCTCACCACCACCCGGTCGCAGGCGCGTGCGGCGCGCGCGATCAGGCTCAGGTGCCCTGAGTGGATCGCGCCCATGGTGGGGACGAAGCCCACCGCGAGCCCCTCGCGCCGCC
>CAZYQK010000111.1:0-10434 GCA_964650245.1 uncultured bacterium | reverse complement strand
AGGGCCTTCGGGAGGCCAAACTGCGCTCGACCGACACGAATGGCGACGGGCGAACCAACTCCAGCGATACCACCGGAGTCTGCGACGTCGACTTCAGCGGAGCCGCCAACAGCACCGACAAGTCCATCGTCATCGGCCACTTCGAAGACTCCCACCGCAACGCCCTCTTCGGGACGCTGGTCCGGCGGACATCCCTCTGCGGTTCCTGTCCTGCCAACGATCCCAACACGATTGGCGACGGAGTCATCGGCTGGTCGCCGAACGGGACCCGGCTCGCCTTCGAGCGGCGCAATGCGTCCGGGCAATGCACGATCACGCTCGTGGCGTCCGACCCGACCGCTGGGAACGAGACGCGGCAACTCAGCTTTCCACCTCCCGGAATGAAGGACGATTACGACCCCAGCTGGTCCCCGCTCGGACACGAAGTCATCTACGGGCGCGGCGACAGTCTCATTCTCCGCAAGGGGGTTCCCGGAATCGTCGCGGACACGAGCGAAATAGTTATTTCAGTGGCTATTGTCTTCGCGAATCTGACCAACGAGTCGGTTTCACCGGACGGGAACCTGGTTGCGTTCAGCGCGGCAGTGACGGATACCAGTAAATATCATATATACGCAGTGCCATTGACGGGTGGAGTTCCAAAGCAGCTCACGAGTGGCAACTTGAGTGAGCGTTATCCGGAGTGGTCGCCGGACGGTACGACGATCGTGTTCTATCGCAACCTCACCCCGACTACCAGCGGTGCCTACACCGTGCCGGCGGACAGCGGTGCCATCACGACTGTGTACGCGCCTGCGTCTGCTAAGCCTCGGTATCCCCATTACGCGCCAGATGCGGCCCTCTTCACGATGTCGTACCAGGTGGGCAGCGCTGGTGCGTACACGATCACTCGGGATACGACGATTGCCTCCTCGACGCGCTCGATCGCGAACTATCCCAGCTACAACCATGACGCGCTCACGCCAAAGCTATCGCCGGATGGCACGCGACTGGCGCTGCTCGCCAAGCCGCCCGGGAGCTCAGACCTCACGCCGCAGATGTGGGCTGTGCGACGCAACATGAGTCTGCCCCCGCGGTTCACGTCGATCGGCGGCCAGTCGGTAGCGGATACCACGGCGAGCGTTTCCGTCACGATGAGCGCGGACCACACGAACAACCTGGTGGTTTCCGCCGTCGATCCCGAGAACGACCCTCTGACCTATGCCGCGTACTTCCTGAAGCTCGGCATGAGCTTCACAGCATTCAACAGAACCCTGACGTGGTACCCGTCGAGCTCGCTCGTAGGGCAGACTTTCAATGTGAAGTTCGCCGTCAGTACGCCGAGCGGCGGAATGGATGCGATCATCGTGAGAATCACGGTTATTCCAAACGTCGGTCCGTCGCGGGCCGGGCGGGTGGCGCAAGAGCAAACGGAGTGGTCAATCAAGGCGGACTCGCGCAAGGGGATTTTCGAGGTGATCACGCCGGTGCTGGATCGGACAGAGTCCAGCTTAAGCGTGTTCGATGTGGCGGGACGAAGGCTCGCGCGAATCCGCGGCCGGAGCGGGTCAGCGCTCGTGTGGCCGGGGGTGACTGCGTCGGGCGAAAGGGCGCCGTCCGGCGGCTACCTGTACCGGGTGCAGGTCGGAACGCTCGCAAGGTCTGGGAAGTGGGTGATTGCACGGTAGGAGGCGCAGTGGGGCGCTCCGCTGGTTTGTTTCTTGGCTTTGCGTCGATACTTGCAGTATCGGCGCTCACCTGGTGGGATGCGCCTGCTAGGACCACCTCGTGTCCCGAGACCGTGATCGGGCTTGACTCCACACACGCGCAGACGGGCCAGTCCCTGTTTCTCGGGCGGGCGATCGGGCAGGTGTTCTACGCTCCCGACACGATCGTCCAATCGATCAGCGTATGGGGCGGGCCCTTGCAGAGCCCCTCTTATTACCCCTATCTCATACTCTACGTCACGGGAGTCGACTCCACGGGGGTGCCCGACACTTACCCGGTCCTTCAGACGGGGCCAGTTGTTCTGCCCGAGCCAGATTACAACAGTTTTCAGCCCGTACGGATTGACTTCGTCCTCGACCCGCTGCTCGTATTGCCCCGAAGAGGGCTATACTTTTTCGCGGTCAAGGACTACTTCTGCGACGACGACACCTGGCTACTGGCGGACTCGACGAATGGCTATCCCGAGGGGCGTGCTTGGAGGACAGGTCCGGTCTATGATTGCTCGACCATTGGGCCGGCGCAGGTTCGTCCGCCGATGATCGATCTGATTTTCAAGATCGTCTTTTGCAGCGATACCACCACCGCGACCCGGCGGCCATCGTGGGGGCAGGTGAAGCTGCGTTACAGATGAGAGGCATCTCACGCCAATACGGCGCCGGCTGGGTTCTATTGTCGGGGGGTTCGAGCTGCTGGCGCGGGTGAAGCAGCTTTCCGTGAGCAACCCTGCCGTGTGCACCTGCCCGCGATGCGGACAGGGGTGAGCACCCGTGACTCGCACCCAGGCCGATCATCCTGATTGGACCCCGCCGACGATCCACCACCACCTCCACCTACGCCACCTCGAACACTTGCAGCCGCAGACAGCTCGCGAGATCACCGCGAAGTTACTGGTTCATCCCTCTGACCCTCCTCCTTCGCCAAGAAGAAGAGAGGCCATGGATGAACCAGGGCATCTCGTCTCTTCAAGCTCCTCCGATCAGCTCAACGCCGCCGTCATGACGGGAAACGGAGACGAGCCACATTTTTCCCCGTCACGCATCGCGGCCTCGCCGCGTCATGCTGGCGACGGCCCACGGGGAGCGACCCGCAATCGAGACCCCCACTTTACGAACAGGAGACCCACTACGCTGAGAATCCTACACGGAACGCGTGCCCTCGCCTGCCTCGCACCTTGCCTCGTGCTTCTCGCTCCCGCCTGGGCCGCCCCCGCGCCCGCCGCGCTCGCGCACGCGACCTTCGCGGGTGGCTGCTTCTGGTGCATGGAGACCGCGCTCGAGGGACTGCCGGGCGTGAAGTCTGTGATCTCGGGCTACTGCGGCGGCTCCAAGAAGCATCCGACCTACGAGGACTCGAACAGGGGCACCACCGGGCACGCCGAGTCGGTGGACGTCACCTACGACGCGCGGCAGATTACCTACGCCCAGTTGCTCGACATCTTCTGGCACAACGTGGACCCGACTGACGCCGGGGGGCAGTTCTGCGACCGCGGGAGCCAGTATCGTCCGGCGATCTTCTACCGCGATACCACGCAGAAGCGGCTCGCGGAAGCCTCGAAGCGCAGGCTCGAAACCACGCCGCAGCGCTTCAAGGGCGCGATCGTGACCGAGATCGTGGCGGCCACCGAGTTCTGGCCGGCGGAGGACTATCACCAGGATTTCTACCGCAAGAACCCGGTGCGCTATCAGTCCTACCGCTTCGGTTGCGGCCGCGATCGCCGGCTCGTCGAGCTGTGGGGCCAGCCCGGGCGACACGGCGAGGCGAAGTGAGGCGCGCCCGCGTCTAGCGGGTCAGCGAATCCTCGCTCGCCGCGTGGGCCGCGGCCCGATCGGAGACCGCCAGGGCGCGCTCCATGACGGATGCACCCGGGAGCGACGAGCGCGCGATCAGGCTGTCGCGCTGGCGCTCGGTGAGCGGGGTACCACCCGCGCCCGCGTCGTGCTTCGCTCCGCACCCGGTCAGGCCGAGCAGTGCTATCCCGACCCACCACCATCTCGCCTTCATCGAGCGTCCCTCCCTCGCGGTACACCGGGGTTTTCGGCGCGCGGGCGGCCGGGCTTGACGGGGCGTTCCGAAGCCGGGACGGCGGCTGCCGGCTTGGGGTAAGGTGCGCGCTCCCGAACCGAAGGAGAGCCGTCATGCGAATCCATTCCGGCTGGCGGGCAGCGGCGGCGCTCCTCGCGCCGGCCGCGGCCGCGCTCGCTACGCTGAACGCGCCCGATGCGCGCGCGCAGGACGCGCTGGTGCCACTGCGCACCCTGATGGGCCCGCCGCAGATCGTGGCGCCGCAATTGAGCCCGGACGGCACGATGCTGAGCTGGATCGCGCCGCTCGACGGGGCGCCGAATCTCTGGATCGCGCCGGTCGAGAGCCTGGCCTCGGCGCGCGCCGTCACGCGGGAGCGCGGGCGCGGGCTCCAGGCCTTCGACGTGAGCGGCAACGTCATGTACCGCTGGACCGCGGACGGACGGCGGCTGGTGTATCCGAAGGATCGCGACGGCGACGAGAACTGCAACTGGTACGTGCTCGACCTGGCGACCGGCCGCGACTTCAACGCCACGCCGCGCGAGAACGCCCAGGTGCGGCTGGTGGCGATGGGCGAGCGCCATCCGCGCGAGGCGCTGGTGGGCATCAACGACCGCGACCCGCGGCACCACGATCTCTACCGGCTCGATCTCGAGACCGGCGCGCTCCGCCTGGTCGAGAAGAACGAGCGATTCGTGGTGATGCGCGCCGACCACGCGCTTGCGCCGCGCATCGCCGCCGAGGTCACGCCGCGCGGGGAGATCGACGTGCTGCGCTCGCGCGGCGACGGACGCTGGAGCCCGCTTTATCGCGTCGGGCTCGAGGACGCGGCGGGCCAGGCGGTGGGCTTCGACCGCTCGAACCGGGTGCTCTACTCGCGCAGCACCAGCGGGCGCAACACCGCCGCGCTGGTCGCCTGGGACCTGGACCACGGCACCATGCGGACGCTCGCCGAGGATCCACGTGTGGACGTCGCCGGTGTGCTGGTCCATCCGGTGACCGGGCGTCCGCAGGCCTACGCCACCAACTGGGCGCGCAGCGAGTGGCACGCGCTCGATCCCGCGGTCGGTCCCGACCTGGACACGCTGGCGCGCGCGGCGGGCGGCGATTTCGACGTGGTGAGCCGCTCGCGCGACGACCGGCGCTGGCTGGTGCACGTCACGCGCGACGACGGGCCCGAGAGCTGGCTGCTTTACGAGCGGCCGGCGCGCACCGTGCGCCGGCTCTTCGTCTCCCATCCGGCGCTCGAAGGGCTTCCGCTTTCGAGGCTCCACCCGGTCGTGGTGCGTTCGCGCGACGGGCTCGAGCTGGTCTCGTACGTGTGCCTGCCGCGCTCGAGCGATCCCGACGGCGACGGCGTTCCCGCCGCTCCGCTCCCGACCGTGATGCTGGTGCACGGCGGGCCCGGTGACGAGCGCGCCGAGTACGGCTTCGCGCCGCTGGTGCAGTGGCTCGTGAACCGCGGCTACGCGGTGCTCAACGTCAACTTCCGCGGCTCGCCCGGTTTCGGGAAGGCGTTCTTGAACGCCGAGCGGCTCGAGTGGGGCGGCAAGATGAACCTCGATCTGGTGGACCAGGCCGAATGGGCGGTCGGGCGCGGTATCGCCGCGAAGGACCGCATCGCGATCATGGGCGGGAGCTATGGCGGCTACGCCACGCTGTGCGCGATGACGCTCACGCCCGGCGTGTTCGCCTGCGCGATCGACGTCGTGGGCCCGGCGAACCTCGAGACCTTCATCGCCACCATGCCGAAGACCTGGTCGCTCGACCACTTCGCGCGCCGCGTCGGCGACCCGCGCACCGAGGAGGGCCGTGCTCACCTCTACGCCCGCTCGCCGATCCACTTCGTGGACCAGGTGCGCGGGCCGATGCTGATCGCGCAGGGCGCACACGACGCGCGGGTACCGCAGGCGGAGTCGGACTCGATGGTGGCCACCCTCGCGCGCCGCGGGGTCGGGGTCACGTACCTGCTCTTTCCCGACGAAGGGCACGGTTTCCATCGCGCGGGAAACAGCGCCGCGTTCTACGCCGTGACCGAGGCCTTCCTGGCCGCCAATCTCGGCGGCCGCTGCGAGCCGCTCCTGGACCAGCTCGACGACTCGAGCGTCGAGGTTCCGGAAGGCGCCGGCCGCGTGCCCGGACTGGCGGAGGCCCTGGTACACCGCGCCGCTGCGCGTCGCTGAGCCGGGGCGGCCGCGCTCGCGGCTCGAAGCGCCGCGACCACCCGGGGAGCAGGTGGTCGCGGTGTGCGGTGCGCGTGTCGGCGGGAATGGCCAGCTTTCAGTCCATCAATGTCAGCTGACCCGTGACGCTCCGCTCGCCGATCCTTCCGCGCACGAAGTAGACGCCGCTCTGCATCCGCGCGCCGTCCGCGCCCCGTCCGTCCCAGCGCGCCTCGTGAAGGCCGGGCGCCTGCGGGCCGCGCACCAGCTCGCGCACCCTGCGGCCGGCGAGATCGTAGACCGCAAGCGCGACCTCCTCGGTCGCGGGCCCCGCCACCGTGTACTCCAGCGTGGTCGTGACCGAGAACGGGTTGGGCGTCGCACGCGCCGGTCCGGGCGAATCGGAATCGTCGTCCGCCAGCTCTCCGGCGAGCGGCTCCTCGGGATCGTCCTCCGACTCCGCGAACGCCAATGCCGCGCTCACGCCCTCGGCCGCGTGCCCGCAGACCGGTCCCATGCCGCGGCCGTGGTTGATGAGCCAGCCGGCCCGGATGAGACTCCGATAGGCCTGCTTGACCCCAGGGTCGCCCCGGTCGAGCGCTTCGAGCTCGACGAGGCGCGTGTCCGCCGCCGCGAGCCAGGCGCCGACCGTGGTGGAGACTCCGGGCAGCTCGACCGGCGTCGCGGGATCGAGCGCGATCACGTGTTCCCCGAACGCCGGCAGGCCGATCTCGCCCGCGCAGACGTTGGCGAGCACGGCCGCGAACTGGCGCCTGGCGCGCGCCGGCAGCCGGGCTGGCCTGGGTTGCATCGTGGCGCAGAACCCCGCGCTCGCGTCGTGCCAGTCGAAGACCTGCGCGCGACCCTCCACGCAGGCCGCGAGCGCCTGGAGCTGCGACCTGTCCATGCGCTTCGCACTCGGCTCCGGCACCAGGCATTGCCGCATCCAGAACCACGCCGGCCGCGGACAGTTGGTGAGCGTGCGGCACGTCGCGAAGCTCACGGTGTGCTCGCATACCGTCCCCGCGCAGCCGTCGGGGCGGCGCACCGCGAGCCGGTAGACGCCTCTCGCGCTCACCCGGACGCAGGCGGCCGAGTCGCTGAAGCCGCCGGGTCCGCTCCACTGGTACTCGAGGTCGCCCTGCGGGCCGCACAGCTCGACGCTGCTGCCCTCACACGCGCTCGAGGGGCCGGTGATCTCGCAGACCGGCGGTTCCGCGGTCGCGACCAGCAGGCTGCACGGCCCGAAGGTTCCGCCGAACATGTCGAAGAGCACCAGCGAGTAGGGCCCGGGCTGGGTCGCGATCAGGCAGCGGTTGTATGACTGAGCGCCAGATGGGTCGGTCCAGACCCACTCGTAGAGTCCGTCGGGACCGCACAGCTCGACCGGGCCGCCGCACGGGGTCGATGGGCCGGTGATCAGGCATTGCGCGTGGGCGCCGCCCGCGGCGAACAGCAGGGCGAGCGCGATGGCAAGCGCGTGGGGACGGATGCGGAGCGCGGGATGCATGAAACCTCCACGGACGGCCAGGTGAATGCACGGCCGGAAGGACACTCCATGAAAGAACGAGGCCAGCGTCGGATGCGGCGTGCGAAATCGGCGCGCCTCCGGGGCGATGGGGAAAATGGCCGCGAGCCGGTCGTGGTGCGGACGCGATTGCCGCGCCCTGCAACGCGCGCCCGTCGGACGCCGGCCGACTGGCCTCACGCGCGCGAGCGGGTGCCGGGCAATCTGCCGCAGCCGCACTGCAGATTCGGGCGGATCGAGACCGCAGCGCCCCGCGTCACGGCCGCCGATAGGTACCCACCAGCCGGGCTTTCGCCAGCACGTGGCCTTCCATCGCCTGCTCGAGCGTGGCCTTCGTCGGGCGACGGAGGTCGGGCAGCACGATGTCGAGCGCGTAGAGCTTGTGGATGTACCGATGGCGCCCGACCGGGGGGCAGGGTCCGCGATAGCCGGTCTGCTTCCAGTCGTTGAGACCCTCGAGCGCGCCGCTCGGCACGCTCTTCGCGGTGAGCCCCTCCGGCAGCGACGTGGTCGCGGGCGTCAGGTTGTAGAGCACCCAGTGCACCCAGGTCATCCTGGGCGCTGCGGGATCGGGCGCGTCCGGGTCGTCCACGATGAGTGCGAGGCTCTTCGTGGCGGCCGGGGCTCCCGACCAGACGAGAGCAGGCGCCATGTCCTCGCCATCGCAGGTGTGGCGCCTCGGGATCTCGGCCTGAGGCTCGAAGCTCGGGGAGCGGAGCCGCAGACTCATGCGGGCTTCCGTCCGCGAGGCGGCGGGACCACCGGCGATCAGGGCGAGGGCGATCAGGAGCGCGGCGAAATTCATCGAGCCTCCACGGGGCGGACGCGCGGCATCCTACGACGGGCGTGCTGCGCGTCCAACCCGGGCGGGTAGCCGAGGCCCGGCAGCACGCCTTAGAATGCGCGACCCATGCCCAGGACCGAGTGGGAGTACAGCGTCCGCACACCGGCGCGCCACGCGCTCGTAAACGTCACCGCGAAGCTGGCGGACGCTGTGCATGAGAGCGGCCTCGCGAGCGGGATCGCGTGCGTCTCGGTGCCCCACACGACCTGCGCGCTGGTCGTCAACGAGGACGAGGCCGGCCTGCGCGAGGACATCCTGCGCCTCGTCCGCGAGGTGATCGAGCCGCTGCGCGAGCGGGCGCCGTTCGCCCACGACCGCATCGACCACAACGCCGCGGCGCATCTTGCCGCCACTCTGCTCCAATGCTCGCTCGCGATCCCGGTCGCGGACGGAAAGCCCGCGCTCGGCACCTGGCAGTCGCTGTTCCTGGTCGAGCTCGACGGGCCGCGCACCCGGATCTTGCGCGTCACCCTGGGTTGAGGAGGAATTCATGACGCACGCTGATCGAGAGGCGCCGAAGGCAGTGCTCGGCCGAGTGCCACACCCGCGCAGCGCCGCTCCCGGCCTCGACCTCACGCCTCCCGAAGTGCGGGGCGCCCCGAAGCGGGTGTTCGTGATCGGGGCGGGGCTCGCCGGCCTCAGCGCCGCCTACCAGCTCGTGCTCGCGGGTCACGACGTCACGATCCTCGAGGCGCAGGAGCGCCCGGGCGGCCGCGTCCTCACCCTGCGCGAGCCGTTCGTCGACGGGCAGTACGCCGAGGCTGGCGCCCAATGGCTGCCCGGGCACCACAACCTGACCATCGGCTACGCGCTCCACTTCAAGCTACGGCTCAGGGCCTGGCCGCGGAGCGCGATGCGGTGCCTGTGGAACGGCCGCGGCGTGACCATCCCGAATCCGGATGATCCGCGCGCCCCATGGCCCTGCCTGCTCTGGCCGGAGGAGCAGCGCGGCGGCTTGATGGGGCTGTGGTCGCGCTACATCACGCCGGTGGTGGCGAAAGAGATCGGCGACCCGAGGGCCCCGGGCTGGCCTCCGCCCGCGGTCGCGCGCTACGACACCATGACCTTCTGGGAATTCCTGAGAGAGCGCGGCGCTTCGCCGGGCGCGATCGCGATCGTGAGGCAGGGCTATCTCGATCTGTGGGGCGACGGCATCGACCGCTGCTCTGCGCTGGTCGTGCTGCGCGACCTGTGCATGTCGGCCAAGGGCGTGCCGCTCCACCTGGAAGGCCACCTGAGCCCGGCGGAGGAGACGCTGGACCGGGTGGAAGACACGATGGCGCGGAAGGGCACGATCCGGGACGCGGACGCCAATTTCTCGATCGAAGGCGGCAACGACCGCCTCGCCACGGCGCTGGCGGCGTGCAAGGCGCTGCGCGGCAGGATCCACTACGAAACCCCGGTGGTTCGGATCGAAGAGCGCGAGCATGGCCTCGGGCTGGTGTGCTCGGGGAAGCACGGAACACGTTCCTTCGAGGCCGCCCGCGTGGTCTGCGCCGTCCCGTTCTCCGTGCTCCGCGGAATGGATCTCGTGCTCCCGCTCTCGACGGAGAAACGGCGCGCCATCGCCCGGCTCGAATCGACTTCCGTGACGCGGTTGTGCGTCCAGACCCGGACGCGATTCTGGGACCGGCGCGGGCTCCCCGGCATGGCCGCCACGGATCTGCCGGCCATGTTCATCCACGAGTCGACGGTGACCCAGCCCGGAACGCGCGGGATCCTGACGGCCTACGCGGCCGGACAGAACGCGCGGAACCTGGCGGCGCTGAAGGAGCCGGACCGGCTCCGCACCGCCAAACGGTACTTGGGGCAGGTCTACTCCGTAGCCCCCAGGAACTTCGGGCGCGGCGCGTCGAAATCGTGGGACGACGACCCCTGGGCGCGCGGCGACTACTGCTGGTTCCTGCCCGGCGACATGAAGGCCCTGGGGCCGTGGCTCGCGACCCCGGAGGGACGCCTCCACTTCGCGGGCGACCACACCTCCGCGCTGCCGGGCTGGATCCAGGGTGCGCTGGAGTCCGGCCACCGCGCGGCGCTCGAGGTACACGAGGCGACCTGATCGGGGCCGGTGCGCCGGCTTCAGCGCGGGCCGGACGCGACCGGCGGCCGGGCGCATCGGTACGATTTCAGTTGACAGCCTCGCAGCAGTGCGAACGGGTCGCCCCGCGGCA
>CAZYQK010000110.1:0-10578 GCA_964650245.1 uncultured bacterium | reverse complement strand
GCCGCCATCGCGATCTCGAGCCCGCCGCCCACGGTGTGGCCGTTGAGCGCGGCGATCACCAGCTTCGGCGTTTGCTCGAGGCGGTTGAGGGTCTCGTTCGCGTGCAGGCAGAAGAAGTACTTGAAGGTCGGATTGACGGTCTTGAGCATGTTGATGTTGGCGCCCGCGCAGAAGAACTTCTCGCCCGCCCCGCGCAGCACCATGACGTGCACGTTCTCGTCGAAGCGCGCCTGGAGGACGGCGTCGTCGAGGTCGCGCATCATTTCGTAGGTGTAGGTGTTGGCAGGCGGATCGGTCAGCTCGATCCACGCGACCCCGTTCTTCACGCGGTAGTCGACCAGCTTGGTCTTGGTGGCTTCCATGAGTGGTCTCCGGATGAGGGTGAGCGCGCGCGCCGGCGCCTCGCGGAGGCCGGGCACGTAAGCTCAGGGTGAAGGAGCGCGGATTATAGGGAGCGGCGCCGAACAGCGTCAATCGCGCCCGCCGTGCACCCGGACGCGCCCGCGAACCGCAGCGTCATGGCCCGGATGTGCAGGGCGCGGCCCCGGTCCGCGCGCCCCTGCCACCGTTCCGGCGCCCGCGAAAAAAACCTTGCACCGCGTCCCCCGGGTGGTTCATCGTAGATTGCCGATAAACGATGGAGGTGACTGACATGAACCCATGGAGAGAGCATGAGCCCAACCCCGCGAACCTCGTCCCGTGGCCGGAAGCGTGGGCGAGCATCCGGCGCGGCCGCTTCGAACGACGCCGCGCTCGCCAGGCTCGCCAAGGCGCTCGGCCACCCTGCCCGCGTCGCGATCCTCCGGATACTGCTCGCGGACGGTGAGTGCGTGTGCGGCACGATCGTGGGCCGGCTGCCGCTGGCACAGGCCACCGTCTCGCAGCACCTCAAGGTGCTGAAAGAGGCGGGGTTGATCCGCGGCGACATCGATCCGCCGCGGGTCTGCTACTGCATCAATCCCGAGGCCGTGAAGAAGCTCAAGACCCTGGTCGGCGATTTGCGGCCGGCATGAGGAGAACGTCCCATGAGTGACGCGAGGAGCCGGGAGCCGGAGATCATCCTGACCGCGGGCGACGACGTGCGCCCTGTCGTCCGCGAGAAGTACGGCGCGATCGCCGAGGGCAAGAGCAGCGGCTGCTGCGGCGAGGGCTGCGGTTGCGGCGCGGGCGAGACCGACGTGCTCGCCGCGATCGGCTACAGCGCGGAGCAGGCCGCGGCGATCCCGGATGGCGCCAACCTGGGGCTGGGCTGTGGCAACCCGCTCGCTTTCGCCGACGCGCGGCCCGGCGAGACGGTGCTCGACCTCGGCTCGGGCGCCGGGATCGACTGCTTTCTCGCCGCGCGCGAGGTCGGACTCTCCGGCCGCGTTATCGGCGTGGACATGACGCCCGCGATGATCGAGAAGGCACGAGCCAACGCGTCGAAGGCCGGGTACGCCAACGTCGAGTTCCGGCTCGGCGAGATCGAGCACCTGCCGGTCGCCGATTCGTCCGTGGATCTCGTCATCTCGAATTGCGTCGTGAACCTGTCCCCCTACAAGGACCGGGTCTTCGCCGAGGCGTACCGCGCGCTCCGCCCCGGCGGCCGCATGCTTGTAAGCGACCTCGTGCTCACGCGCGCCCTGCCGCCCGAGTTGGAGACGCGCGTGGATCTCCTCGTCGGCTGTGTCGCGGGCGCCTCGCTCAAGGACGAATACCTGCGGCTCATCCGCAAGGCGGGCTTCACCGAGGTCGAGGTGGTGAACGAAAGCGGCTACGACGTGGGGCTCGCGAATCTCGTGGATGGCAGCGTGGAGCTGGACGCCTTCCGCGCGGTGCGCTCGGTGAAGGTGCGGGCGCGGAAGAGGTAGCTGGGCGGCACGAGCGGGGGTGCCAAGCGGCGCGACGGGGGCGAGCGGCGCCGGTCGCGCTACACGAGACCCTGACTTGACCCCGATTCCCCGCGCCTCCATTGTCTCCGGCGCTCGCCCACCCGCGAGCGACCCGATCATGAGAACGCCGCTCGCATCCTTCCGCCGTCTCGCCACCGCGCTCGCCCCGGCGCTCGCGCTGCTCGCGCTTGCCGCCGGTCTCGTGAGCGGGCTGCACCATCACGCGCTCGATCACGGACACGACCAGTGCGCGGTGTGCAGCCACGGCGCCACGCCGGCGGTCGCGACCGTCTCCGCTGCCGCGCCCGGCGCGCCCGCACTTCAGGCGGGATCCGCCAGTGTGCCGACCGCGCGCGCTCCGCGTCCGCACGCCCTCACTCCCTCCCTCTCGCGCGCCCCACCTCTGGCCTGAACCTCTCGGCCACCGCGCGCCGCGCGTAATTGCGCGCCGCGCCCCCGATCCACACCTAGTCGAGAATTGCCGCGCGCGCCGCGCGCCCGCGGTGAACCTCACGAAAGCCAGGACCCATGACGATACGCTCCGCAGCGTTCGTGCTGCTGCTCGCGGCCGCACCGGGAGCACTCGTCGCGCCTCATTCGGGGCTCGCGCAGCCCGCGGCCGACAGCCTTGCGGCGCCGGCCTACGCGCCGCTCCCGGCGACCGCCCCCACCGCCTCGGCCTCGATCGCCAACCCCGCGACCAGCGTGATCGGCTGGTTCGAGGCGGTCTCCGGCAACGACCCGAGCGCGCAGCAGAACCCATTCGAGCTGCGCGAAGCCGAGCTCGGCTTTCAGGCCGCGGTCGATCCGTTCACGCGCGCCGACTTCTTCCTCTCGGCGGGGCCCGAGGGCCTCGATCTGGAAGAGGGCTACATCACCTGGCTCGCGCTTCCGGGCGGCGGGCAGGCAAAGGTCGGGAAGTTCCGCGCCGACCTCGGCAAGTTCAACCGCACGCATCCGCCCGAGACGCCGTTCGCCGACCGGCCGCTCGCGCCCTTCATGTTTCTGGGCGAGGAGGGACTCTCGACCAGCGGCCTCTCGCTCTCGGCGCTGGTGCCGAACCCGCTCTCGCTCTACTGGGACGTGACCGCGAACGTGGGGACGGCGCCCGGGCCGGACGTTATCCCGCTCTTCCATCCCGACTCGCGCTCGGATCTGCTCGCGCTCGGCCGCACCAGCGTGTTCGTGCCGCTGCGCGAGAGCGTCGACTTGAATCTCGGCGTCTCGTACGCGAACGCGCTCGCGGACTCGGCCCTGCGCGGCGACGGCAACCGCGCGCAGGTCGCCGCAGGTGACGTCACGCTCCGCTGGAAGAATCCGCGCCGCAGCATCTACCGCTCGCTCGTGGCACAGGCCGAGCTGCTCGCGAGCCAGGGCTCGCGCTCGGGCGCCGGTCGCTACAGCGGGCTCTTCGGCTACGCGATCTACCAGTTCGCGCGCCAGTGGAAGCTGGGCGCGCGCTACGACTGGAGCGAGGCGCCCGGGAATCACGCGAACTCCTCGGGCGGGCTCGCGCTCATCCAGTACCAGCCGAGCGAGTTCTCGACGCTGAGCGTGCAGGGCCGCCGCTGGCGGGAGCCGGGCGGCGTGGACCGCGACGCCATGTTCTTCAAATGGACGTTCAACATCGGACCCCACGGCGCGCATTCGTACTGAGCGCGGCGAAGGAGATAACCATGAGCTGGATCCACAAGATGAAGAACACGGCCCGGCTGCTCGCGCGCGTCGGGCGCGCGCTGGTGCTGGGCATGGCGATCGCGTTCGGCGCGACGCTGGTCTACAACACCCACCAGGCGCTGGCGCGCCCGGCGGCGGCAGGGAGCAAGGCGCTCAACGTGGTGACCACGACCGAGGACCTCGCCGCGATCGCGCGCGAGGTGGGCGGCGAGCGCGTGCAGGTGTCGTCACTCTCGCGCGGCTACCAGGACCCGCACTTCGTGGACGCCAAACCCTCGTACATGGTCCAGCTCCAGAAGTCGGACCTGTTCATCGAGGTCGGTCGCGACCTCGAGGTGGGCTGGGCGCCCGGGCTGCTCAATGGCGCGCGCAATCCGAAGATCCTGCCCGGCGCGCCGGGCTTCGTGGATGCGTCATCAAAGGTCAACGTGATCGAGATCCCGAGCAGCGTGAGCCGCGCGCAGGGCGACGTCCACCCGTTCGGCAATCCGCACTACTGGCTCGATCCCGCGAACGGCGTGCCGATCGCGCGCGCCATTCGCGACGGGCTGAGCCGCGTCTCGCCCGCGGACGCCGCGCTCTTCAACCAGCGCTGCGCCGATTTCGAGAAGCGGGTGGCCGACGCGGCCGCGCGCCTCAAGGCCCGCGCGCAGGCGCTGGGCCTCGCCGGCACCCGGGTCGTGTCCTATCACCGCTCGTGGTCCTACTTCGCGCGCGCCTTCGGGCTCGAGGTGGTGAACTACGTCGAGCCGCGCCCCGGCATCCCGCCCTCGCCCAACCATGTGCAGGACCTCGTCACGCAGATGAAGCAGGGCGGCATCCGGCTCCTCATCATGGAGGACTTCTTCGACCCGCGTCTGCCGCAGAAGATCTCGCGGGACACCGGCGTGCCGCTGGTCGTGCTCCCCACCTCGGTCGGCGCGGACGAGAAGATTCGGACCTACTTCGACCTCTTCGACCGCCAGCTCGACCTGATCGAGGCCGCGCTCAAGACCGGGGGCAAGTCGTGATCGAGCAGCTGCCCTTCCTCATGTGGCCGTTCCTCGGCCTGCTCTGCATCGCGGGGATCCACGTCTACCTGGGACTCCACGTGGTGGAGCGCGAGGTGATCTTCGTGGACCTCTCGCTCGCCCAGATGGCGGTGCTGGGCGCGGCGGTCGCGACCCTGTGGGGGTGGGATCCCCACGACCCGGGCACCTACTTCTTCGCGGTCGGCTTTACGGTTATCGGCGCGGCCGTGTTCTCGCTGACGCGCACCGACCGCGGGCGCGTTCCGCAGGAGGCCATCATCGGCATCGTGTACGCGGTGGCGGCCGCGGCCACCGTGCTCATCCTCAACAACGCGCCACACGGGGCCGAGCACATCCGCGACGTGCTGGTGGGCCAGCTGCTCGCGGTCGAGCGCCGCGACGTGCTGCGGCTGCTCGCAATCTATCTCGTGATCGGCGCGCTGCACGTGGCGTGGCGAAAGCGGCTGCTGCTCATCTCCCACGACCCGAAGGCGGCGAAGGCGCAGGGGATCAACGTCAAGCTGTGGGACTTCCTGTTCTACGTCACCTTCGGCCTCACCGTCACCGCCTCGGTCGAGGTGGGCGGCGTGCTGGTCGTATTCAGCTACCTGATCGTGCCGAGCGTCACGGCCGTGCTGTTCGCGGAGCACGTCGGCACGCGGCTCGCGCTGGGCTGGACGGTCGCCGCGCTCGCGAGCGCGCTCGGGATGCTGGGCTCGGTGTGGCTCTCGGCCCCGCCGGGTGCGAGCGTGGTGTGCGCGTTCGGGGCGATTTTGGTAGTCGCGGCGCTGGTAAGGCCGCTCCTGGGCCGACGAGCGGCAGCGTAGGCCGCGGCCGCACGACAGCACGAGGGCCGGCGGTGCGCACCGCCGGCCCCGCGCGTTTCAGCTCCCCGCTGCTACGGCGGGCACAGCGGGCACTTGCCCGGGCAGCGCGCCGCGATCAGCGTGAACCACGCCCCGATCGCGACCGCCGCGAGCAGCACAGTGCTCAGAATGCGCTGTCTCATCGCTCTCTCCTCCTTGTCGGTCGAACGGTTTCCAACTCCACGACCAGCGGGCATTCTCGCAGCGGCCGCACGCGCGGGCAAGCGTTCTTGAGACGCTTGAGTCGCGCGCGCTGCGCCCGCAAGGTCGCGAGCTGCTGCTCCACGTGGTCGAGCCTGGCCCGCACCATCGCACACACGTCGTTGCAGGTCGCTGTGGGCTTTCCCCGCAGCGAGAGCAGCCCGGCGATCTCGGCGAGCGTGAAGCCCAGCGTCTTGGCCTGCTGCACCAGGCGCAGAACGTTCACCACCTCGGCCCGGTACCGTCGGTGCCCGCTCGGCGTGCGCTCCGGACGCGGCAGGATGCCCCGGCGCTCGTAGAAGCGCAGGGTCTCCACGCCGACGCCCGTCTCGCGGGCGAGCTGGCCGCTGCTCAGGTAGGTGCGTTCCATCTCGACTCCTACGGAGAGGCTAAGACCCGTAGCACGGTACGGGTGCAAGGGGAATCTTCTTTCGGGTGCAAGGCCAACGGGGGCGCAGCGCGAGCCGTTGAGTCAGGTCTCGTGGCGCACCGGATGCGACCCGTCGTGCACGGCGCTTCGAAACCACCGTGGAACCCGCCGAGCCGGAAATGGAGGGACCTGGCAGAGAACTCTTCGCACCTCACCCATCGTGTCGTGGTAGGGTCCCGCACGTCGAAGGCCTCCGTTCGTGGGAAAGGGCACCGGGAACAAGCCCCCTCTCCCACGCGGAGGCCTTCACGCTTGCTCCCGTCCCGGAATGATCCGCGCCAGGGCTTCGGCTCGAACCCGGTTATTGACAATTCATCAACCCCGCACGTAGAGTCGCCTTTGTTGAATGAACCGCTCGGGCCTGCGCCCGCGCGTGCACTGATTCGCCAGATCCTCAAGAGCGGCCGCTTCGCCTACTCTAAGCATGCGAAGGAGGAGATGCTCGCCGACCGCCTGAGCACGGTGGACTGCGAGAACGTGCTGCGGGGCGGGGTCGTGCAGCCGGCGGAGTACGAGCGCGGCAGCTGGCGGTACCGCGTTGGGACCCCTCGCATCACCGTCGTGGTGGCGTTTCGATCCGAAGAGGAACTCGTGGTCATCACGACATGGAGGATCAAGCAATGAGGCCTGCGCAGCGAGAGGCGGCCAGACCCATGAACTGCCCGGAGTGCGGGACCGGGATGAAGACCCGGAAGGAGAAGTACCGGTACGACGAGTGCGGTCTACGGTACGTCACTCTGGTCGGCGTCGAGGTGGCACGATGCCCGCGCTGTGGGAACTTCGAGATTTCGATTCCGCGTATCGAGGGTCTGCATCGCCTGCTCGCGAAGGTATTGATCGAGAAGATGACGCGATTCACCGGGGCCGAGGTGCGCTTTCTGCGCAAGAGCCTGGGTTGGTCCGGCTCCGACTTCGCCCGGCACATGGGCGTCGCCGAGGAGACCGTCTCGCGCTGGGAGAACGACGCCGCACCGATTGGACCGCAAGCGGATCGTCTGCTTCGGCTGATGGTTGCCCAGGGCCGCCTGACGATGAACTACGCGACCGAAAAGTTGGCCAGGATCAACCCGAAGCGGGCAACCGCCGCGCGAGTCGAGGTGAAGGCCAGAAACAAACAGTGGGAGCTGGTCTCGGCCGCCTGATCGAAGGAGTCCCGGCCGCCGAATTCCTCCTGCGGCGTGCCGCGCCCGACAGGAGCGCGGCACGCCGCGGGCGAGTGGGGCGCTACTTCTCCCCGCCCCCGAGAATGATCGGCAGGCCCGACTTGGGGTTCCCGATCACCACGATCTTCGTATTCTGCGAGAGCGCCAGCTTCTCGGTCGCCTCGATGCCCTTCCACTCCAGCAACTGCGAGCTGATGCTGGATGCTAGGATGCGCTGGAAATCGGCGATGCCCCTGGCCTCTATGCGCTTGCGCTCGGCCTCCTGCTCCTCCTTCTGGAGCACGAACTTCATCTGCTCCGCCTCCTGCTCGCGCCGCAGCTTCTCCTGAATCGCGTTCGCCACCATGGGGGGCAGCCCGACCTTTCTGAGCAGCACCGCCTCCGCGATGATGCCGCGGTCGCGCGTGAGCTTGGTGAAGAACGCCAGCATCTCGTGCGACACCTTCTCGCGCTCCGAGGAGTAAAGCGCCTTGGCGTCGTAGGAGGCCGTGATCTCGCGAATCGCCGAGCGGACCTGCGGCTCGACCATGACGGTCTGGTAGTTGCGACCCACGGTCTTGTACATGTCGTCGGCCTTCTCCGGATCGAGCCGGAACAGGAGCGAGGCCTCGAGGTCCATGAGCAGGCCTTCCTGCGAGGGAACCTCGGCGGTCTCCTTGAGCTCCTGGGTCTGGATCGACATCACCACGACGCGGGTCATGGGAATCACGACGTGGACGCCGGGCGAGAGCACGTTGGACGAGACGATGCCGAAGAGGTCCTTCACGCCCACGTGCCCGGCGGGGATGACCTTCACGGGGTTGAAGAACACGAAGAAGAGGAAGAGTGCGAACACTGCGATGAGCATGCGGGCGGCGCGGAATCCGGACGATCCGGGGCTGGTGATGTCGATCACTCGTGGGGACATGGGACCTCCTAGGAAAGGGCGGCGGCGTGGCCGAACGGGCGGCAGTCTAGCCGGGCAGACATGATGCGGGAAGCGATGGCGGCAGCGAGGCGCGCCCGAGATAGACCGAATCGATCGCCCTCCGCCAATCGGGCAGGCTCGCCGGTCCCCCATCGGTGGGCTTCAGATCGCCGGGTCGCTCGATGGTGTAGTAGACCTCCGGCTGGCCAACCATCCTCCAATACTCCCCGATCGCCAACAGCTGGAGACGCGACGGCATGACGCGCGTGTGCATGGCCAGTTCGTCACCCTCCGTCCGGAGTCTGATGTAACCGGAATCGAGAAGATCGCTCGCGCCATCGCCGATGATCTTCACCCGCGCCCTCCGCAGCGCCTTGACTGCCGCCTCGTGATGATCGATCTCCCCGATCTCGATGACCAAGCCATTCGGCTGCAACCAGCCATTGATGCCGGGCGACAGCGCCTCGGCCCTTCCGTAGATCTGTGCAAGCCTTGTCCGAACCCGAATGGCCTGCCGGGGGGTCAGCATGTGGCTGGCGAACGGCTTGGTGCCGAAAGCAGGTAGCGGCCCCGCCCAACGAATCTCAGCCAGCCGAGGTCGCGAAGTACCTGAAGTTGCTGTCTGATCTTGTCCCGGACATGGCGATTCGAGGGATGCAGCTGTTGGAGTTCCTTCTCGAAGCCGTACACGTCGGACAGCAAGAACTCCGCCTTACGAAGCCCGGACACCACTCGCAGAACATCCAGCGTCCACGACCGGTGCGCCAGAGCGATCTCCGCGAGTGGGCGGAGGGCATCGAACCGCTTTCGAACCTCGTGCGGATCAGCCTCGACGCCGCCGTGAACGATGGCGATTCTCCCGCCATCAGGGATTCGGCCGAGCACGATGTTGCACCCAACCCACCCAGCCCGCCTTGCGGTGGGCTTGAGTGGCGCGCGCCTTTCGATGGCCGACTCCGTGAGCAGAAATCTCGGTACGAGGAGGAGATCGCTAACCCTGAACTGCTCGAACGAATACCTCAAGACCAGGAGGTTGGGAGTTCGGTTAGCGCGAATGGCGGCCATCATCGCCGAGTATCCCGCGTCCGAGATGCGGGAACCGATTCGCGCCTGGCTGCTCTTGAGCTGGAATGGCTCGCCGCACTTCCGGCAGTGAAAGTCCACGACGGCGGTCCCGGGCGGAGTGGCTCCGAGACGTTTCGAGCGGCAGGCTGGGCAGTAGAGCTGATCGGCGGCCCAACCCTCAGTCAGTGCGCGGGCCTTCTGCGAGGGACTCTTGTATGGCGATGCTCGCTCGCGGACCAGCCCGAGGTCCATTTGCCCTCTACACCCGCTCCACCAGCACTGCCATCCCCTGCCCGCCGCTCACGCACAGCGTGGCGATCCCGTACCGCCCCTTCACGCGCTTCAGCTCGTTCAGCAGCGTGACCATGATGCGCGTGCCGCTGCAGCCGGTGGGGTGGCCGAGCGCGATGCCGCCGCCGTTGGGGTTCAGGCGCTCGCGGTCGAGGTGAAGCTCGCGGTCGCACGCGAGCACTTGAGAGGCGAACGCCTCGTTCAACTCGACCACGTCGATCCGATCGAGCGCGAGCTTGTGCCGTTCGAGCAGCCGCCGCACCGCGGGCACCGGCCCGAGCCCCATGCGCGCGGGGTCCACGCCGACCGAGACGTAGCCCAGCAGCGCGGCCTGCGGCTTCGCGCCGAGGCGCGTCGCGGCCTCCTCGGCCAGCACGAGTACGGCCGCCGCGCCGTCGGTGATGGCGCTCGCGTTGCCCGCGGTGATCGATCCGTCCTTGCGGAACACGGGCTTGAGCTTCGCCATCTCCTCGAGCGAGGCATCCGCCCGGAAGTGCTCGTCGCGCTCGACCTTCATGGCGCGCTTGCCCTCGCCCACCGTGACCGGCACCACCTCGCGCGCGAAGCGGCCCTCGTCCCACGCGCGCGCGGCGCGGCGGTTGCTCGCGAGCGCGAACTCGTCCTGCTCGGCGCGAGAGATCGCGTACTCGATCGCGAGCGTCTCGCTGGTCTCGCCCATGAGCTGGCCGCACAGCGGGCACAGGTAGCCGTCGCGGAACATGGCGTCCACCAGCGGCTCGTCGCCGAGCTTCTTCCCCCAGCGCACGTCGGGCGCCAGGAACGGGATGCTCGACATGTGCTCGCTGCCGCCGGCGAGCACGACCGCGCTGTCGCCGAGCGTGACGCTCTGCGCCGCGTTCACGATCGCCTGCAGGCCGGAGGCGCACGCCTTGTTGATGGTGTACGCGGGCACGTCGTCGGCGAGCCCGGCGCGCCGAACGATCTGCCGCGCGAGGTTGGGGCCGTTCCCGGCCTGGCGCGCGTGGCCGATGATGACTTCTTCCACCGCGCCCGCTGGAACGCCGGCGCGTTCGAGCGCGGCGCGCGCGGCGAGTCCGCCCAGCTCGGCGGCGGACGAAGCCGCGCGCGCCCCGCCG
>CAZYQK010000109.1:0-10584 GCA_964650245.1 uncultured bacterium | reverse complement strand
CCCGCCACCACCACCACCACCACCACCACCACCGCCCGATTCGAACGCGGTGCCGCCCGGCTATCCCCAGTTGACGCTGCTCAAGTCCGATGATCCGAGTCCCGGGTACGTTTTCCTTTCGCCGTTCGCTCTAACTTCCGACGCCGGGCACATGATCATCCTGGACAACCTGGGGAATCCGGTCTTCTACCGCCGCGTGGCCCTTCGCTCATTCGATTTCAAGATGCAGCCCAACGGGCTGCTCACGTACTACTGGGGCGCCACGCCCGCCAACGGCGGGCAGAAGTTTTTCGTGATGGATCGCTCCTTCGCCATCATCGACAGCTTCTCCGCCGGCAACGGCTACCCCACCGACCTCCACGACATCCAGATTCTGCCTAACGGACACGCGCTCCTGATGAGCTACGACCGGCAGCCCGTCCGGATGGATTCGATCGTACCCGGTGGCAGACCCAATGCGTCCGTCATTGGGCTCATCATTCAGGAGATCGACAAGAAGAGGCGGGTCGTCTTCCAGTGGCGGAGCTGGGATTACTTCGCCATCACGGACGCCAGGTCGCCGCTCGCCACCCTGACGGGCGCCAGTGTCGACTACGTGCATGGCAACTCCGTCGAGCGCGACCGGGACAACAACCTGCTGATTTCATGCCGGCACATGAACGAGATCACGAAGATCAGCAAGCGCGACGGTCACATCATCTGGCGCATGGGGCTGAACGCGGCGAACAACGAGTTCACCTTCGTGAACGACACGCGCGGGTTCTCGCACCTGCACGATGTTCGGGTTCTGAAGAACGGCCACATCACGCTGTTCGACAACGGGAACTTCCTCAATCCGCAGTACTCCCGCGCCCTGGAGTACGAAGTGGATCAGAAGCGCAAGGTGGCCACCCTGGTGTGGGAGTACCGCAACGCGCCCGACACCTACGGGCCCTTCATGGGCAACGTTCAACGGCTCGAGAGCGGCGGCAACATGCTGGGATGGGGCGGGACGCCGCAGAACCCGAAGCTCACCGAGCTCCACCCGGATGGGTCCAAGGCGTACGAGGTGGGCCTCCCCTCGAACACCTTCACCTATCGGGCGTTCCGATTCCCGTGGAGCACCACGCGCTTCACGACGGTGGCCTCGCTGGACTTCGGCGTGGCGGGCGTGGGCGACACGACATGGCTGCCGCTCGAGGTGCGAAACACCTCGAAGACGGACGTCATCATCAACGATTTCTTCAGCACCGATTCCGTGGTGTTCGCGGTGCGGCGTTCCGACCCGGTCACGATCCCCCCCGGGGGCAGCGCGACTTTCGATATCAGGTTCAGCCCGAGGGGCCCCGGTGAATTCTCCGCCACGATCTACGTGAAGTCGCTCGGTGCCACCGAGCTGATCGCGCGCGACGTCGCACTGAAGGGCACGGGGGCCGCGCTTCGCCCGTTCGCCGCCCCGCTCGCGGCGCGGGCCACGCCGGAGCGCTTTTGGATCTACCCGAGCGCCCCGAATCCGGCGGTCACCGCCACGACCCTCCGCTTCGACCTGCCGCGCCGCTGCGACGTGACGCTCGAGATCTACGATGTCAGCGGCCGCAGGGTGGACACGGTCGTGATGGGCACGATGCCGGCCGGGCACCACGAGCGGAGCTGGGCACCGAAGGACGAATCGAGCGGACTGTTCTTCTACCGGCTGAAGGCGGGGGACGTCTTTGCGACCGGCAAGGTCGCGTTCGTCAGGTGAGCGCGTGGTGACGTGGGATGGCCGCTGACCGGCGGCGCGGGGGGGAGTCGTTCAAGGATTACATCCTCGACCAGCTTGCGGGCCTCGACCGGGTCGAGGCCCGCGCCATGTTCGGCGGCCACGGGCTCTATAGCGGCGCGGCGTTCTTCGGGATCATCTGGCGGGGGCGGCTCTACTTCCTCACCGACGAAACGACCCGGCCCGCCTACCTCGCGCGCCGCATGAAGCCGTTCCGCCCAAGCGCGAAGCAGACCCTCGGCCGCTACTACGAGGTTCCGGCCGACGTGCTCGAGGATCCGCGCGAGCTGAGGCGGTGGGCGGAGCGGGCGGTGCGGGCGAGGGGGCAGGGTGGGCGCGAGTGACGGCGAAAGACTCCGTGCCCCGCTCCAGTGCTCCCGCTCCAGTGCTCCCGCTCCCGAGTTCACACTCTCCCGAGTTCACACTGGCGGGTGTTCCCGGCCGAGCGTAAACTCGGGCTCACGCGCAGCCGGGTTCTCATGCAACGTAGGTGAAACGGCTCCGAGGCGGCGTCTGGCGCACGCCGCCCGCGGCCGCACCCGCCGACCTCCCATCCCTCGAGGGCCGCCATGTCCGCACTCGCCAGGCTTTCCGCCCCGCACGCGCTCCACGCCGTTCCCGATCAAGTTCGCCGCCGCGCCCAGACGCGCGCACCGAGCCAAATCCGACCAGCGCTGCTGCTCGTGGCCGTTCTGGCATCCGGACTCGCCCCGCGTGTCGCGCCCGCCCAACCGGTGATCGCCATCATCGACTCCGGCGTGGACGGGCTGCATCCGGCGCTCGCCGGACGCGTGGTCTCGGGCTACGACTTCTTCGACGACGATTTCACGCCGGACGACTTGCTGGGTCACGGCACCGCGATGGCGGGGATCATCGCGGCGAGCGGCCCCGTGACCGGCGTCTGTCCGACCTGCCAGATCATGCCGCTCAGGGTGGTGGGTCCGGGCGGCTACGGCGGCGGCGGCGGAGCGGGCCAGGAGACCGTCGCCCGCGCCATCCGCTACGCGGTGGATCAGGGCGTCCGCGTGCTGTTCGTGGGCGTGGGCTCGATCGGGGCGGGCGACAGCCTGCGCGCCGCGGTGGACTACGCGAGCAGCCAGGGCGCGCTGATCGTGGCCCCGGCGGGCAGCGAGGGGCTCAACAACACGCTCGCCCCCGCCGCGCTCTCCGGCGTGGTCTCGGTGGTCGCGGTGGACGGTAACGGCGATTTCACGGCCGACGCCACGGTCAGCGGCCGCGAGTCGGTGGCGGCCTTCGGTGGAGACCTCTTGGTGCTGGCGCCGGGCGGCGGGACGGTGGTGGCGAGCGGCAGCTCGGTGGCCGCGGCCCGGGCGGCCGGGCTGGCGGGGCTCGCGCTGCAGAACGATCCCACGCTCAACGCCGCGCAGCTCGCGCAGGTGCTGCGCCATGGCAGCCGGCGGCTCGACATGCCGCGCTGGTACCGCTACTTCGAGTTCGGTGTGTTGGATGAGACGCGGGTCGTGGACCGCGCGGACGCCGGCTACGCGGACGTGGCCGTGACGCGACTCACCGTGTTCCCGGCATCCCCGCTCCCGCTCCAGCCCGACTCGGTGCGGGTGCGCGTCGTCAACGAGGGCAACGTGCCGACCGGGCCGCTCGCGCTCTCACTGACCTGGGGCGGCGCGCCCGCGGGCGGCGCGACGCTGCCCTCGCTCGCGCTCGGCGCGGCCAGGGACACGATGCTCGGCCTGCCGGTGGCGGTGGCCGCCGGCGACGTCGAGCTGATCGCGAGCGTGGCGCCGATCCCGGGAGAGATCGAGACCGGCGATAACGCCGACACCGCGCTCGTCGGCTACACCGCGTCGCCGGTCCACGACGTGGACCTGGATGGCGGCGCGCTCTCCGAACCCGTCGTCGAGGCCGGGGTCGTGAGGCTGCCGTTCTCGGTGCGCAACCGCGGAAATCAGCCCGAGCTGTCGGTGCTGGTCGAGGTCGAGGTGGACTCGCTGCCGGTCGCCACTTTCAGCCTCAACCTGGCGGTCGGGCAGCAGGCCGACACCGCGGCGTCGTGGGTGATCAGCCCCCCTGAGCCCACGAAATTTCACAGCTTCACGATCTCCGCGTCGATTCCTTCCTCCGACGCAGACCCGGCCAACAACGAATGGTTCGCCGACTTCGCGGTGGAGTCGCGCGAGGACGCCGCGACGCTGCAGTACGCGGACAGGTCCGGCAACGACTTCGTGATGGACGCGCCGTGGAAGACGGTGCGCGACACGGTGCCGGTGCTGTTCTTCCTGCCACAGTTCGACGGGGCGGGCGACACCCTCGACAGCCTCCGCATCTCGAACTACGACCCGGCCGACGGCACGCACGACAGTGCCGCGGTGTTCGTGGACACGCAGGACCCGGCCACGGACCGGTTCAACGGATGCACCGTGATCAATCCCTTCGGTCGTGCGCGCCCGGAAGGACTCCCGGCCGGCGAGCGGGCGACCAACTTCTGGCACTACATCGTGCGCGTGCCGCACAGCTCGCTCGCCAGCGCCGAGCCGCCCGACATCCACTACCTCTTCGCGGAGATTGACTGGTCGACTCAGGCTACTCCGGAGGCAAACCGCACCTATCACCGGAACTTCCGGGTGCTGAAGGTGCGCTTCGACGAGCCCGCGTTCCCGAAATTCGCGAACGAGGACCGCTACTTCGACGCGCACGTCCACACCATCGCGGAGCAGACGACGTTCGGGACCGCCAACGTGAACGGCGCGAACAAGAACTTCGGCGGCCCGATCGCGATGGTGTGCGAGGCTTCGTACGCCCTGGGGCTGGTGGACGTCCAGCTTCGTGACAAGAACTTCGCCGACTTTCGCGACAAGCTGGTAGTGACGGACCACAACGTCTTCTACTCGGCGCGGCCGAACGACAGCGGCACCACGCCGAGCTACGGTCCCACGGGCGCGACCGAGATCTTCTTCCCGGGCGGCGAGGCGGGCTGGTATCGCGCGACCCTCGGCAAGCTGGCGGGCGAGGAAGTGTGCCTCGCCACCGGCTCGAACCAGCCGACGCCCGACCTGCGGCTCGGGCATCACTTCCTGGCCTACGACACGCAGCACTTCGAGGGCCCGTGGCACGGTGGGGCGTACCGGCCGTTCAGACTCGCCCCGACCGGCGTCGCGAACATGAACACGATGCAGGCGGTTCTCACCGCCATGCGCGCGCCGGCGAACCCGGCCACCGGCTTCGCCTACGCAGCGCATCCCTACCTTGCCTCGCACCGCTGGCCGACGGAGTACATCGATCAGGCCTGCGGGTTCGGCAACGGCAACAACAGCGCGACCGGGCCGGCGGTCAACTCCACCGGCGACGAGTTCCACTTCAAAGGCTCGCAGACCTGGAACACCAAGCCCGATTCAGTCGACCAGAGCTTCAACGCGACCGGCGGGCACCTCAACGCGGGACGGGAGTGGGGGCGGATGAATCCGTTCGTGCGCGGCGCTTCCGCGGTGCAGCGCTTCCGCGCGCTCCCGAACTGGGACGCCGAGCTGGCGCTCTCGCTCGACAGCTCGCTGGTGCAGATCGGCCGGGGTCTGATCTACAACTTCGCCGAGACGCCCAAGCGCAAGTTCATCCGCAAGCTCTACATGTCCGCCGGCACCGATGCGCACGGGGACTTCAACTACACCGACGACGTCAACTCCACCGTCCAGTCGGGAACCGGCACGCTGAACACCAGCGCCTACGCGCGGGTGCGCACCTACGTGATGGCCTCCGACCGGCCGCCCGCGCAGGGCGGCGCGGATGCCACCGCGCAGGACGCCTACCGCGAGGGCAACACCGTGCTCACCGACGGACCCGTCGTGCGCTTCGAGCTGGACGGCAACGGCCGCCACGACCCGGGGTTGGGCGTGGCGCGCTGGCACGACGCCCTGAACCAGTGGGACAACGCCGACGGCAGGATCGGGGGACTCGGCAAGTTCGACGGCGGGCGCACCGCGCTCGTGCCGCAGCCCCACACCGACGCGTTCATCAAGAGCCGGACCCTGGACTCGGTGCGGCCGGGCGCCGGCCGCATCCAGCAGTTCGACGTCACTCTCCAGTCCACGGCGGGGCGCTCGACGTTCACGCGGCCCAACCCGAGCGCGACCGTGAGCCAGCGGCTGTTCGCGAACGACGCCACCGCCCTCGACAAGGTCTCCGCCATCGTGCTGAGAGGGCGCGACGCGACGGTGGACGAGCGCTGCATCACGAACCCGATCTGGGCGGTGCCGGTCAAGATCGACGTCACGGCGCCCGCGAACTGCCCGTATCCGGCCAACAGCGTCACCATCGTGTTCCACTTCCCGATCTCGATGAAGAACGTGGACACCACGAAGGTGCTGATCCAGCCCCTCGACCGCAACGGCAACAGCACCAACCCCGAAGTTATGCTCGCGGCCGCACCCGGCTGGCAGGAGGACAATGGCGTCGAGAACGGCAAGTACACGGCGTCGAATCCGGTCGCTATCGCCTGCCCGGCCGACGACTGGGACGCCGAGCAGCATGCCCGGACCGCCGGGAAGAAGTCATACGTCGTCGTGATGAAGAACCCGCTCGAGATCAACGACAACCTGCTGAACGAGATCGCCCGCACGTTCGTAACCGGTGAACAGCCCACCGCGGTGCTGGTCGCGAGCTTCGACGCCGAGGCTTCCGCGGATGCCGTGGAGCTGCGCTGGAGCACGCCGAGCGGCGGCAACAACACGCTCGCGAAGCTCTACCGCATGCGGGAGTCGGGAGGGGGCGAGCAACTGATCGCGACCGTGACGCCCGGTCCCGACGGTGGCCGCTTCCGCGACGCGACGGTGGAGCCGGGCGAAACCTACCGCTATCGCCTCGGTCTGCTGGACGCTGGCCGCGAACTGAGGGGCCCGACCCTCCGCGTCGTGGTGCCCCCGGCGCAGCTTCTGCTGAACGGCGTGCGGCCGAATCCGGTGGGCGACGCCGGCACGGTGTCGTTCAGCCTGCCGCGTGCGGGCCACGCGCGGCTCACGCTTTACGCGGTGAGCGGACGGCTGGAGCGCGTGCTCGCGGACGGCCCGTTCAGACCGGGCCCACAGATCGTGGCGTGGGACGGACGATCTCGGTCCGGAACGCCATTGGCGCCGGGCGTTTACTTCCTGCGGCTAGAGGCCGCAGGCGAACGAAGAGTATCGCGCGTGCTGGTGTTGAGGTGAAACGGAACGAGCCGGCGACCGCGAGCCGGCCGTTCCATGTCACCTCGTGAGAACGAGTCGGCGGAAGAGATTCCTGCCCTCCGCCTGGAACCGCACGAAGTACATTCCGGCGGGCGCCGGGCCGCGTTCCGTTCTGCCGTTCCAGCGCACCTCGTGCCACCCCGCGGGGTAGGTGCCTCGAGTCAGCTCCGCCACGTCACGGCCCTGTAGATCTACGACGCTCACCCGCACCGCACTCTCCTGCGGCACCGCGAATCTCAGCCACATCATTCCCGTGGCGGGATTCGGTGACACACGGCCCAGAGCGAAGTCCACCGGCATCACGTCCACGGCGGTCACTTCGAGCTTGAACGTGACGTGAATGGTGTGGTTCGCGCTCACGTGGGTGAAGGTGTAGCTCGGCGCGGGCGTCACCGGTGCGCCGTCCACGGTCAGCGAGTCGACCAGGTACCCGGCGTCCGGGGTGATGTCGAATGTGGTGTCGGACCCGCAGTCCACCGGCACGCCGCCGGACGGGGCGATGGACCCATTCGCGCCGGAGCTGGCTGCGATCGAGTACTGGGGCGCGCCGATCAAGACGCCGAGGCTCGCCGTGCATCCCGAGGCCCCGATCACCAACACAGTGTAGAGGCCGGGGGCAAGCCCTGAGACATCCTCGGTCGTCGGCCCATTACTCCAGGCGTAGGTGTAGGGTGCGTCGCCACCCGCCACCGAAAGATCGATCGAGCCGTTCGAGCTATCGAAGCAGCTTGCGTTGACGTGAGTCTCGCTCAGCACCAGGACCACCGCGCTGAAGCTCGCCTCGATGGTGTGGTTGGCCTGGACGTCGGTGAATGTGTATGCGGAATCCGCGCCCACCGAAACCCCGTCTACCTTCAGGTCCAGAATCACGTGGCAGCTGTCAGAGGGTGCGATGCTGTAGGCCTGATTCCCGCCGCAGGGCACGATCACAGAGCTATCGGGACTGATGCTGCCGCCCGGCCCGGCCGTCGCCGCGATCTTGAACGGTCCAAGCGTCGCGAAAGTGGCGTCGATCGTGTGGTTGGCCTGGACGTCGGTGAAGGTATAGGCCGAGACCGCCCCCACCGAAACCCCGTCCACCTTGACGTCGAGGATCGCGTGACACTTGTCTGACGGCGCGATCGAGTACGTCACGCTGTCGCCGCAGGCCACGACCACAGAGCTGTCCGGGCTGATCGTGCCGCCCGGGCCGGCGCTCGCGGTGATGGTGTTGGAGCCGAGCGGGGCGAAGGTCGCGGCGATGGTGTGTGGCGCTTGCACATTGAGGAAGGTGTAGCTCGCCACTGCCCCGACGGACACCCCGTCCACCTTCACGTCTGCGATCGCGTGGCACTTGTCGGACGGCGCGATCAGAAATGCCTGGCTGTCGGCGCACGCCACCACCACTGCGCCGCTCGGGCTGATCGTGCCGCCCGCCCCCGCCGTCGCGGTGATGGTCTGCGACACATCGTCGTTGACGATCGTGGCGGTCGAAACACTCGGGGCCCCGATCGGTATGGTGTTGGTGTTCCCGGAGGCCACCGTGGAGGTCAGCGTAACGCTGAACGTCTCGTTGGGCTCACATCTGGTGTCGCCCACCCCGTTCACCGTGATGGTGCCGGTCGTGCTGCCGGCCGGGATGATGATGGACGAGGTCGCGGCCTGATAGTCGTTGTCGGCCACGGTAGCTGTGCCGTTCGAGGTCTGGTAGTTCACCGTGACCGGGAGGCCGTACGCGTAGGAAAGCCGGGCGGTGAAGTTGAACGCGGTGGTCCCGCCGTTGCCCTCGTTCAGGCTCGGCCCGGCGTCGATCGTGACCGTCGGCGGAGCGAGGCTCACCCACCAGGTGCTCCACCGGCTCGAGTTGGAGCCCGTGTTTCCGTCGTCGGTCCCGGTGCGCGTCTTCCCGTACTCCTGGACCGTCCACAGGGTCATGTCGTCCGACGGATCCACCTGAGCCGAGCTGAAGTCGCCCCACCGATTGCGACCGGTCGCCGTCGAAAACGTCTTGTGGTAGTAGTCCTCGCCCGCGTGGTAGATCGCCGCGTCGCGAATCGAGCCCGCCGCGTCGCCCGCGAGGTGCACGGAGTAGCCCGCCGCCGGATGCTGCGCCGACGAGAACTGCGTATACCCCACCATGAAATCGTGGTTGGCGTTCACCGCGACGTGCGGGTGCGAGTACCACTTGCCGCCGTTCGTCGAGGTGGCCGTCGCGTCATCGATGCGGCCCCCGTCCGCGACCGTACCGCCCGGGGTGTTGAGCTTGGTCCACTGCGCTGCGGTATGGGTCATGGCGCCGGCGGGCAGGCCCACGCTCTGGGTGTAGTAGATGAATCCGCCGCGATAGACGGGCGCCGAGCGAATCTGCGCGTCCTGTGATTCCATCGGACACGGCGTGGCGCCGCACGCGCTGGTGCCCGAATTGGGCGCGGACTGCGGGAGCTGGTTGCCGCTGGGCTGCACCCAGGCGCCGCCGGTGCGGGTCAGACTGGAGCCCACGACGTAGGTCGGCGCGGCCGGGCCCGAGCCCGTGATCCGGTCGAGCTGGTACGTCGCGGCACCGCTGCTCAGGTGCGTGGGCACGTACAGGGTTTCGCTCGTGGCCGAATAGGTGACGCAGGGCGAGGCGCAGAAGCCCGTGCCCGCCGCCCGGGTGACGGCGAAGCCGGTGAAAGTGCCGGCGCGGAGGTTCGGGTAGTAAAGCATCAGCACCTTGCCGCGCGTGAAGGCGCCGGCGCTGGTATACATGTTGACCGTTACGGTGACCCAGTTCTTGTTGAAGCCCAGGATCGGGAAATCGGCGCTCTGGATCGAAGCGCTCTCGAATACCACGGTGCGGAACAGGTACCAGCCGCCGTTGGGGTCGCTGGTCTGCGACACCCCGATCTCGATCGAGGAGCTTGAGGTGCCGATGTCCGAGATCATGCACACGATCCACCGGTTGTTGATCGGGTCGTAGACCGTTCTCGGGTCCGTGAGTGTGAGGCGGCTGGCAGCCGGAACCACCGGGGCCCAGAACGTGGCCGTCCCGACCGTGCTCACGACAGATCCGTTGGACTTGTTGAAGATCCGGTAGTTGTTGTTGTAGCCCGACATGACTTTCGACAGGCCCACCGCTCCGCCCACGTCGGGGGGAATCACGATGTAGCTCGAATCGGCCATGGGGATGTCGTCCAGGCCCATGAAGCTCGACGTCGGGGAGGGCGAGGCCACGAAAGGCACGAACGGCGGCGTCGCGAACAGCGCCTCGGGCAAGACCGGGCCGAGCACATCGGCGCCCGGCTCTTGATCCATTTCGTTCTCGAAATCTTCCCGGATGAGTGGCCGCACCGGAAGCCGCGGCGCGAGCCCGAGCGCTTCCAGGCGCGCCAATTCTGCAAAGTTCACGAATGCGGAGGCGGCCGGCGCGACCGGGGTCGCCGTCAGGAGCGCGCCGCCGGATGGCGAGGACGACCGAGCGGCCTCGCCGGACTTCGGCGCGGCGAGCGAGACGGCGGGCGTGAGCGTGCAAACTGCAAGCACCAGGGATGTATTGAGCGCGGCTGCGAGAGGCACGCGGAACCAGCGGCGAGGCGAAGACACGGGCACCTCCAAGCGCGAGGACGACCGGGACCTAACCTGAATTATTCACGAAAGACAGGGAACACGAAGACCCCCGTGTGGTAGAAAGAG
>CAZYQK010000108.1:0-10635 GCA_964650245.1 uncultured bacterium | reverse complement strand
GGCTGCTCGATTGCTGAACAACTGTCGAAAAACCGACGGAACGGCTGGGTCAGAACCACGACCACGAGCAGCTCCTCCGCGCCTAATGCGAAGGCAAGCAATGGATACGAGCAAAACGCTCAAAACCCCCGAAGTTGGCCAGGCGATTGCAATCTGCACTCATCACACGAAGTAGCCCGGGGCTGACTCTTGCCACCGGGTCGCCCTTTGGCAGCCGCACCGGAGGGAATACAGGTTTGTGAAGCCACGGTCCCGAGAGAGCGTGCTGTGATGCGCATTCTCTGGGGACCGTGGCGCTTCCGGCACCCGGGAGCCGCCACCGGCTTCAGACACGGCGCGTCCCATGGCCGAGGAGCCGCAGCTCACGAAGGACGTCAGTTAGTCAGTGGTCATCCGACCAGGAGGAGGAACAGATGAGAAGGCACCACCAGTTGGTTGCGGGCGTGTTGCTGGCCGTCGGGGCATTGGTTCTCGCGAGCGCGCCGGCCTTCGCCCTCGACCCCTACGACCCGCCGACGCTGTCGTGCGTGAGCTCGGGGGAGAACCAGATCACGCTCAAGATCTGCGCGGGCGCCTCCGGGGCTCCCGCGGGTGTGACCGTTCAATGGATGGAGCAGAGCCTGTACGAAGCGGTCGGCTGGCTCGATTCCAGCGATCCACGCCTGTGCGCGCTGTCGCTCTCGGGGCAACCTTCGCTCCAGCACCCCGGCGCTTCGCGCTGGGAACTCCTCACGGGCGAGTGCGAGGAGATCATCATCGGGGACATCAACTTTGATGAAACCGGTGTCTCCGGCAAGAACTGCGGGCTGGACCCGCTCGAGTGCGGCACGACGTACGTGTTCCGCTCGTTCGCCCACGCCGGGAGGAGGATGGGCCGCAGCGACTTCTCGTCCAACATCAAGTGCAGCACGCAGCCCTGCCCGGCCGAGGAGTGCACGTTCACCCAGGGCTACTGGAAGACCCATGGGCCCGACGGATGCGACCCGAGTGGCAACCAGCCGAATGTCTGGCCGGTCGCGAGCCTGACCCTGGGTACCGTCACCTACAACCAAACCCAGCTGTGCACCATCCTGAACACGGCGGCGAAGGGCAACGGCCTGATCTCGCTCGCGCACCAGCTCATCGCGGCCAAGTTCAACATCGCGATCGGTGCAGGCTGCATGGCGGTCGCGGGCACCATCGCTTCCGCGGACGATCTCATCGGCGCCAAGATCGTGCCCGCAGTGGGCACAGGAACCCTGGCTGCGAGCGCCACGAGTGCTCTCACCAATACGCTCAATGATTTCAACAACGGAATCCTGCCGGGCTGCCCGCCGCACTGCGCTGGCAGCGCGCCGCGCTTCAACGCGGCTCCCTCCACGAAACTGCCGTGGGGAGGCCTCAAGGTCCGTTATCGGTAGCAGCAGCCGGACCGGCCCGCTGCCGGTCCATAGCCACACGTTCATCCGGGCGGGGACGCCGACCAGGCGTCTCCGCCCGGCATTTGGCGGCCTCCTGCCCTCCCAACAAGGCTCGGACTGGCGGCGAAAAGCTCTAGCTGAACTGGACTTCCGCCTGTAGTCTCGTTGGCGCGTCATCGGGCTGCCTGCTCCGCCCGCCCGGCGTCCCCAGCGCCGAGGTGCTCGTCGCTGAGTCCACTAGAGGTGCTCGTGAAGACCGGCCGCCCGTCTGCATCTCGCCTTGTGTTTCTCCAGCAGCCCTCCGCGGGCATCTCCGGCAAACGCGCCCCGCGGACAGATTCTCCCGCTCGACTCGAAGCCCCCCCGGACGGCCCTGGCGTCGGTGAAGCACGCGGACGCACTCGCCGGACCGACGAGACCGCGAGGCCCGGAACCGCTGCGCCGTCGACACCGCGCCGCGCGTTCGCGATTCCCGCTCCGGCGACGCTCGTCGCCGTAATCCTGCTGCTTGGCACGTGGGCCTCCCCCGCGCTGCCCCAGACCATCAACGCGACCACGTATCCTTTCGCCTCTTCGAGCGGCGCCACGCTCGAGGACATGACGAGCGGCACGACCCAGCTGCTGGGCTCCAACCTGGACGACGACGCCTCGTCGGTGATGAACCTCGGCTTCGACTTCTGGTTCGTGGGGACGCGCTACACCCAGTTCTCCGCCAGCTCGAACGGGCTCGTGCGGCTCGGCAGCGTCGCGGTCGGGGCCCAGACCATCAACGACCTCGCCAGCGGCACGAACATCCCGCAGATCGCTCCCTACTGGGACGACCTCTGGATCGGGACCAACGGCAAGGTGCACTACAAGGTTGTCGGCACGGCCCCGGATCGCAAGCTCGTGGTCGAATGGCAGAACATGCAGGTCCCGCGCGTCGGATCGGGTAACACGGGCGCCGGAACCTTCCAGTGCTGGCTCCGCGAGACCTCCGGGAAGATCGAGTTCCTCTATGGCTCCGGCATGGCGTCGAACACCACGCAGGGGGGCGCCTCCATCGGCTTCGGCAGCTCGTCCTCGTTGTTCGCGAGCGTCACGGTCTCGGGCCCGAGCGTGGCCTACGGAACGTCGAACAACGCGAACGTCGCCACCATCGCGAGCGGGACCCGGTACACGTTCACGCCCCCGGTGCCCTCCGCCCCCACGAATCTCTCGTTCTCCGCCGTGACCGCGGTGGCGATGACCCTCAACTGGACCGACAACGCCACCAACGAGGTGGGATACGCCATCTACCGCTCCACGGACGGGGCGAACTACTCCTTCATCACGCAGACCCCCGCCAACACTACGTCCCTGTCCCAGTCGGGTCTCAGCCCGATGACGACCTACTTCTGGACCGTGCACGCGGTGACCGAGGGGGCACTGAGCAATCCGCTCTCGGGAAGCCAGGCCACCACGGCTCCGGGAACCCTCACGACGGCCGGGACCGGCAACTGGAGTTCCACGACGCCCGGCGCACCCTGGCCGGGCGGCGTTCTGCCGACGGCGTCCGACCTCGTCACGATCGCCAACGGTCACACGGTTACCCTCGATCAGGACGCGAGCTGCTTCGGCCTCACCGTCGGGCAGGGGCTCTCGGGCGTTCTCCAGTTCGAGGCCTCGACGGCGCGAACGCTCACGGTCGGCGCCGACGTGACTGTTTCCCCGGGGGGCACGCTTGCCACCGCGCCCACGGGCACGCAGACGGGTCACGTCCTTTCCGTCGGCGGCAGCCTCGCGAACCAGGGGACCCTCGATTTCAGCACAAACGGCAACACGGCCGGGGCGAGAATCACGTTCACCGGGAGCGCGGACGCGACGTTTTCGGGCACGGGTCCGGTCACGAACCTCCGGACGCTCACGATCAACAAGGGATCGAGCCCGGCCTCCACGCTGACCCTCGGCCCGTCGAGCCTCAGCGTTGAGGGGACCACCACGAACGCCCCGGCGTTCCTCACGCTGACGAACGGGACGCTCCGGATTTCCGGGTCGTTCGGGATGAGCAGCCCGGTGTTCGCCACCGCGAGCTACAGCATCGGAGCTAACGGCGGGCTCTGGCTCGACGACCCCAACTTCGTGGTCACCGCGCAGAACGGATCGCCGAGCGTCGTCGGTCTGCTGCGGATCTCGGCCGGCACGTTCAACGTCGGGACCACCTCCGGCAACTCCCTCGGGCTCGCGAACGGAAGCACGGTCACGGTGGAGGGCGGGTCGGTCAGCGTCGCGGGTCGGGTCTCCGTCACCTCCTCCACCGCCCGCGTGACGTATACCCAGAGCGGCGGAACGATCACCGCCAATACCGTCGGTCAGTCTTCAACCACCTTCGCCAGCTTCGACCTCGGCACCTCCTCCACGTCCGCTGTGACGATCAGCGGCGGCACCATCGAGCTGCAGAACGCGAGCGCGGCGGTCTCGGGTCCGCGGGACTACCGCAACCGGGCCGGGATCGTGGCGATCACGGGGGGGACGCTGCGCCTCGGCAACGCTTCCACCGGCGGGGCCCAGACCTTCTACCTGGCCGGCACTTCGCCCGGCCTCGTCGTCTCGAACCTCCCGGCGGGCCACACTGCGCGTCTCCTCGCCGGCACCACCGCGGTCGGCACCAGCGTCATCGATTCCTCGGCGAGCCTGCTGCTCAATGGCTTCCGGTTCACGCAATCCGAAGGCGACCTCGTCAACCGCGGCACGATCACGGACGCCGGCGGGAACAGCGAACTCTACTTCCAAGGAACCACGACCCCGCAGAGCTACTCCGGCGCCGGCACCATCACGGCTCCCCTCCAGGGGCTGGGACTGTCCGTGGACAACCCGGCCGGGGTGACGATCGATCCCTCCATCCCGCAGAACATCGTCACCCGCCAGGTGAATCTGGTCCGCGGAGCGCTCCACAACAGTCAGCTCGTCACGCTCGGCAACGCCGACAGTCTGGCGGCCGTCACGCGAACCGGGGCCACGGCGCTCATGGATCCGGGCGGCTCGTACGACACCTTCCCGGTCTTCAACCCGGGGAGCGGCGGCCTTTCGATCTCCTACCTCCAGGAGGGCGTATCGCGGATGACGGGATTCGAGATCCCGCCCTCGCGCAGTGTGGGCAGCGTCACCATCAACAACAGCAGCGGCGTCGTGGTCGCCGGCGGCGGGCTAACGGTCACCGAGGGCCTGACCCTCACCTCCGGCGTGCTGCTCTCTTCCAGCGGCAGCCAGCTCACGCTCGCCGATTCGGCCGCGGCCCCGCCCGCGGGAAGCTCGCAGAGCTACGTGGAAGGTCCACTGGGCATCGAGTTCAAGGTCTCGAGCTCGACCACCCGGACCTTCGCGATCGGCGCGCTCGGCGCCTTCCGCCCCCTCGTGTTGAAGAGCGTGAACACCTCGGGCATCTCCCGGGTCTTCACCGCCGAGGTGATTCCGGGACCCACGGGGGGAACGCCGCTCTCGCCGCTGCTGGCGCTCACCAACACGCGCTACTGGCGCCTCGGCAACAGCGACAGCCTGAATGCCGCGGCGCGGGTCAACCTCACCTTCGGGGCGGACGACAACGTCGGCGCCCTCGCCAACGTGCGCGTGGCCCAGTCGAGCACGGTCGGGGGCAGCTACACCAGCCTTGGCGGCACCACCACGGGAACCCAGTCTTCGGGCACCGTCGAGTCCACGTCCAACCTGACGCCGGGCGGTGGTTTCATCACGATCGGCAGCACGGGCGCTCTCGCCTCCGGATGGGATGGCGGAGCCGGTACCAGCCTTTGGGGCGACGCCGCGAACTGGAATCCCGACGGCGTGCCGACCGGCACGACCGACGTGTCGCTGGCGCTGGCGTCGCCGGCCACTCTCAATCTGAACGGGGCCTTCGCCGTGAACAACCTCACGGTCGGGGCGAATGTCACGATCGCGGCCGGCACAGGCACCCTCACGGTGAACGGCGCGTACGGGCAAGCCGCGGGCGTCGTGGATCTCGGCACCGGCACCCTGAGCGTGACCGGCACCACGACCGTGTCGGGGGGAACCCTCGGCTGCGGTGCTGGGACGCTCACCTCGACCGGGGCGGTGACCCTCTCGGGCGGCGCGGTCAGCCTCTCCGCGGCCGGGCGGTTCGTCGCCAACTCCAGCTTCACGCTCTCGGGGGGCACGATCTCGCTCGGCGCCGGAACCCTCGAGGTCAAGGGCACGTTCACGCGCACGTCCGGGACCTTCACCGCCCAAACGGGAACGACGATTTTCTCGGGCACGAGCACCCAGAACATCGGCGGCGGCTTGGCCCACTACAACCTGATCCTGCGGAACGGCGGATCGGGATTGCCGAAGCGACTGACGGCGGAGAACGGCTTCACCGTGAACAACGACTTCACGGTCGAGACCACCGCCCAGCTCGGCCTGAGCTCCTCCGACGAAACCCACATGACCGTCTGGGGGAACCTGAACTACTCGGGCATCGCCAGTGGCTCCGGAATCGGGAGCCTCAGGCTTCACCTGAGGGGAAACGGGAAGCTCATCGGCGGCGCCGCGATGACACCCAATGGTGCGTTCTCGGCCACGCCTGCACCGGGCGAGACGGAGCCGATCTCGCCGCTGGACCGGGTCATCGAGTTCAACCTGCGCACGGACCCGACGACCGCGGTTCGCCTTGGAACCGGCCCCGATGGAAAACCCCTGCTGCTGCTCGAGAACACGTACGAGAAGCGCAGGGCCGAGGTGGACAGCCTGCTGGAGTTCGGCGACCCGGGCGCGCAGATCGTGATCAACCTCGACGACCGGACGGTCGTCCGGAACTCGCTCGAGGCCACCGCCGCGCCCGGCGGCGCGGCCAGCCCGGCCCCCGGCAACACCGCCCTGGTCGCCCCGACGCCGTTCGGCATGATCGTCAACGTGGAGCCCACCGCCAGCTACACGCTCGGCGACAACGCCAGCGTGGCCTCCGGCAAGACCTTCACGGTGGACGGGCGCCTCGACTGCGGGACGCTGACGATCGGAGGCGCGGGGGGAACCAGCGTCAGCAGTTCCGGGACGCTGGCGACCACCGTCAACAGTGCGAGCGGCCTCGGCGCGACCGTGCTCACGACCGGCACGAACACCTATCTCGACGGCGCCATCATCGAGTACAACGCGGCCGGCAATCAGACCATCCGCGCGGTCAGCCACCCGGCAGCGGCGATGATCCACACCGCGGGGAGCGGGACCAAGACGCTTGACGCCGACAAGACGATCACGGGCACTTCAGGCCCCTTCCTCAATCAGGGCGCGATCCTCGTCGGCCCCGGGACCACTTTCGCGGACGGCGGCCACCGCATCAGCTTCACCACGTCCCAGTTCGCCAACGTCCTGGTCCAGGGCACCTATCTCTCCACCGGTGCGGGATCGATCTCCTACGAGTCCGGCGCCTTCGACTCCAACATCCTGGCCCCGGACGGCACGGCCTTCGGCGATCTGCTCATCAACTTCGCATCGTCGACGCTGCCGATCGACCTGAACGCGAACGGGATCGCCAACATCAGCTTCCGCAACATCGTGTTCGGCGGGACGGCCGGAACCGCGACCGCCGGGGGCACGCTGCGGCTCAACGAAACCGGAACCACGAACGTCACCGTGACGGGGAACGTCACCCTCGCGCCGCGAGATAGCACGACGACCGGGGGCGGCTTCGGCGGCACCACCGGGACAACCGGCCGGGTGACGCTTCTCGGCAACCTGTCCTCGACCAGCACCAGCCCGACGCAGCCGATCTTCAACAATGTCGGGACCAACAAGCTGGCGCTGAGCGGTGCCGCTCCCGAAACCCTGACGCTGACTTCGGACGCGAGGCTGTTCTCGGGCGCGACGCTCGAGCTGAACAACGCCGCGGGCCTGGCGCTGGGTGGCAGCGGCCGCACCTGCGCGATCGGCGCCGGGGGCACGATCGATCTCAAGTCCAACAACGTCTACACGGGCTCGAACACGCTGGCGCTCGACTCGGGCGGTGCGCTGGCCAGAACCAGCGGCCGGGTGGTCGGCCGGTTGAAGAAACCTGTCGGCACCGGAGCGGCGAGCGCGTTCTTCGAGATCGGGCCCGCGACCCACGACGCTCCAGTCACCCTCGCGTTCGCCAATGTGAGCACCCCGGGCAGCGTGACTGCTGCCACCACGACCGGGGACCACGCGAATATCGCGACCTCCGGCATCGACTCGACCCGATCGCTCAACCGCTACTACTCACTCACGAATCAGGGGGTGAGCTTCGACGCCTGCACCGTGACCTACGGCTTCCCGACGGGCGATCTCGATGCGGCCGCCAACGTAGATAGCTTCATCGCCAGGAAGTTCGACGGCGCGGCCTGGTCGCCGATCGCCGTCGGAACCCGAACGCCGACGTCCATTCAGGCGACCGGCTTGACCTCGTTCAGCGACTTCGCGTTCGGGCAAGGGCTCTTCTTCGCCATCACGGCCACGGCCGGTGCGGGCGGCACGATCGGCCCCTCCGGAGTGGTCACGGTCCCCTACGGCGCGAGTCAGACCTTCACGATCACGCCCAATCCTTGCTACCACATCGTGGATGTCCTGGTGGACGGCGTTTCCGTAGGACCCGTCACCAACTACGAGTTCTCCAGCCTCACGGCCGACCACACGATCAGCGCCAGCTTCGCCATTGACGTGTTCACCATCACGGCCTCGGCCGGTGCCAACGGCAGTATCAGCCCGGCGGGCGCGGTGGCGGTCAACTGCGGGAGCGGCCAGACCTTCACCATCACGCCGGTTTTCGGCTACCACGTGACGCAGGTGCTGGTGGACGGCGTGTCCGTGGGCGCGACCACGAGCCACACCTTCACGAATGTCACCGCCAACCACACCATCAGCGCCAGCTTCGCCATCAACACCTACACGCTCACCGCCTCGGCCGGCCCGCACGGCTCGATCTCCCCGAGCGGCTCGCTCATCGTGACGCACGGGTCCAACCAGACGTTCACGATGACGCCGAGCACCGGCTACCAGGTTTCTGCGGCACTCGTGGACGGGGTCTTGGTGGGCGCCGTCGGCAGCTACACGTTCACCAACGTCGGCGGCGGCCACACGATTGCGGCCAGCTTCGCACCCATTAGCGGCGTCATCGCGGCAGTCGGGGCAACCGCCCCAATCGCGACTCCGACGCCCTGCGTATCGGTGCCGGTGACCCTCGACCGGGCGTACACGCAGCCCGTGCGTGGCTTCAGCGTCACGTTCTCGCTCTCGCCCAATCTCGGTCTGTGTTCCGGAACCAGCAGCGTGACGGAGGGGAGCTTCCTGAGCAGCGCTGGCGCCACCTACTACCAGGTGATCGACCGCGGCGGCGGCGCGTACCAGGTGGACTGCGCCATCCTGGGAGCGGCCTGTGGCCCGACGGGCACGGCGGGAACCCTCTTCAACCTCGCAGTCGCGAGCAGCGCGCCGGCCGGGACGGGAACCATCACGGTCACGTCGCTCAAGCTCCGCGACTGCACGAACCTGCAGCTCGCGGTCGTCGCCGGAGAGCCGGCCACGGTTCTCATCGACAACACGCCGCCGCAGGTTCAAGTGCTCGCTCCGAACGGTGGCGAGACCTGGCCCATCGGCTCGCCGCAGACCATCACCTGGAGCGCCACGGACAACGATAGCGTGACGTCTGTGGACCTCGCCTATTCGACCGATGGCGGGCAATCGTTCCCCTACGTCATCGCCACCGGCCTGCCGAACTCGGGGGCGTACCCGCTCACGGTCGCCGCCACCCCGAGCACCCAGGCGCGCGTTCGCGCCACGGCCCATGACCCGTCGGCCAACGTCCAGAGCGACGTGAGCGATTCCAACTACGTCATTCGCTCCTACACGCTCGTCTCGTCCGCCGGTGCGCACGGCACCATTAACCCCGCCGGCACGGTGCTCGTCGACTACGGCGGGGGCCAGGCCTTCGCGATCGCACCGATCACCGGGCACCACATCGCCGACGTGCTGGTGGACGGGGTCTCGGCCGGCCCAGTGGGCGCGTACTCCTTCACCAACGTCACCGGGGACCACACGATCGCGGCAAGCTTCCTCAACAACACATCCGTTACGCGCACGGTGCCCACCGGCGCGTCGACCGTCCTGTTCGATCTCAATAACGGCGTGACCGATATCCCTGTCGAGCTCGCGTTCAACGACGTCTCGAGTTCCGGCGACATCACCGTCGCCATGGCGCCGGGCGACCATCCGGCGCTCGTGGCCTCGGGGCTCGATGGGAACGAGAGCGTCAATCGCTACTGGACCGTTACGAATGGCGGGGTGACGTTCGATCTCTGCACGGCGAACTTTGCGTTTGACGCCGCCGAGGTGGACTCGGGAGCCGCGCCCGCCGACTTCCTCGTGCGGAAGCTTGACGGCGCGACTTGGACCGCAGTCCCGGTGGGCACGAGGACCGCGACCAGCCTGCAGACCACGGGGATCAGCTCCTTCAGCAACTTCGCCATCGCAGAGATCGCGGTTTACACGATCGACGCGTCCGCGGGCGCGAACGGGTCCATATCACCGAGCGGCGCGGTGAACGTGAACGGCGGTGAAGACACCACCTTCACCATCACTCCCGACACCGGCTACCACGTCGCCGATGTCCTGGTGGACGGCAGCTCGGTCGGGGCGGTGAGTTCGTACACGTTCACCAACGTGACGGCCGCGCACACCATCGCCGCCTCGTTCGCGATCAACACCTACACCATCACCGCCAGCGCAGGCGCCAATGGCAGCATCAGCCCGAGCGGCGCGGTGGTGGTGACCCACGGGGCGGACACCACCTTCACCATCACTCCCGACACCGGCTACCACGTCGCCGACGTGCTGGTGGATGGCAGCTCGGTCGGGACGGTCGGCTCGTACACCTTCACCAACGTGACGGCCGGCCACACCATCGCGGCCTCGTTCGCGATCAACACCTACACCCTCACCGCGAGCGCGGGCGCCAACGGCAGCATCAGCCCGAGCGGCGCGGTGGTGGTCACCCACGGGGCGGACACCACCTTCACCATCACTCCCAACACCGGCTACCACGTGGCGGACGTGCTGGTGGACGGCAGCTCGGTCGGGGCGGTCACCAGCTACACCTTTACCAACGTGACGGCCGGCCACACCATCGCCGCCAGCTTCGCGATCAACACCTACACCATCACCGCCTCGGCGGGGGCGAACGGGTCCATCTCCCCGAGCGGCGCGGTGGTGGTGACCCACGGGGCCGACACCACCTTCACCATCACCCCCGACACCG
>CAZYQK010000107.1:0-10651 GCA_964650245.1 uncultured bacterium | reverse complement strand
TGATGTTCTTGTCGGAGCCGAACAGCACGGCGCCGACGTTGTCCTCTTCGAGGTTGAGCACCATGCCCACGACGCCGCCCGGGAACTTGAGCAGCTCGCCGGCCATGGCGTCCTCGAGGCCCCAGAGACGCGCGATGCCGTCGCCGACCGAGAGCACGGTGCCGACGCTCCGGGTCTCGAGCTTCGCCTCGTAGCGTTCCAGTTCCTGCGCCAGCACGGCGCTCACTTCTTCGGGTCGAAAGGTCATGGGTGGAAACCCCGGTTCGTTGAGGGTTGAAGCGAGGGCGCGATCAGACGCTGACCTCGCGGAGCTGTCGAGATATCGCCTCGAGCAGGGTGCGGACGGTCCGGTCGATGACCCGGTCGCCGATCCGCACCATCGCGCCTCCCAGCAGCGCGGGGTCGATTTCGGTCGTGAACCTGATGCGGGCGCCGGTGATGCGCTCGAGCTCGCGGTGGAGCCGGTCGAGCTCCGCCTTCGTGAGCGGCGTCGCGCTCACCACTCTCGCGCGCTGGACGCCCTGCGCCTTCTCGACCAGCGCCTCGAACTCCTCCACCACGGTCGCGAAGTGGGAGAGCCGCTTCTTGCGCAGCAGCAGGTCGAGGAACAGGACGACGCCCCGCAGCACCTTGCCCTCGAGCCCGCGCTCCAGCGCCTTGCGCTTCTCGGGCAGCCGTACCTCGGGCGACGCCAGGAAGTGGCCGACCCGCGTGCCCGGCTTCAACACCTCGAGCAGGCCTTTCAGATCCTCGAGCGCGCGCACCGTCTCGCCGCGCTTCTCGGTGAAGATGAAGAGCCCGCGCGCGTAGCGGCCGGCAACGGTGGTGTCTTTCAACGCAGCGCCCCCAGCTCGTCGATGAACTCGCCCGCCAGGCGCCGCTGCGCCGGATCGTCCAGCTTCTGGCGCAGGATCTTCTCCGACGAGCGGATCGCGAGATCGATGACCCTCTCCTTGAGCAGCTCTTTGGCCTTCTCGCGCTCGCGGGCGATCTCGTCCTGCGCGCGCTCCAGGCGCTGCACTGCGTCGGCCTGGGCCTGGGTCTTGATCTCGCCCGCCACCTTCTGGCCCTCGGCCACCGCCTCCAGCAGGCGCTGACGGGCCCGGGCCTCGATGCCGCGCAGCTCCTGCTCGTACCTGTTCTTGAGCTCGCCGGCCTCGGCCTTCGCCCGCTCGGCGGCCGCGAAGTCGCTCGCGATCTTCGCGCGGCGCGCTTCGAGCACGCCGATGAGCGGGCCCCACGCGTAACGGCGCAGGATCCAGACCATCAGCAGGAAGCCGACGATCTGGGTGATGACCTGCCGGACGTCGACGAGGTTCATGTCAACTCCTTGCGGGGAGCACCCCGCGGTCAGCCCGCGATGCTGCCCTTGAGGAGGAACATCGTGACGAACGCGTAGATGGTCAGCGCTTCCGCCAGCGCGGCGATGATGATCATCGCGAGCTGGATCTTCGCGGTCGCTTCGGGCTGACGTCCGATCGCCTGCATCGCGCCGTTGCCGATCCCGCCGAGACCGATGCCCGAGCCGATGGCCGCCAGACCGATTCCGACCGGGAGGCCCCAACCGAGTGCTGAATGGAAATCCATCGTCATCCTCCTGATGGGTTAGTGGGCGTGCTGCACCTCCCCCTCGTGCCCGTGTTCGTCGTGCGGCAGCATGAGGAGGAAGTAAATCGTGCTGAGAACGGTGAACACCAGCGCCTGAAGCGTGCTGGTGAGGAGCGCCAGGAACAGGAACGGCAGCTGCAGCGGCAGCCCGATCGGCAGGTGCGTGAACGAGAGCACGGTGATGCCGAGCGAGGTGAAGGCCACCAGCAGCATGTCCTCGCCGAAGATGTTGCCGAACAACCGGCAGGCGAGCGAGATCGGCTTGGCGAGCTCGCCCATCAGGTGGATCGGGAGCATGAGCGGCACCAGCCCCCAGCCGATGGCGCCGCGCGGGTTGCCCGCCATGTGATCCACCCATCCCAGCACCCCCAGCTCGCGGAAGCCGATGTACTGCGAGTAGAGAAAGACGATCAGGGCGAGCGCCACGGTCACGTTGAGGCTCGAAGTCGGCGAGTCCATGAAGGGAATCAGGCCGAACAGGTTCATCGCCAGGATGTACACGAAGAGCGTGCCCAGGAAGGGCACGTAGCGCGGCCCGTACCGGGGTCCGAGGATGTCGAGGATGAAGTCGTAGAGCTTCTCGACCACCAGCTCGACCCCGTTCTGGAGCGGCCCCGGGATCATCTGCGGGTTGCGGGTCGCGATCATCGCCACCACGCACAGCATGAGCGCGATGAAGAGCGAGAAGATGATCACCTCGTAGCGGTGGAGCTGCTCCGCCCACGGGGCGTCCGGGAACGCGCGGTGGAGGACGGTGATCACGTTCGCGAATTTCTCGGGACCGGCGGCCGCGGCGTGCGGCCCGGCCGCGGCGTGTCCGCCCGCCGCGCCGTGCTGGGGCGTTACGGCCTCGCCCGCGACCCGCGCGCCGTGTTCCTGCGCCGCCGCCCGCCCGCTCTTCATGGTCGCCGGCACCGCCCACCATGCGGCGACCAGCAGCAGCGCGATGATCGCGGTCGCGCGCCACGGGCTTGCGGTGAGCGCGCGCCACGCGCGCGTCTCGAGCACCAGCGCGGAAGCCGCCTTGAGCGTCAGCACCGCGAACGGCGCGAGGAATCCCGCGAGCAGCCACTCGGGCGGAAGCTTCGCCAGCAGGAATGCGCCAGCTGCGAACAGCGCCCCCATGCCGGCGATCGAGAAGCCGGCACGCTTCAGGCCCGGCGGCGTTCCGCGCTCCGATCCCGTGAGCGCCACGACCAATCCCTGGATCAGCGCGAGGTTCACCAGCGACCACGCCGCCCCGAGCGCGAGCGCGAGCCCCGAGGCGGGCGTGGCGTAGTACGCCGTCAGCAGCGCTACGACCGCACCCATCCACAGCGTGCTGCGCCGTACCCGTGCAAGGAATTCGAGGCCCATGTTCGAAGGCGCGCCCGATCTAGCGGCGCTTGTCGCGCTCCTCTTCTTCTGCCTGATAGCGACGGTAGATCTGGTAGGTCTCGCGACCGGCGGCGGCGAAGCCCAGCAGCAGCCCGAGGATGCCAAACCAGGGCGAAGACTTCAGCCACCGATCCACCAGGTCGCCCAGGAAGAACCCGACAAGGGGCGCCACGATGAGCAGCATGGGGATCGAGAGCAACAAGCCGGCGGTCCGAAGTGGCGAGTTCTCCCCGTTCTTCCGCCGTGGCTCCGACATGTGGCCCGCCCCGGTGAAACTTTTCACAAGCATCGTGCAACCGTCGAAGAATCAACGGGTGCCGGAAGCCGGAGCACTGTAGAGAAAGGGTTTCCCGGGGTCAACGCAAAAGTGGTCTTCCGGACCCCCACCCCTGGCCCTCCGGATACCTTTATATACCATCGCTCCCTCGATTTGGTCACCGCACGGCCCGCCCGTATATTGCGCCGCGGTGTCCCCGATCGCGCCCACCCAGATCGAAGTCCACGTCTTCCGACGCCGCGGCCGGGCGGTCGAGTTCCTGTGCCTGCGGCGTTCGCGCGGCTCACGGCTTCCGGGCGTGTGGCAGCCCGTCACCGGAAAGCTCCGCCGCGGCGAGGGGCCGCTCCGGGGCGCCAGGCGCGAGGTGCGAGAGGAGACCGGGTTCGTCCCGACGCGCTGGTGGGCGCTCGAGAGCGTGTCGGTCTACTTCGACGCCCCCTCCGGCGTGGTGCACGCGCTCCCGATCTTCGCCGCCGAGGTGGACCCCGGCGAGCGCGTGACGCTCTCCGCCGAGCACGACGCGTCGCGCTTCCTCCCCGCGCGCGAGGCGGGCCGCCGCTTCCTGTGGGATGCGCAGCGGCGCGCGCTCGAGGCGGTGCGGCGCCAGGTGCTGCGGGGCGGCGCGCTGGCACGCGCGCTCGAAGTCACCGATCGGATCGCGCGGGCCGCGCCGCCGGCGAAACGCCAGCGTGCGGCGCGTAACCCCAACCCGAAAAGGAGCAACTAGTGGCCAGCACCAGCTCGTTCGACGTGACCACCGGCGTGGACTTCATGGAAGCGCACAACGCGGTGGATCAGGCGACCAAGGAGATCACCCAGCGCTACGACTTCAAGGGCCTCAAGGTGAGCATCGCACTCGATCCCAAGGAGAAGAAGATCACGCTCGCCGCCCCCGACGAGTTCAAGCTCAAGGCGATCTGGGACGTGCTCCAGAGCAAGATGGTCCGCCGCCAGGTGCCGCTCAAGAACTTGAAGCCCGGCAAGGCCGAGCCCGCCGCCGTGAGCAGCGTGCGGCAGGAGATCGCGATCCAGGACGGGCTCACCGCCGACATGGCGCGCGAGATCGCGCGCACCATCAAGGACGCCAGGCTCAAGAAGGTGCAGGCCGCGATCCAGGGCGACACGGTGCGGGTTTCGTCGCCCGACAAGGACGTGCTGCAGGGCGTGATCGCGCTGCTCAAGGCCCAGGACTACGGCGTCGAGCTCAAGTTCGGGAACTTCCGGACGAATTGAACGGCGTGGCGCGCGGACGCACCGCCGCGCGCTACCGCACCGCCTCGCGCACCAGCTCCGCGATGAGCCGCGGCAATCGCTCGAACGCATACGACGCATTCACGCGCTCGAACATCCCGTGCGCGTCGCGCCCCCACGGCCCCAGCGTCACGACGTCGAGGTCCAGCGCCTGCGCCGAGTCGGCCGGGAGCGCGTACTCGCGTCCCAGAGCCGGCATGAAGCGCGCGACGCTCTCGAGCGGCTCCGCGCGCCACGCGAGATAGGCGGCGTCCGAGATGAACGGGTAGAAGGCCCGCAGGTCGATGCCCTCGCGTTCGAGCACGGCGGCAGCGGCGCGCTCGAGGCGGCCGTCACGGGGTGCTGCGGGCGGGTAGTAGGGCGGCACCAGGCTCAGGATCACGGCGGGGCCGCGCAATCCCGCCGCACGCGCGAGCCGTCGCAGCCGCTCGAGCGTGGCCTCGCGCGCGTCGGCGACCGGCCCCTGAGTCCGCGGCGGATCGTCGCCCGGCGCAAACCCCGCGCGCTCGAGCAGCTCCGGATAGGTGAGCACGCAGGCGCGCGCGTCCGCCACGGCCCCCGCCGCCGCGCGCGCCCCTCCCGCCCAGCGCCCGAGGTCGGCCATGGCGCGGGCCCATTCGTCGAGCGCTTCCACCGCGACCTCGCGCAGCTGACGGAGCGTCTCGGCGATGGGACGGGCGAAGCTCATCAGATTGAGCTCTGCTACCGCCTCGGTGGCAGTCTGCACGCTGTACTCGGACTTGAGGTCGCGCAGTCGGAGTGCCACCGCCGGCGGGCCGTGCAGATGCTCCCAGCGGTCGACCAGCGCGCGCGCACGCGTCGCCCGCGCCACGATCGCGGCCGCGAGCTGGATGGGGTCGACACCGTGAAACGGCGCCGCCGCGTGCGTGGCCACCCCCAGCACCCAGACCTGCGCCAGCAGCTTCCCCATCACGCCGCTGTAGGCGGCGGGGCTCTCGACGTAGTCGAGGTTGATCGCGCCCACCAGGTCGAGCCCTGCCTGATCCCGCAGCCGGACGATCTCCTCGACCGCGGCGACCATGCCCGCCGACTCGTGCTCTTCGTCCGGGGTGGCGATGAAGAGCACGTTGCCGTCCAGGGCCTCGCGCTCCGCGGCGAGACTTCCCAGCGCGCCGATTCCCGCCGCGAGCCCGCTCTTCATGTCGAGCGCGCCGCGCCCGAACATCCAGGTGCCGGGTGCCTCCCGCTCTGCCTCGAGGTCGCGCGCCACCTCGTCGTCGCAGAGCCGTGCCGTCCCGGGAGCGAGCATCCGCTCGCGCAGCGCCGCCGGGTCGAAGGCGATGCGCTCGCCAGCTGCGTCGTCGAGCGCGGCGTACGATTCGGCGCCCACCGTGTCGTAGTGCCCGAGCAGAATCACGGTGCGGCGGGTGCGACCGTGGCGCCGGGCCCACACCACCGGCCGGCCGTCGCGGGTGGGCCAGGTGCCGTGCTCGAGGCCCGCCGGCAGCGCCTCGCGCACGAGCGAGGCGCAGCGCATCTCGCCCTCCGGATCGGGGCTCACGCTGGGCGACGCGACCAGGCGCTCGGCCAGCGCGCGCAGCGCGGCGGGTTCGAAGGGCGCGGCCAAACGCCCGCCTACTCCGGGGCGATCACGATGCGGGGCTGGCGCAGCGCATCCCGCAGGCAGTCGATGCTCTCCGCCGTCTCGCGCGAGATCACCACGAAGCGGCGCTGCGACAGCGAGCGAATCTCGATCGAGCGGTTCCCGCACGGGACGCGCTCGAGCTTGAAGGCGCGCGGCGAGCCCATGAAGAGCTCGACCGTGTCGCGCAGCGAGGGCATGCCACGCACCGAGAGCACGACCCGGAGCCGTGCGGTGAGCAGCCGGTCGAACTGGAGCTCGATGGTGCCCTTGATGCGGCACGCGCAGGAATCGGCGATCGTCTCCCCCACGCTGTCCGCGGGCGACAGACCGGCGGGGTTCACCGCGAAGGGCTCGACGCGCTTGAGCCCGCCCGGACCCGGAGAACGAGCGTTCACGCCGCCCGCGGCCGGCGTGGGGGGCGGCGCGCGCTTCGGGACGCTGACCGGCGCGGGGGTCGGCGCGGCCGGCGCGGGCGCCGCAGCCTCGGGCACCGCGGGCGGGAGGGTCGGGGGGGCCGGCGACCGTGACGATGCGGCGGAAGTGTCGGGCACCGGAGGCGTCGTCGGAGCGGGCGGAGCCGAGCGGTCGGGTCCGGAATGCGGCGGGCCGGCCGGTGGCGGCGCGGCCGGCGGCGTGCCGCGGGTCGCGATGGAATCGGAGCTGGGCGCTCTTGCCGGTGGGCTCGCGGAAGCGCCGGTGGATTTCGCGCCGCCGAAGTCGAGCTCGACGTAGGCGCTCACATCGCCTTCGGCGGCGAGCATGGGCTCCAGCAATTTCGCGACGCGCGGAGGGCTGGTCTCGATCTCGAGCCCCTCGCCCGCGCGCGCGGCGCCAAGTCGGATGTCCAGCTGGCCCGAACCCCCCGCGAGCGGAACGCGGCGGCCGCCGACCCGCGCCTCGACCCGGAGCCGGAGCGGTGCGCGTCGGATCTCGCCCGTGGTCCCGAGCGGAACGATCAGCGAGTACTGCCCGTTGGAGCTGCTGAGCACCGAGGCTTCACGCGCGCCGGTCGTGAACACCCGCGCGCCGGCGAGCGGCCGGCCCTTCGGATCGAGCACGCGACCGCGAAACAGGATCTCCCTGCGGCCGGACGGAGCCGCGAGCGCGGCGGCCGCCAGCATCAGTACGAGCAACGAGGGAGGGAGAAAACGTGACCGGGGCATGGGGTGAGCGCCCCGCGCCGGGCGGAGCACCGGCAGTATAGCAGCGCGAAGCGGCCCCGCCCGCGCGCTCGCAGCCGCGCTCGCAGCCGACGCGCTCGGCCCTCTCCTCACCAGGACTTGAACCGACTGATCTCGACCGCGGGCGGGCGGCCCGACTTCCGCTCGCCGGGCTGCAGCACCTTGAATAGCGCGACGCCGTATCCTTCGACGCGGCCGCCCACGTAGACCGACTCGAGGCGGTTTTCGCGGTCGCGGAACGCGCCGTCATAGAGCAACGGCTCGAGCTGGCGCCGGTAGACCGCAGCCACACCCTGGTCCACGACCAGCCAGCGCACGCGCTTCGCGACCGCCCAGGCCACCAGCGAATCGTATGGCGCGTCGGGCATGAAGACGTACGGGCGCTCTGCGTAGAACGCCGCGTACGGCTTGCGGTCCAGCACCGGCTCGCCTGGTGCTGAGTGCGCGCGCAACCAGAGGCCGGCGTCCATGTGCGCCTCGATGTGGCCGTCGAACGGCTTGAGGAAGTCGCGCGCGCCCTGCCTCCACAGGAGCCCCACGCCGACCAGCGCCAGCGCCGCGGCGCCGAGCGCGAGGCCGCGGCGCAGGCGGACCGCGCCGAGCGCCGCGAGCACGGCGAGCGCCGGCAGGACCGGCAGCAGGAAACGTCGCTCCGCGTTGCCGAGCACGGACAACGCCAGCAGATGGAAAAGCGGCACGGCCTCGAGACCGGCGCCACGCGCGAGGCCGGCGAGCGAAAGCAGCAGCAACGGCGCCGGCCACTCGACCATCAGCCACCCGCCGTAGGCGCGCGCATTCGGGGGCACGTTGCCGGCCAGGGTGCGGGCGCGCTCCGCGAGCGATGGAGCCGGGGCCGGCAGTTCGGCCCCCGGCAGGCGGGGCTCGACCGTGCGCCAGTCGGTGACCGTGGCGCGCGCGAGCACGAGCTTGGGGCTCAGCGTCCACGCCCCGAGCGTAGCGTGATACCAGAGCCAGCAGGGAACCGCGAGCGCCAGGAACCCCGCCACCCCGAGCAGCGCGTGCCGCGGCGCGGTGCGGCGGCGGGTCAGACGCCACGCGCCGCGCAGCGCGAGCACGCCGGCCGCCACCAGCGCCTCGGGCCGGATGAGATAGGCCGCGCCCAGCAGCAGGCCGGAGCCGAGCGCGCCGGCCGGAACGAGCGCAAGCGCTCCATAGAAGGCGAGCAGGTAGGAGGACTCCGACATCGTCAGCGCCGAGAAGCGCGCGATCTCGGGGTGGAACGCAACCGCCAGCGCGGGCAGCACGGCCAGCGCGGCTCCGAGGCGGCGGCGCGCGATCGCCCACACCGGCCACGGTAGCAGCACGCCGCACACGAACGAGACCAGCGCGGCGCTCGCCACCCGGTCGTGCTGCACGAAGCGCACGAGCGCGATGAGCGCCGAGTATCCCGGAGGGGCCACCGAGGCCTGCGCGCGCCCGGACATCATGGCCTCCGCCACGCGCACGTACTGCGTGCCATCCACCGTGATGAACGGCTGCGCCTGCCAGGCGATCAGGCGCACCGCCAGCGCCACGAGCACGGCCAGCGCCGGCCAGGCCCAGGGCGGCAGCGACGGCGCCCGGCCCGCGGCGGGCCGCGCTCCACGGCGGCCAGCCGGAGCGCGATTCATGGGCACACCCGGCCCCCTTCCGGTCGTCGCGGGCATCGGCGCGGCGTGTCGCTAGCGCCTGGCGTGCTCCGGGGCGCCGCCTCCGGCGCCCAGGAACGCCAGCGCCTCGTCCATCGTTCGGAACACGCCGAGCTGTTTCGTGCTCTGTTCCTGCAGCTCGCGATATGCCCGGTACATGCGCCCCAGCCCGAACGCGAAATCCGACGGCGCGAAGATGGCGAACTTCGAAGCGGAAGCGCCCGTTTCCATCCGGGCGGAGAGCCTGGCCAGGTCACGCACCCGCTCGGCCGACGGAGGGACGATGCGCTCGACTTCGCTCATGTCCATCAGCTCGTCGTAGCCCGCCACGTCCGGGCGCGACCAGACTTCGCGCTGGTAGCCGAAGACATCGTCGTCCGTGAGCGTCCCGCGGCCCTTCGCCAGGACGAGCCGCCGCTCGTGATCGATCCGATACTCGATCGGCATGGTCCACCTCCGGGGTATCGCGCAGCCCGGCCGATTCCGGGCCGACCACCGCGATCGGAACCGCCGCCGGGCGCTACGCCCTCTTCGCCAGCTCCTCGTAGAGATACGCGACGCTCTTCGTGCCGCCGTGGAACGAAGAGAGCGAGAACTTCTCGTTGGGCGAGTGCACCTGGTCGTCGTCGAGGCCGAATCCCATGAGGATGCTGGGCAGTCCGTGCGTCTCGCGGAAGGTGGCCATCACCGGGATCGAGCCCCCTTCGCGCACCATGACCGCGGGCTTGGCCCACGCGCGCGCCAGCGCGCGCCGCGCGGCCTCCAGCATCGGATGGTCGAGCTCGGTGATCCAGGGCGGCGCGCTGTGGAGGTCGGTCAGCGTCACGCTCACGCCCGGCGGCGCGAGCTTCTTCACGTAGGCTTCGAAGCGGGGGAACAGCTCCGCCGGATTCTGGTCCGGCACCAGCCGCATGCTGATCTTGGCAGCCGCGAACGAGGGCAGCACGGTCTTGCTGCCTTCGCCCGTGTAGCCGCTCCACATGCCGTTGACGTCGAGCGTGGGCCGCACGGTGGTGCGCTCGAGCGTGGTGTAGCTCTTCTCGCCCCACGCCACCGGAGACCCGCTCTCGTGGATGAAGCCGGCCTCGTCGAACGGGAGGCTCATCAGCCGCTCGCGCTCGCCAAGCGCGAGCGCCCGCACGCGATCGTAGAACCCGGGAACCGTGATGCGGCCGTCGCCGTCCTTGAGTGCGGCGATCAGGGCGCACAGCGCGTTGGCGGGGTTCATCACCGCTCCGCCGAAGTGGCCGGAGTGGAGGTCCTTCGAGGGGCCGCGCACCTCGATCTGGGTGTAGAGGATGCCGCGCAGCGCGTAGCACAGCGCCGGCTGGTCGGGCCCCAGCATCGCGGTGTCGCTCACCAGAATCACGTCGGCGTCGAGCTCGGCGCGGCGTTCCTTCAGGAACAGCGCAAGGCTCTCGCTGCCCACCTCCTCCTCGCCTTCGAACACAAGCTTCAGGTTGATCGGGAGCCTGCCATTCACCCGCATGTGGGCCTCGATCGCCTTCAGGTGCATGTAGACCTGGCCCTTGTCGTCCACCGCGCCGCGCGCGTAGAGCTTGCCGTCGCGCAGCGTGGGCTCGAACGGCGGCGAGTCCCACAGCTCGAGCGGATCGGGCGGCTGCACGTCGTAATGCCCGTAAACCAGCGCGACGGGCTGGCCGGGCGCGCCGAGCCATTCGGCGTACACGATCGGATGGCC
>CAZYQK010000106.1:0-11289 GCA_964650245.1 uncultured bacterium | reverse complement strand
CCCGGCCCCGCGGTCGAGCCGGACCGCGGCGCCTCTGCGGGGCGCGCGGCACGCCTGATTCCCGCGGCGCTCTTCCTGCTCGCGCTCGCGCTGCGGCTGATCGGGATCGGCTGGGGGCTGCCGGAGGTTTACGAGGAGGCCTATCCCTTCCGGCGCGCGTGGGGAATGTGGGGATGGGGGCAGTTCCCGTTCGATCCCAATCCTCACTTCTTCAACTACCCGAGCCTCACGCTTTACCTCCAGCTCGCCGGGCAGGGCGTGCTCTACGCGGTCCTCGCCCTCACCGGCCGCGTCCATTCGACCTCCGACTTCCGCGCGCTCTATCAGCTCGATCCCACCGCGTTCTTCCTCACCGGCCGCGCGATCACGGCACTCTTCGGCGCGGCGACGGTGCTCGCGGTCTTCGCTCTCGCGCGTCGCGCGGCGGGCACGGGCGCGGCGGTGGTGGCCGGGCTGCTGGTCGCGCTCAACGCCGCGCTGATCGAGAAGTCGCAGGCGATCGAGGTGGACGTGCCGCTCGCGTGCTTCGCGGCGCTCGGCTGCCTGCTCGCGCTCAAGCTGGCCGAGCGGCGGTCGCCGCGCAACGCGCTGCTGGCCGGAGTGGCGATCGGACTCGCGGCCTCGACCAAGTACCCGGGGCTCTTCCTCGCCTTCGCGGCCAGCGCCGGCCTGCTGCTCGGCAGGCGCGACCCGCACGAGCTCGGGCGGGTCCGCGCCGCTCTGCTCGTGCTGCTCGGTGGCGCGGTGGCTTTCGTCGCGACCTCGCCGTTCGTGCTGCTCGACTCCGGCGCCTTCCTCCGCGACGTCGGGTTCGAGCGCGAGCACATGCGCCTCGGCCACTTCGGGATCACGCCCGGTCCGGCGTTCAACGAATACGCGCGCACCTGGTTCACGTCGGTCGCCGGCTGGCCGGCCGCAATCGCCGCGCTCGCGGGGCTGGCGTGGTTCGCGGTGCGGCGGGCGCGCTGGGCGCTCATCCTCGCGAGCTTCTTCGTCCCGTACGTGGCGCTGGTCGGCTCGTGGTCCATGAAGGCCGACCGCTATCTGCTGCCGCTGGTTCCGCTCGGCGCGGTAGCGGCCGGCGTGCTGGCCGCGGAGCTTGCGGGGCGGCTCGCGGCGCGGCCCGCGCGCGCGGCGCGCCTCGCGTTACCGATTCTCGCGGCCGCACTGCTCACGCCCGCGATCGCCGCGTTCCCCGCCCAGATCGCGCGGCTCAAGACCGACACGCGCACCGAGGCACGCCGCTGGATCGAAGCCAACGTCCCGCCCGGCGCGCTGCTCGCGATCGAGCACTACGGCCCGCACCTGATGAATCCCGTGGAGCTGCAGGCGGCCACGCCCGAGGTCGCGGCCCGCGTGCGGCAGCCGAACGGCCCCATCCGCGAGTACGCGGTCCAGACCCTCCCGATGTTCGAGGTCGAGCCCGAGCGGTCGGCGCGCTTCTACGATCTCGCGCTCTACGAGGCCGCGGACTGGGTGATCGTGACGAGCAGCGTGCGCGACCGCTACCGCGCGGATCCCGCCTCATTCAGGCCGCAGCTCGCGTTCTACGACAGCCTGGCGCGGCGCTTCGAGACGGCGGCCGAGTTCCGGCCGCGCGGCGGCCCGGGGCCGACCATCACGCTCTACCGCAATCCGCGCCATCGCGAGCCATTCGCCCGGCGCCCGGAGGAACCGCCGCGCATCCCGCTCCTGGACCCCACGGCGCCGCTGACCGGCGCCGAGGCGTTCTTCTGCTACAACCTGGCGCTGAACTACGAGACGTTCGGATTCTTGGGCTCGGCGATCGCGGCGCACTTCGACGCGCTCCGCTTCAGCGGGAACGACCCGAAGACCTACGTGAGCTCGGCGCTCCACCTGGCCCGCTGTTTCACCCGCGCGGGCCGCCAAGCCGACGCCGCCCTGGTGCTCGAGCGCGCCGCCGCGGGAGCCGCCCGCCCCGCCGACGCCGATTTGCTGCGCCGGGCGCGGGCTGCGATCGAGCCCGACACCGCGGCGCGTCCGCACTGAGCGCGGGCAGCGTGCCGCGGCCGTGTCACTTCAGCTTCGCGAGCGACTTCTTCGCCTCGGCGAACCCGGGATCGAGGGCGAGCGAGCGCCGGTATTCCTCGCGCGCGAGGTCTCTCTTTCCGCCCTTCTCGTAGATCATGCCGAGCCGCCAGTGCGCGGCCGCGGGCCGCTGCGAGTTTTCGCGCAGGGGTGCTGCGAGAAATTGTTGCAGTGCGGCCTCCGCCCGCTCGAGCCGTTGGCCTGAGATCGCCCCCGTGCGGCCGATCGCGTAAAGCGCGTTCAGCTCGTCGGGCTTCGCCGCGAGGATGCCCTCGAACGTCGCGAACGCCTGCTCGTACTTCGCGGTGCGCGCGTAGAACTGGCCCAGCGCGTAGTGCACGTTCAAGCTCTCGGGGAAGGCGCGCGCCGCCGCCAGATACTCGCGCTCGGCGCCCGCCAGGTCCTTCTGATCCTCCGCGATGCGCGCGTCAGCCACCGCGCCGCGAAACGCGTCGCGCTTCCGGATCTCGACGGCCTGCGCCCTCGCCTTCTCGACGCTGCCACCCATGATGCCGGGCGCCTCGAGGTAGTAGCTGATCAAATCCTCTCGCGCGTCGAGATTGTCCGGATCGAGTGCCGCGGCGCGCTCGAACTCGGACTTCGTCTTCTTCGCGAGCCCCGGCTGGCTCAGAACGTTCGCCCGCTGCGCCTGCGTTCCGTGGGCGCGGCCGAGCCACAGGTGATAGGACGAGCTGCCACTCTCGAGCTTCACCGCGGTCTCGAACCAGCGCGCGGCCGCCTTTGGGTCGTCAGCACGCAGCGCGAGGCGGCCGAGGTAGTACGCGGCCGCTGCGCTGGGCGGCTGCGTGGTCGCGAGCGGCAACAGGGCCACGCGCGCAAGCGAGTCCCTGCCCTGATCGAAGAGCCGCGCGCCCTCGGCGAGGGCGGGTGGATCGGCGCCGAGGGCGGGCGCGGCGAGTGCGAGGGCAACGGCGAGCGACAGAGCGGCGAGGGATCTCGGGGACACGGCGTTCTCCTGCGGGAGCGATCGCGGCGGGGAGCGGCGCACATGGTGGCGGCGATGGTTAGCGCGACGCAAGCGTCTATCCGACGAACGCGCGAGGCGATGAGACCGCCGCGCCGTCCACCGGACGGGCCGATGATCGCGACCGGCGCCGGAGGCTAGGGCCGGCGTACCGCTCGCGATAGAGTCGCGGGATCAGCCCGGCATCGGCGGTCGGGGCGCGACGCGACGAGGGCCGGCGCCCGCCACGTTCGAACGACCCCGGGGTGCCGAACTGCTCCATCCTTCACTTCCACCTCTTCGTTATCGAACGAGCACGAGCCGCTTCGTGATTCTCCGGCCCCCGGCCTCGAAGCGCACGAAGTAGAGCCCCGCGGATGCGTTCCTGCCAGACCCCGCCCCCGACCACGTGGTGCGTTGCCTGCCCGCCGGGCGCATCTCGTCGACCAGGCGCGCTATCATCCTGCCCTGCAAGTCGAAGACGTGGATCCGCACGTAGGCCGGAAGCGGGAGCGTGTACTGGATCTGCGCCTCGCCGGAGGTCGGATTGGGGCTCGGTTGGGCGAAATCGAGCTCAGGCGTCAGTTCGGCCGTCGGAACATCGACTGGCTGCGGCACGATCAGGCAGGCGAGGTTGGAGTGCGGGAGTCCTCCGATGCTGGCGAAGATCCCGCCCGCGTACACGGTCCCGCCGCTCACCGCCAGCGCGCGCACGCTGCTGCTCGCGTTCGGATCCCACGCGGTCGCGAGCCCGCTCGTCCCATCCACCGCCGCGATCCCGTTGCGCGTCTGCCCGCCGATGCTGGCGAAGTCCCCACCCGCGTACACCGTCCCCCCGCTCAGCGCCAGTACGCTCACGGTGAGGTTCGCATTCGGGTCCCAGGCGGTGGCGAGCCCGCTCGTCCCATCCAGCGCCGCGATCCGGTTGCGCGTCTGCGCGCCGATGGTCGTGAAGGACCCGCCCGCGTACACCGTCCCCCCGCTCACCGCCAGCGCGGACACGGTGCTGCTCGCGTTCGGATTCCAGGCGGTGGCGAGCCCGGTCGCCCCATCCAGTGCCGCGATCCGGTTGCGGGTCTGCCCGCCGATGGTGGTGAAGAAGCCGCCCGCGTAGACCGTCCCCCCGCTCACCGCGAGTGCGGACACGCTGCTGCTCGCGTTCGGGTTCCAGGCAGTAGCGAGCGCGCTCGCCGTATCCAGTGCCGCGATCCGGTTGCGCGCCTGGCCCCCAATATTGGTGAAGGTCCCGCCCGCGTACAATGTCCCTCCAGCCACCGCCAGCGCGTTCACGAAGTTGTTCGCGTTCGGGTTCCAGCCAGTGGCGAGCCCGCTCGCCCCGTCCAGCGCCGCCAGGTTGGTGCGCGCCTGCCCGCCGATGCTGGTGAAGCTCCCGCCCGCGTAGACCGTCCCCCCACTCACCGCCAGTGCGGACACGCTGCTGCTCGAGTTCGGGTTCCAGCCGGTGGCGAGCCCGCTGGCCGCATCCAGCGCCGCGATTCGGTTGCGCGCCTGCCCGCCCACGCTGGTGAAGGACCCGCCCGCGTATACCGTCCCCGCGCTCACCGCCAGCGCGTTCACGGCGCTGTTCGCGTTCGGATCCCAGGCGGTGGCGAGCCCGCTGGCCGCATCCAGCGCCGCGATCTGGTTGCGCGCCTGCCCGCCGATGCTGATGAAGTCCCCGCCCGCGTACACCGTCCCGCCGCTCACCGCCAGCGCGCGCACGATGGTGCTCGCGTTCGGGTCCCAGGCGGTGGCGAGCCCGCTCGCCCCATCCAGCGCCGCGATCCGGCTGCGCGCCTGCCCGCCGATGGTGGTGAAGCTCCCGCCCGCATACACTGTCCCCCCGCTCACGACCATCGCGCGCACGGCGATGTTCGCGTTCGGGTCCCAGGCGGCGGCGAGCCCGCTCGTCCCATCCAGCGCCGCGATCCGGTTACGCGGCTGCCCGCCGATGGTGGTGAAGTCCCCGCCCGCGTACACCGTGCCCCCGCTCACCGCCAGCGCACGCACGGTGCTACTCGCGTTCGGGTTCCAGGCGGTGGCGAGCCCGCTCGATGCGTCGAGCGCCGCGATCCGGTTGCGCGCCTGTCCGCCGATGCTGGTGAAGGCCCCGCCCGCGTACACCGTCCCCCCGCTCACCGCCAGCGCGAGCACGGTGCCGTTCGCGTTCGGGTTCCAGCCGGTGGCGAGCCCGGTCGTGGCATCCAGCGCCGCGATCCAGTTGCGCGCCTGCCCCGCGATGCTGGTGAAGTTCCCGCCCACGTAAACCGTCCCCCCGCTCACCGCCAGAGAGTTCACGAGGCCATTTGCACCCGGGTCCCAGGCGGAGAGGGTGTGATCGGCCAGGATGCGGGCGAGATTGGAGCGCGGAATCCCTCCCACGTGCGTGAAGCTTCCCCCCACGCACCAGCCCCCCGAGCCGTCCGGGGCCACGGCGTTCACCGTGCCCGCGACCAACGGCAGTCCCAGCGGCAGACCGGTCGCGGCATCGAGCGGCACCGCGCTGCCGGTCGCGGGTCCCACCTGGGTGAAGTTCCCGCCGATGTAGATCGTGCCCCCGGCCGCCACCATGGCGAGGACGTTGCCATTCGCGACCCAGAGGTCGGTGCAGATGAGCGCGGCCCGGTCGTCGTCGGCGATCGTCCCCACTGCCTGGGCGTCCGCGATGGCCGCACCGACGGGGCTCGAGAGGTCGATCTTGAACGTCTCATCGCCCTCAGGCACCAGATCCCCGTTCAGCGTCACGCTGATCGGCTGGCTCGTCGAGCCGGGCGGAAAGGTGAGCGTCCCACTCGCCGGCTGGTAGTCGTTGTCGGCCAGCGTCGCCGTGCTGTCCGCGGTGGCGTAGTTCACCGTCACGGGGCTCAGGGCGGGCACGGACAGGCTCGCGTACACGACCAGGGAACGGGTTCCGTTGTCACCCTCGGCCACCGACCGGTCCCCGATGCTGATGTACGGATCGGGGACAATCAGGGGTTGGCCCATCAGGATCTGGCCCCGGATCTCGCCACCGGGGTTGTTGCTGGTATGCACGTTCATGTAGGTCTTGCCGCCCAGCACGGAGGAATCGTCCGTGGCCGGATAGGTCCACACGCCGATCTTGCGGGCGCCACTTGCCAGTGCCGCGAGCACTCCGGCGTTGGCTCCGGCCGCTGCGTAGCCGTGGAGATGGGCCGCCGTTTCTCCCGACGTGAGTCCGCCGATGCGCACGTCGTAGCTCATCTGGTTGGCAAGCGTATCGATCGCGATCAGTCCTACGCCGGCGGCACCAGCGGCGAGTGGTGACGCGATCTCCTGCTGCGCGTCGATGGGCACGACGACCGGAACGATCTGGCCCCGGATCTCGCCGCCGGGAAAGCCGGTGCTGTGGACGTTCACGTAGGTGCGGCCCGCGAGGATCGCGGCCTCGTTGGCCTGGGGGTAGTTCCACGTGCCTGCCTTGGGGGTGCCCGCGGGCAGCGCGACGAGCACGCCCGCATTGGTGCCGTGAAGGCCCGGACCGTGGATGTGGGCGGCGGTCTCCGCGGAGCTGAGGTTCTCGTACGACACGTAATAGTTGAGCGCGTTCGCGGTCGTGTCGATCGTGAACGTGGCCCAGCCGGTGGCCGCTGTGGCCGGCAGCGAAATCTCCTGCGCTCCGTCAATCAGGGCGTTGAGCGGCACGATCTGTCCGCGCAACTCGCCTCCCGGCGCGAACGCCGTGAGGATGTTCACGTACGTGAGCCCGCCGAGGATGCTGGCCTCCTGCGCCTCGGGGTAGTGCCAAACGCCCACTTTGGGATTGCCCGCGGGCAGCGTCACCAGCGCCCCGGCATTGGCGCCGGACCCGGCCGCGCCGTGGATTTGGGCCGCCGTCTCGGCGCCCGCCAGTCCCGTGAACGAGACCCGGTAGGCAAGCGTGTTGGCGTTGGTGTCGATCGTGATCTGCCCGCCGCCGAACGCCGACGAAGCAACCGGGGGGCTCTCCTGGCGGGGGTTCAGCACGCAGTGATAGACGTAGACGGTGGCACGCGCGGGATAGGCGAACGCGAGCCCGCCGACGATCAGGGCAGTGACAAGCAGGACGGGGCCGGTGCGGTGGAGGGGCATGGGTACTCCTGCTGGAGGCGGACCGTCTCAGCGCCCATGGAACGTGCTTCGGCCGGGCAGCGCTGCCGAGTTCGAGTGCGCGTCGATTGGTGAGATTGGCGCACCGATGGACGGTGACAAGGATAGGGCAACTGCCTCCGGAAGTATTGAGCCAAGATTTCCGGGGAGGCGAGGGCTGTCGATCCGAGTGCCGGGTGTCTATGGCTCGTCGGGCTGTTCCAGGTGCGCGTTGAAGCGCCCCGGTGCGCCCCCTGCTCTCGCCCGCTCGCCGCATCACCATCGCGCGCGACGGACAAATATTTCCTTTCGCGCCCCTGCGAGCCCAGGCTGCTTCCCCGATCAACCACAGTCTTCAGCCGTCCCACCGAATCGGGGCAACTCCGAAGGGTGCTGGAGCTCCACCCCCGCCGGAAATTGAAGACCCCCGGCGGATCGCTCCGCCGGGGGCCGAACGCCGCGCCGGTCTCGTTGCCCTTGCCCTGGCACCGTGGACGAGCCGACGCGACGACTCTTCAGCGCGTCCGCGCGTTGTGCTTCTTCCGGTAGATCGCCCGGCTCTCGTGGTTCTGGACACGGGCGAGGCGCGTCCGCTCGCGCGCGGTCACGACTCCGTCGGCCTTCGCGCGCCGCTCCACGCGATGAACCACGCGCTGCCCGGCGCGCAGGCGCGCGGCCTCGGCCGGCGTGAGCTCGCCGCTGCGAACACCCTGCGCGATGCGCGCGTGTTGCCGCGCTTCCCTGCGATCGACGCGCGGCGTCACCGGGTTGGCCGACGCCGCCGACACCAGCACCGCCACCAGCATGGCCGCCACGCACAACGTCACGATGCGCTTCATGATTCCCTCCGGGCTGTGGGGAGCTCGTGTCGCGAGCGAGCCGCGCTCAGCGCGGCGAAGAGTTGGCGCGTCACCCGTGATCCCGACCATCCGCACTTGCCGCGTGTGATTCCGACCCGACCCGACATGTGTGTCTCCGTTTCGCGGTGGCAGGACGCGCGAGTTTCGCGCGCTTCGGCGAGAACGGAGAGCAGGCCGCATGCCGCCGGGGGCGCGGCACGATGCCGGCCTTGGGCCGCAGCGGGTTAGGCCGGCCGAGGTGGCCCCGGGGCCACCTGTACGACCCCGCCGGTGTTCCGGTTCGTCCAGGGCGGCACGGTGCGCGTGGCCGGGATGGTCCAGCCGCGTCAGGGGCGGGGCGAGCGCGGGCCCCGGGCGCGGGCATCGCCGCGGGCCTTGAGCCACGGGACGACCTCCTGCACGAGCGAGGCGATCACGTCACCCCGGCGCGGGTGAAGATGCCCTCCGCGGCGCCAGCGGGTCTCGGCCCGCGGGAGAGACGCGTGCAGCCGCCGGATCGCGGCGCCCGGCAGGAGCGCGTCGCGCTCGCTGTTGATGACCAGCACCGGCAGGCGCGCAGCGACCGCGCCGTGCAGCGCCGGCTCGAGCGGCCGCAGCAGGCGGAACGCAATTGCGGCGGCGGGCGCGGCGAGCCATGCCGGCCAGCGCTCACGCTCGAGGCCCGCAGCCAGCAGCGCGCGCAGATCGGCCGCGCCGTCGATCAGCACCAGCGCATCGGGCACGCGCGTGAGCCGGAGCGCCGCGAGTGCGGGCGGCACGCCGAGGCTCGCGCCGAGCAGGACCACGCGCGTCGAGTCCACCTCGGGCTGGCGGGCGACGGCCTCCGTGCCGAGTGCCAGGACGCCCGGCGTGCGCAGCAGCGCCGCACGAATGGCGCCGAGGCGCATCGCCACCTGCCACGGGGTGAGCGTGCGCGACTCGCGCCACGGCCAGTCCACGGCGAGCGCCGCCACCGGTGCATCCGGCGGGAGCAGGAGCGCCGCTCGGTCGCCGGTCCGCAACCCCCCGAGCATGACCGCGGTCCACGGCCGCGCGGCCCCGGCCGGCGCCGGACGCCACAGCGCGGTCGCGGTGTCGCCCGCGGCGGTGATCAGGCGCCAGCGCTCGACCCGCGGGCCCAGCTCGGGCGCGGGGACACGCACCACCCGCGCGAGCGGGGAGAAGTGCCGACGCAGCTCCACGACCGGGTCGGGCGGGAAGAACCACCACGCCGCGGCGGCGACGGCGAGAACGAGCGCGCCGGCCGCGAACAGCGCGACGCGCGCGACCGCGCCCGCCCCGGCGCCGTCAGATCTCAATCGTGCCCTCCAGGTACTGCACCGCCTTCCCCGCCATCAGCACGCGCTCGCCGCGATCCTCGCACCACAGCTCGCCGCCGCGCGGCGACACCTGGAACGCGTGGAGCCGCGACTTGCCGAGGCGCGCCGCCCAGTAGGGCACCAGCGTGCAGTGCGCGGAGCCGGTGACCGGATCCTCCGGCACGCCGGCCCGCGGCGCGAAGAAGCGCGAGACGAAGTCCGCTTCGCGGCCGGGCGCGGTCACGATCACTCCGAGCGCGTCGAGTGCCGCGAGCTTGTCCATGCGGGGCTTGAGCGCGCGCACCTCGTCTTCGGTGTCGAACACCGCGAGGTAGTCGCGGGCACGCAGCACGCCGCGCGGCGGCGCGCCCAGGCCCTCCTCCAGCTCCGCCGGCCGCTCGCACGAGACCGGCGGGCGGGCGGGGAACTCCATCGCCAGCCGCTCGCCTTCGCGCGTGACGAGCAGCGGTCCGCTCTTCGAGTGGAACGTCACGCTCTCTCGCGCGGGCTCGAGGTGGCGGAGCACGGCGAAGCCGGAGGCGAGCGTGGCGTGCCCGCAGAGATCGATCTCCTGGACCGGGGTGAACCACCGGATCGCCCAGTCGCCGCCCTCGCGCACCAGAAACGCGGTCTCGGCGAGATTGTTCTCGGCGGCGATCGCCTGCATGGTCGCGTCGTCGAGCCAGCGCTCGAGCGGACAGACCGCGGCGGGATTGCCGCCGAACAGGCGGCCGGTGAAGGCGTCGATCTGATAGATGGGAATGCGCATGTGACTCCTCGTGGCGACGGCGCCCGGCCCGCGCGCCGTCAGAGTTCCAGCTCCATATACTTCGTGCCTGCGATCGGGTTGAAACGATAGGGCTCGATCTCACGGAACCCCAGCGCGCGATAGAGCACGATCGCGGCCGCCATCGAGGGCAGCGTGTCGAGCCGCATCCGCGCGTAGCCCAGGCGGCGGCCGTCTGCGATGACGCGCTCGGCGAGCGCGCGGCCCACGCCCCGGCCACGGAATTCGGGCCGCGCGTAGAGCCGCTTCATCTCGCACGCGCCGCCTTCGAGCCGCCGCAGCGCGACGCAGCCTGCCACGCGCTCGTCCACCCGCGCGATCAGCAGCAACCCGCCGGGCGGGGCGTAGTCGCCGGGCAATCCCACCAGCTCGCGGTCGAAATCCTGGAACGAGAGATCGACGCCGAGTGAGCCCGCGTACTCGAGGAACAGCGCGCGGACGTGCGCGAGCTCCTCGCCGGTGGCGGCGGGGTCAATGCGGAGCGTGGAATCGTGGGCGGTGTCCATGGTGGCAAGCGGGCGCTGCGGCCGCGGACAGAGTAGCCGAAGCCGGGTGGGTGCCCGAATGCGCGGGAGGGGCCGGAATCGAGCGCGTGCCGCTTCGAGCGCTACCCAATCCTCGCCCACACTCGCGCCGCGCACTCGCGCGCTCGGGCGGCGACCTCGCGCTCGTCCACGGTCAGGAGCACGCCGTTGTCCATCAGCGGCTCGCCCGCGACCATCACCCCCGAGATCGGCGCGCGCAGCAGGCCCGACCACAGGTGGTCGAGCAGCGTTCGCGACGAGAACTCGGTGGCGGGACGGTAGTCCACCAGCAGCAGATCGGCGGGCGCACCCGGCACCAGCGTGCCGAGGCCCTCGCCGAAGCAGCGCTCGGCCCAGCGCGGCCCGTTCACGAACAGGCGCCGGTAGTGGGACTCGGCGCGCGAGCCGGTGGCCCAGCCGGCGCCCGCGTCGGCGAGCGGCGGCGCGTTGACCGAGGCGTCGCTGCCCCACGCGACGTCCGCCTCGCGCACGATGGCGGCGGCCGAGCCCGAGCCGATCGCGGAGAGCATGTCGCCGCGCGCCTGAGCGGCGCCCACCAGCCCGCGCGGCGCGGCCTCGGCGTGCGCCCACAACGCGGGCGGCCCGCCCGCGCGCCACGCGCGGCTGCCACTCCAGCGTTCGGCGGGGGTGATGTCGAGCGCCAGGTCCACGTGCACCGCGAGGTGGTCGCCGGCCGCCTCGAACGCGCCGCTCACCAGCG
>CAZYQK010000105.1:0-11362 GCA_964650245.1 uncultured bacterium | reverse complement strand
CGGGCGACGGCCGCGACGGCGTGCCGGCGCCGCCCGGGCGCGAGACCGCGGGCGCGGGCCCGCTGTTTCACGACGGCATGGAACGCTTCGCCGGCCACTACGATGCCGCGCCGGGAACGCTGCTCGACTATCTGCCGGACGACACGTTGGTGGTGCTGGACGATCCGGGGAAGCTGCGCGAGCGCGCGGAGGAGCTCGAGCACCTGATCGCGCGCGGCTTCGCGGAGGCGAGCGCTCACTACCCCGCGATCTCGCCGCCGTCGCAGCTCTTCCTCGGCGCGGAGGCGTTCCACGATCTCCGGCGCGATCGGCCCGGCGTGGACTGGCTGGGACCGGTGGCCGAAGCCGGGAAGAGCGAGCGCTACGCCACCACGCTGTTCGTGGAGAGCGCGCCGGCCGAGCCGGTGCAGCGCTCGATCGAGCGCCTGAAGTCGCACCTCGCGGAGCTGGGCGCCAACGGCATCCACGCCGTGATCCTGTGCGACAACCCGGGACAGCGCGAACGGTTGCTCGAGCTGCTGGGCGACACCGGGGCGACGCTCGGCGTGGGACTGGTGTCGGCGGGCTTCACGCTCAAGGGTGCCTCGCTCGCGATCCTCACCGACCACGAGATTTTCGCGCGCTACCGGCGCCGGCGGCGGCGGCTCAAGCGCAGCGGCGGGCTCTCGATCGCCGAACTCTCCGCCGTGAAGCTCGGCGACTTCGTGGTGCACGAGGACCACGGCGTCGGCGTCTACCGCGGGATGCGGCGCCTCACGCTCGGCGGGCAGGAGACCGATTGCGTCGAGATCGCCTACGCCGAGACGGACCGGCTCTACGTGCCGGTCCACCAGCTGGCGCTGGTGTCGCGCTACGCCGCGGGCGAAGGCGCCCGGCCCGCGCTCCACCGGCTCGGTTCCCCCGCGTGGCAGAAGACCAGGGCGCGGGCGGTGCGCGCGATCCAGGACATGGCGGAGGAGCTGATCAGGAGCTACGCGGCGCGCAAGGCGCTCCCGGGGTACGCGTTCAAGCCGGACAGCGTGTGGCAGCGCGAGCTGGAGGCGTCGTTCCCGTACGAGGAGACACCCGACCAGGCGCGCGCGATCGACGAGGTCAAGCAGGACATGGAGGCCGCGCGCCCCATGGATCGCCTGATCTGCGGCGACGTGGGCTACGGCAAGACCGAGGTCGCGGTGCGCGCCGCGTTCAAGGTGGTGCAGGACGGCAAGCAGGTGGCGCTGCTGGTGCCCACGACTATTCTCGCGCAGCAGCACCTGCTGACGTTCCGGGAGCGGCTCGCCGACTTCCCCGTGAGGGTCGAAGTGCTGTCGCGCTTCCGCACCGCGAAGGAGCAGAAGGCGACGCTCGAAGCACTCGCGCGCGGCGAGGTGGACGTCCTGATCGGCACCCACCGCATGCTCTCCAAGGACGTCAAGTTCCGCGATCTGGGCTTGGTGGTGATCGACGAGGAGCATCGCTTCGGGGTGGCGCAGAAGGAGAAGATCCGCCAGCTCGCGCGCCAGGTGGACACGCTCGCCATGACCGCCACGCCCATCCCGCGCACGCTCAACCTCTCGCTCGCGGGTGCTCGCGACATGTCGGTGATCGAGACCCCGCCGCGCGACCGGCTGCCGGTGCGCACCGAGACCCTGGAGTACGACGAGGAGGTGATCGCCGACGCCATCCTGCGCGAGGTGGACCGCGGCGGGCAGGCGTTCTACGTCCACAACCGGGTGGAGACCATCCAAAACGCGGCGCTGCTGGTCGCGAAGCTGGTGCCGCAGGTGCGCATCGGGGTGGCGCACGGGCAGATGGCCGAGCGCGATCTCGAGCGCGTCATGCTCGACTTCCTCGACCGGCGCTACGACGTGCTGGTCTCGACCATGATCATCGAGTCCGGGCTCGACATCCCGAGCGTGAACACGCTGATCGTGGACCGCGCCGACACCATGGGGCTGGCCCAGCTCTACCAGCTGCGCGGCCGGGTGGGACGTTCCTCGCATCGCGCGTACGCGTATCTCCTCGTGCCTTCGCGGCGCGTGCTCACCGAGGAGGCGGAGAAACGGCTGCGCGTGATCGAGGAGTTCGACGACCTGGGCGTGGGCTTCAAGATCGCGCTGAAAGATCTCGAGATCCGCGGCGCCGGGAACCTGCTCGGGCCCGAGCAGCACGGCTTCATCGTGGGGCTCGGGTTCGATCTCTACGTCAAGCTGCTGGAGGAGGCGGTGGCCGGGCTGAAGGGCGAGGCGGCCGAGACCTCGCCCGAGCCGCGGCTCCTCACCGACTGGAGCGCCTATCTCCCCGACGACTACGTGCCGGACGAGCACGAGAAGCTCAACCTCTACCGCCGGCTGGCCGAAGCCCGCGAGCTGGATGCGCTCGACGACCTCACGCTCGAGCTGATGGACCGCTTCGGCCAGCTTCCACCGCCCGCGGTGGCGCTGTTCGAGCTGCGGCGGCTGCGGCTGCTGGGCGCCTCCGGCGCGGTCGAGGTGCTGCGCGTGTTTCAGGAGCTGGCGGAGATCGTGCTGCGCCGCCCGCTCAAGCCGCAGCAGATCCGCACCGTGGTCGGCATGCTCGCCTTCCAGGTCGAGTTCTTCTCGGGCCGCGAGTTCGGGATGCGGGTGCGCGGCGAGGGGATCGCGCTGCTCCATCGCACGCGCGAGCTGCTGCAGGCGATCGCGGTGGCGGCCGAGCTGGGCACGGGGCGAGACGAAGGCGCGCCGCAGCGGGAGAGCGCGTCGTGAGGCGCAAGCGGAGCGCCGCGACCGGCGCCGCGCTCGCGCTCGGGCTGGGCGCGGCGGCCGTGCTCGGGCGAGCCGCGCTACCCGACTTCTACGCCACGCGCCCGATCTACGAGCGTCCGTTCCCCGCGCAGCGCGTGCCGGCCGGTCTCTCGAGCCTTTCGGCACGCGAGTGCGGTACATGTCACGGTGCGATCTACCGCGAGTGGCAGCAGTCGGTCCACGCCCAGGCCTGGGTGGATCCGCAGTTCCAGGGCGAGCTCCGCAAGCAGCCCGGCGTCTCGTGGATGTGCGTCAACTGCCACACCCCGCTCTTGAACCAGCTCGACTCGCTGGTGGTGGCGCTGCGGCAGAACGACGTCGAGCGCCCGGTGCGGCGCGCCAACCCGGGCTACGACCCCGCGCTGCGCGACGAGGCCATCACCTGCGCTGTGTGCCACGTGCGGGACGGCGCGGTGGAAGGTCCGTTCGCGGGCGTGCGTGCGCCGCACGCGACGCGCTACAACCCGGAATTCCGCAGCGCCGCGCTCTGCCTGCGCTGCCATCAGGCGGTGCAGGCCTACCCGGGCAAGAACTTCATCTGCACGTTTCAGACCGGCGACGAGTGGCGCGCCGGCCCCCACGCGCGGCAGGGCCGCGTCTGCCAGGACTGCCACATGCCCGAAGCACGGCGCGCGATGGCCGCGGACGGGCCGCCGCGGCGCACCGGGCTCCACGGCTGGATCGGAAGCCGTCTCAGGAAGGGCCGCGAGACTTCGCCCGCGCTGTGGGACTCGCTGGCGGCGCGCCTTCCACCGGGCGTGGCACTCGCGCCCGATCCGGCGCCGGCGGCGGCGGCAGGCGCCGCGGCGGCGTGGCGCGTGACGGCGGTGAACGCGAACGCCGGGCACATGCTGCCGACCGGCGATCCCGAGCGCGCGGTGCTGATCGAGCTGGCCGCGATCTCCGCCGCGGGCGACACGCTGGCGCGCGCCGAGCACCGCATCGCCCAGCGCTACCAGTGGACGCCGGTGGTGAAGAAGGTCGCCGACGACCGGCTCGCGCCGGGCGGGCGCGCGGCGGTCACGCTGCGCTATCGCGTGCCGCGCGGCGCGTACCGGCTCGTTGCGCGCGCCGTCAACGAGCGCATCAGCGACGCGAACGCCGACTACCACCGCCTGCCCGCATCGTATCCGCGCCGCGCCGAGGTGGCACGGGTCGAGATCGCGGCGCGCAGCGCGCCGTAGCGCCGCGCGGTTGCGGCGCGCCCGCGCCGTGCTCTAAGGTGCGCGGCTGACCATGGCTCGACGCTTCACGCTTTCCCCCGCATCGGCGCTCGCGCTCGCGCTCCTCGCGCTCGCCGCGCTGCCCGCGCTCTCCGGCTGCGGCCTCGACGCTTCGCGGGTGCTGGCCCGCGCGGGCCCCCGCACCATCACGCGCGACGAGTTCGTCGAGGCCGCGCGCGGCAACGAGGCGCAATACGCGGGGACGCCCGACAGCGCGAAGGCCCTGCTCATCCAGGACCTGGTGCGCCGCGCGTTGCTGCTCGACGAGGCGGAGCGCCGCGGGCTCTTCCGCGACACGCTGGTCGTGAACTATCGCCGGCTGGTCGCGGACGAGGTCCTGATGGACGCGGTGTTCGAGCGGCTCTCGCCCCGCAACATCCCGGTCAGCGAGGCGGAGGTCGGGCAGCTCTACGCCTGGCGCGACACGGCGGCCCACGCGCGGCTCATCTACACCGTGGCGCGCTCCGCGGCCGACGCCGCGATCGCGGAACTCGCGCGCGGGACCGGGTTCGCGACGGTGGCCGATCGTTTCAGCCCGCCGGGGCTGCTGCCACCGGGGGGCGACCTAGGCTTCACCACACCCGGCTCGCTGGTGGCGCCGCTCGACCACTACCTGCGCGTCGCCCCGCTCCAGCAGACCCTCGGGCCGCTCGAGGCCCCCGGCCAGGGGTGGTTCATCCTCCAGGTGCTCGAGCGCCAGCCGCGCCCGCAGCCGCCGCTCGATCCACAGCAGCGGTTCATGCTGCGCGACATGCTGCGGCAGCGAAAGCAGCGCCTGCTCGCGCTGCGCGCGGTCGCCGATCTGCGCGAGACCTTCGCCATGCGGCTCGAGCCCGGCGGCACGCAGTCGCTGTTCGCGTACCTGAACCGTTCCTTGGCACCGCTCACGCCGGGTATGGGCCAGAGCGTCCCGCCGCAGCCGTCGCCCGATGAGCTGGGCGCCGTGCTCGCACGCTACGACTCGGGCCGCCGCGAGGAGACCTACACGCTGAGTGCCGCGCTCGCCGACCTCGCCGTGGCGAACCGCGAGCGGCCCAACCCCACCATGCTGCACGCGATCGAGCGCTGGATCGAGTCGCAGGTGGTGCGCCGTCTCGCGCTGCTCGAGGCGCGCCGCCGCCACCTCGACCAGGAGGAGGCGGTGGCGCGCCGCATCACCCAGCGGGTGGACAACTACGTGCTCAATGCTTTCTACAATTCCGAGATCGCGCCGCGCGCCGACGTAACGCCGGCCGACCTGCGGGCGGCCCACGAGCGCATGAAGGACGCGTTCCAGCGGCTCGACCAGGTCCGGCTGCTGGTGGCGACACTCGCGGACTCGGCGGCGGCCTCCGCGGTCGTGCTGCACGCGGGGCATGCGCCTTCGCTGCGCGAAGCGGTCGAGATGGCCGCACCCGGCACGCCGGTGACCGAGGAGACGGTGCGCTTCCCCGACGCGCCCGCGCGCTGGAAGCCATACTCGGCGGCGTTCATGAGCATGCGGCCCAGGGAATGCGTGGGGCCGGTGCGGGCCGAGCGCGGCTGGCTGGTGGCGCAGCTCGTCTCCAAGGTGCAGGGCCCGCAGGCGTACGAGAATCTGCCGCCCGCGATCATCCAGTACCTCCAGCAGCAGGCCGCCGAGTACAAGCGCGATCGCGTGCTGGAGGAAGTGGTCACGGCGCTCAAGCAGACGTTCCCGACCGAGATCTACGCGGAACGGTTGCAGCAGATCCCGTGGCCGGTGCCGCCTGCGGCGGGTTCGACAAGCTGAGGCGCTCGGGCAGGCAGGGCGACTGAGCGCCCGGTAAGCTGCCGGTGCCACGCTCCTCTGCAGCGGACATATCCAGAGTCTCAACGCGCTCAACGACGGAGGGTTATACCTGCGCTGTTGAACGATAAGCAGGCTACATCTACTAATCCAGATTGTCTGTTGCTTGTGAGGTGAGGCGGGAGTAGCGTCCTCGCCGCTGGACTGCGCCGACGAATTCCTCGCCCCCTGCAGCCCACGGAGGCCCGAACGAGGAAGGAGTCGGCCGATGATTTCCCGCCAGACCGCAGTCCGCGCGCTTTTCTTTTCCCTCCTGCTCGCCCCGCTGGCGCTGTGCACTCGAGCCTGGTCCCAGTGCGAGGGCTTCGGCCCCATGGGGCCCAATCCGCCGAGCCTGGGCAACGTCTACTGGACGTTCAAGGACTCCGTGTCAGCGTGCCCGGCCGGGGACAGCTTGTTCGCAGGCCGGCCCGCCAGGCTGAGAATCACGGTCTATTACAGTGACGGCTTCGACTGCAATCGGGTCGGCGTTCCTCCCGAGTCGATCTGGGTCACGGTTGCGACGATCCCCGCGGCGGGCAACCTCAAGGTCAATGACGAGGGTGCCAGGACCTTCGCGGACGATTCTACCGACAGCGGCGGCACCACCCGCATCACGGTTCCGAGCTTTTCGGGCTGCGGCAAGTGCAGCCTTCACGTTTTCGTGTCCGGGGTCGAGCAAGGCGTGAAGATCGCGACGGTGAGGACGGCGGACTCCGACGGAAACGGCCGCGTGGAGTCGACGGAGGGTTCGCCCACGTGCGATTTGAACTACGACGGAATCTTTAGCCAGCAAGACAAGCTCATCCGCGCACCTCACGTCACCGACTGGCACCGCAACGCGCTCCACGGCACGCTCGTGCGGCGCACGAACCTCGCCGAAACCGGTTCGCCGAACCAGGAGAACGCCATCGGCGCTGGCGACATCTCGTGGTCGCCCTCCGGGCGCCGCATCGCCTTCAGCAAGAGGAACGCGCAGCACCGCTGCAAGGTCCACCTCGTCGCATCCGATCCTTCCGGAGGCAACACGCCCCAGCAGTTTACCTGGACCACGGCCCCGATCGATTCCAACGATTACGACCCCTCGTGGTCCCCACTCGGCGACGAGATCTTCTTCGGCAGATTCGATCGCGTGATCTATCGCGAAGAAGTCCCGTCGGTGAATCCGGGTAGCCCCACTCCTGTGTATAGCAGCCCTCTTCCGACGACCAACGCCGCTATTTCACCGGACGGCAGCACCGTTGTGTTTTCCCAGTACGACGGCGTGCAGTTTCACATCTTCACCGTGCCGGTCTCGGGTGGCAGCCCCCGGCAGATTACCTCCGGCAGTAGCTTCTGGGATATTTATCCGAAGTGGTCCCCAGATGGCCAGATGATCGTATTCGACCGCCTGACCCTCGCCACGCTCCTCCGCGGCCTTCACACGGTCACCGCCACTCAGGACACGACCACCCCGCCGACACCGCTGTACGCGCCGACCAATCAACACGCTATCCTCCCGTTCTATGCCGAGGATGGCAAGATTGTGGTCGCGGGCGTTGGATCGGATCAAACCGCCACCGTCACCCACACGCTCGACCCGGGCCTGGCACCAGGCCCCAAGCCAGTCACGAACTACGGCCAGTTCACTTTCAGTCAACTCTCTCCGCGAACCTCCCCTGACGGAACTCGCTTCGGTCTTCTCGCAAAATCACCGACCAACCCGAGCGCGACGCTCCCCCAGCTCTGGGCCTCAAGGCGGAATATGAGCCTGCCGCCGCAATTCACTTCGATCGGCGGCCAGTCGGTCGCCGATAGCACGGCTCGCGTCTACTTCACCGTGATCGAGAGCCTCGCCTACAATTTCGTCGTAGCCGCGACCGATCCGGAGAACGATCCACTTACTTACGCGGCGTTTTTCCTGCAGTTGGGGATGGCATTCGATTCCGGGACGCGGACGTTTACGTGGACTCCCCCTGCCGGCACCGCGGGAAACACCTACAACGTGAAGTTCCACGTGCGCACCCCCAGCGGTGGATCGGACGCGGTGATCGCGCTATTGACCGTCCAGCAGAGCCTCTCGCCCGCGGCCCGGGCCATTCCCACCCCACCGGAGATCCGGGTCGAGATTGACCTTGCCCGTGGCTCGACGGGGTTCCGGATTGGCTCAGCACCCGGGCTGCCGGTCAGGATCGTCATCTTCGATGTCGCCGGTCGGCAGGTGGCGCGACTGGACGGGGTCACGGGCGGCCCGCTCCGCTGGGATGGCCGCGACCCGGTGGGGAGAACGCTCCCCAGCGGGGTTTACTTTTATCGCTTGCACATCGCCGATCGCGTCCGGGCCGGAACCGTGGTTCTGCTCCGATGAGCGCCTGGAAGGGCACCGTCGCCCTCGTGTTGCTGGCGAGCACCGAAATCGCCGCCGTGGCCGGTGGCGGTCCCGGAGAGCCGCGCTCGGGCGGCGCGCCCGCATGCGTGCCCACCACGATCGGCGTGGACACCACGCACGGCAACGATTTCTGCGTAGCCTACGACGGCGGTGGGTGCGGACAGGTCTTCCATGCCGCCGATACCGTGATCCGCTCGATCACGGTGTGGAGAACCGCACAGCCGGATAGCAACGGCACGCCGATGAAACTCTACGTTACGCACGTGTTTCCCGACGGCGAGCCCGACATCGACAGGGTCCTGCGAGCCGGCCCCGTGCTCCAGATCCTGGCCGGCGATGGAATCCACCCGGTGAAGTTCCAGTTCGTGCTCGATCCGCCGCTCCAGCTTCCGGGGGCGGGGGATTACTTCTTCACGGTGCAGACCGGAGAGCCGTACTGCGACTTCGGCTTCGCGGTCGTCGCCGATTCCTTGGATCCATACACCGCCGGGATGGCGTGGTGGAACTCTCGGACCGGGCCAATCCCGGGCTGCCCGCTGGGTCCCGCGGATCTCTATAATCCCCGGCAGGACTTGGTGTTCGAGATCGAATTCTGCGACACCACGACCGCCGTGCGACGCAGAACCTGGGGCGAGCTGAAGACCCTCTACCGATAGCCCCCTATCTCAGCTTCCGCCTCACCTCCGCCGCGCGCCGCTCGCTGGCCTCGACCCGCGTGCCGTCCTTCAAGCGCAGCACCAGCACGCCGTCCTCGCCGCCGTAGGACTCGATCGCCGAGAGGTTGACCAGCGCGCCGCGATGCACGCGCACGAACGATCCCTCCGGCAGCCGCTGCTCCAGCTCCTGCAGCGTGTAATCCACCAGGTACTCGTGGGCTTCGGCGCGCGCCAGCACCAGCCGGTCGCGCGAGAAGATGAGCGGCACCTGGTCCAGGTCGAGCAGCTTGACCTCGCGCTTGTGCCGCACCGGGAGGCGCTTCAAGGCCGGCGCGCGGCCGGCGATCTCAGGCGTGTCGAGCGCGCTCTGGAGCGAGCGCCCGTGGGCGGCCATGCGGCCCTCGCGCACCTCGGCCACCACGCGCCGCACGGTCTCGGCCAGCCGCTCGCGGCGGATGGGCTTCAGCACGTAGTCGAGCGCCGCGACCTCGAACGCCTCGACCGCGTAGCGGTCGTAGGCGGTCACGAATACTACCAGCGGCGGGCCCGCACGCATCAGTTGGCGCGCGACCTCAAGCCCAGAGAGATCGGGCATGTGGATGTCGAGGAACGTGACTTCGGGCTTGAGCCGATGGTAGAGCGCGAGCGCCTCGATCCCGCCCCTGGCGGCACCCACCACCTCCAGCTCGGGCTGCTCGGCCAGCAGCTTCTCGAGAAACTGGCGCGCCCGCGGCTCGTCGTCCGCGATCAGCACCCGCACCTTCGCCTCGCCCTTCATGCCGCCCGCTCGTGCTGCGCGCGCCAGCGCAGCGTGACCTGGAACCCGCCGCCCACGCGCGGCCCGGCGCTCATGCTGGAGCCCGACCCCGCGAAGCGCCGCATGCGCGCCTCGAGGTTCTGAAGCCCCACGCCCAGCCCCTTCGCGCCGTTGCCGCCGGCGACGCCGTCATCCGCGAACTCGAGCGTGAGCCAGCCGTCGTCCTGGCGCGCCGCGAGCGTCAGGTGGAGCGCTTCGGCACCGGGCGCGCAGCCGTGCTTCAGGCTGTTCTCGACCAGCGGCTGGAGCAGGAGCGGCGGGACCGCGACCGAGAGCAGGTCGCGCGAGCCGCGGTACTCGAAGGCGAGCGCGTTCTCGTAGCGCTCGCGCGCCACGCCCAGGTAGTCCTCGACGAACCCGATCTCCTCCGACAGCAGCGCGGCGGGCCGGGTGCTGGCCTCGACGGTGTAGCGCAGCATGTCGGCGAGCCGCTCGGTGAAGCGCTGCGCCGCGCGCGGGTCGGTCTCGGTCAGATAGGAGAGCGCGTTCAGGGCATTGAACAGGAAGTGGGGCTGGACCTGGGCGTGGAGCGCGCGCAGCTCGGCGCGGGTCGCCGCCTCGCGCAGCTCGGCCGCGCGGCGCTCGTCGGCCGCTCGCTGCTCCTGCAGCGAGAGGTTCTCGAGCCGGATCCCGGCTTGCATCAGCAGGTTCTCGACCGCGCTCTTCGCGTCGTCCGGGATCTCGCCCGGGTCCGCGAGCCTCGGCGGCCCCGACTCCCGCCACTCGATCGCGGCGCTCCGGCGCAGGCCGCGCGCGAGCCCGGCCTCGACCGAGGCCCGCACCTGGTCGCGGTCGAGCGCGCCGAGCAGCTCGCGGCCCGCCTGGTCGAGCGCCGAGCGCAGCATGCGCGGATCGCGGCCGTAGAGCCGGTCGAGCCAGAGCTGCAGGCGCTCGCGCAGCGGCGCGAACGCGAACGCCACCACCAGCGCCGCCATCACGTTGAACGCCACCGCCTCCTCGCCGGTCGCGGCCGCGAACGTGCGCTGCGCCAGCAGCACGATCGCCAGGTAGAGCGCGGCGAGCACGCCGGAGAGCAGCGCGTACGGCAGACCCCGCACCAGCAGCCGGCGCGGATCGAACGCCGGATCGTTCGCGATCAGGAACGCGATCAGGAGCGGCGAGGTGAGCCAGGCCACGATCACGACCGTGAACAGCACGCGCACCAGCGGCAGCGAGAACAGCGCCGACACCCGCGGGTCCTCGCCGAGTGCCCCGAACACGCCGAACACCGTGGCCGCGAACAGCGCGAGCGCCACCACCAGCGCCAGCGCGCGCTCGCTCTTCTTGGGCGCCCACTCCGGCCGCGCCGGGCGCGCGTAGCGCTCGACCAGCGAGAGCGTGCCGAGCACCAGCGCCACGGTGTTGAACCAGACGAAGAGATCCTCCGGCCTGCGCTGGAACACGCGCCCGAGCGGGAATAGCAGCGGCGCCGTCACGTAGCTCGCGACCACGATCCAGAACCACACGCTGCGCAACGGCCACGGGCCGCGCCAGCGCGGGCGCGGGAACACGGTCATGAAGTGCAGGAAGCTCGCCGGGTAGAAGAAGGTGAGGCCGCAGTAGAGGTCGATGTAGAGCTTGAACCCGCCCGAGACGTTGAACGGCGGGAAGCGGTAGAGGTCGAAGATCGCGCCCAGGCCCTGGATCGTGGCGTACCAGAGGAACGCCCACGCCGTGCCGAGGTCGGGCCGCCGCCACACCAGCAGGAACGCCACGATCGGCACCGCGATGACCGCCGCGAGCGGCA
>CAZYQK010000104.1:0-11781 GCA_964650245.1 uncultured bacterium | reverse complement strand
GAGACGCTCGAGACCATCGCGCAGCAATGGAACACGAGCGTGCCCGCGATCATGATGGAGAACAACCTCGTCAAGGCCGAGGTCCGGCCCGGGCAGTCGCTCAGGCTTCCGAACCGCAAATAGCCGCGGCAGCGAGGCGGCGCCGCGCGCGGCCGGCACACGAGGTCGCGGCGCCTTCCGATTTCGGGCCGCGGTTGAACCCGATCCCGCCATGATCTCTGGCGCCGATCAGAGGCGATGGAGTTCCGCCTTCAATCGCCCGCGCCGGGCTGATGACTCCTACCGCAACACACGGTGGTGGGAGTCGTTTTCATTCGCCCTCCGAATTGGCGGACGGCGCGAGAGCCCCGATTTCACTCGACGAAAGTTCTCGTAGCCTGGCGCAGAGAAGAAATCCGCGGCCATCAACAACACCACGGGCACAGTCCCGACGATCGCCAGGACCGCCACGAATCCCTTTGCGCCGAGCACCTCACTGTTGTCGTGGCTCACCCTGGGAGTACTTCGGACGACCGCGGGTTACATCCTCGTGCGCATGCGCAAGGCGGACCTGATCGAGGGTAGGAGGTCAGGAGTCCCGCCCCCCCGTCGGGGCAGGCGGGAGGGCGCCCCTCGGAGCACCGAGGACCAATGGGCACGCTTCGGCGGGCCGGAGCGGAGAGAGAAAGTTCTTGGTCAGTGGCCGGGAGGGAGACTAGGCTCGTAGCCGGTACCAGAGATCATTTCTCGGTGGTTCCTGCGGACTCAGAAGCCGCCCGAGAGCATCCCCTTCTGAAGGGCCGCCCATGCCCCGGGGTCACTTCTTCCGACCAGCCGTCCTCGTTCTGGCGCTCCTGCTCGCCGCGCTCGCGTTCCCCGGCGCGTCGCTCGCCATACCCATCAGCTGGAACAACGCGGCCGGCGGAAACTGGAACACGGCCGGCAATTGGTCACCCGCGCAAGTACCTACCAGCGCCGATGACGTCACGATCGACCTCGCTGGCGACTACACGGTCACCATCAATACGAATCCGACCGTGGCGAGCCTGGCGCTCGGCGCCGCGAGCGGGACTCAGACACTGCTGGCTGTGTCTCGCACGATCACGGTGAACGGGGCCTTTGTCGTCTCGGCGAATGGCTCGCTCGATTTCTCGTCCTGCACGCTGAACGGCACCGGCAGCCTGACGCATTCCGGAACTTCGAGCCGGCTGTTCGCGACGACGGTCAGTGTTCCGATCACGAACGACTCCACGCTGCGCGTGCAGCGCGGCGGGACCTGGAACGGCGCCTACACCTCGGGCGCGGGCTCGACGCTGCGGGTCGAGTCCGAGCTCGGCACCACCTCGACCCTGACCGTGGCGAGTGGCTTCACCAACAACGGCACGCTGGAGCTGACCACCATCAGCAACGCCGGCCCCGCCAATCTGACCTGGAGCACCGGCACGCTCACCAACGCCAGCGGCGCCACGATGCTGCTGTCGGCCGGCACCGGGGGCACGCGCACCCTGACCGGAGCGCTCTCCAACTCCGGCACCGTCACCGTCAACGCCGCCTCGACCCTGGCCGGGTCCGGCGCCGATCACGTCAACACCTCCTCCGGCGTGATCGACCTGGCCGGCGGCAACCTCACCATCACCCAGACCGGCACCACCCCCTCGTTCACCAACAACGGCACGCTCACCGTGCCGGCCGGCCGCACCCTGACCGTCACCAGCGGCGAGTTCGTGCACGCCAGCCCCGGACTCTCGGGCGACGGCACGTTCTCGATCTCCTCGGTCACGCTCACCCAGACCGCCGACTACGTGACCGACTCGCTGGCGATCGCGGCCACCACCTCGACCCTGAACGGCCCCGGCACGTTCCGCAACTCGACCGGGGTGAACACGCTGCTGTTCAGCAGCTGCGTGGTCAACAGCGCGATCGTCAACGACGGCACGCTGCGAGTGCAGCGCGGCGGCACCTGGAACGGCGCCTACACTTCGGGATCGGGCTCGACGCTGCGGGTCGAGTCCGAACTCGGCACCACCTCGACCCTGACCGTGGCGAGTGGCTTCACCAACAACGGCACGCTGGAGCTGACCACCATCAGCAACGCCGGCCCCGCCAATCTGACCTGGAGCACCGGCACGCTCACCAACGCCAGCGGCGCCACGATGCTGCTGTCGGCCGGCACCGGGGGCACGCGCACCCTGACCGGAGCGCTCTCCAACTCCGGCACCGTCACCGTCAACGCCGCCTCGACCCTGGCCGGGTCCGGCGCCGATCACGTCAACACCTCCTCCGGCGTGATCGACCTGGCCGGCGGCAACCTCACCATCACCCAGACCGGCACCACCCCCTCGTTCACCAACAACGGCACGCTCACCGTGCCGGCCGGCCGCACCCTGACCGTCACCAGCGGCGAGTTCGTGCACGCCAGCCCCGGACTCTCGGGCGACGGCACGTTCTCGATCTCCTCGGTCACGCTCACCCAGACCGCCGACTACGTGACCGACTCGCTGGCGATCGCGGCCACCACCTCGACCCTGAACGGCCCCGGCACGTTCCGCAACTCGACCGGGGTGAACACGCTGCTGTTCAGCAGCTGCGTGGTCAACAGCGCGATCGTCAACGACGGCACGCTGCGAGTGCAGCGCCACGGGACCTGGAACGGCGCCTATACTTCGGGCTCGGGCTCGACGCTGCGGGTCGAGTCGGAGATCGGCGTCCAGTCGACCCTGACCGTGGCGAGCGCCTTCACCAACAACGGCACGCTCGAGCTGACCACCATCAGCAGCAGCGGCATCTCCGCGCTGACCTGGAGCTCGGGCACGCTGGTCAACCCCAGCGGCGCCACGCTGCTGCTGTCGGCCGGCACCGGCGGGGCCCGCACCCTGACCGGGGCGCTGTCGAACGCCGGCACCCTGACCGTCAACGCCACCTCGACCCTGACCGGGGCGCTGTCGAACGCCGGCACCCTGACCATTAACGCCGCCTCGACCCTGGCCGGGGCCGGCGCCGATCACGTCAACACCGGCTCCGGCGTGATCGACCTCGCCGGCGGCAGCCTGACCATCAACCAGGCCGGCACCACCCCCTCGTTCACCAACAACGGCACCCTCACCGTGGCGAGCGGCCGCACCCTGGCCGTCACGGGCGGCGAGTTCGTGCATGCCAACGCCGCCTTCTCCGGCGCCGGCACGTTCTCGATCTCCTCGGTCACGCTCACCCAGACCGTCGACTACGTGACCAGCGCGCTGGCGATCGCGGCCACCAGCTCGACCCTGAACGGCCCCGGCACGTTCCGCAACTCCACCGGGGTGAGCACCGTGTTCAACGGCTGCGTCGTCAACAGTCCCCTGGTCAACGACGGCACGCTGCGGGTGCAGCGCAGCGGCGGCACCTGGAACGGCGCCTATACCTCGGGCAGCGGCTCGACGCTGCGGGTAGAGTCGGAGTCCTTCGTCCAAGCGACCCTGACCCTGGCCAGCGCCTTCACCAACAACGGCACGCTCGAGCTGACCACCATCAGCAACAACGGCAACTCCGCGCTGACCTGGAGCTCGGGCGCGCTGGTCAACGCCAGCGGCGCCACGATCCTGCTGTCGGCCGGCACCGGCGGGGCGCGCACGCTGACCGGGGTGCTGTCGAACGCCGGCGCCCTGACCGTCAACGCCACCTCGACGCTCGCCGGCTCCGGCGCCGATCACGTCAACGCCGCCTCGGGCCTGATCGACCTGGCCGGCGGCAATCTGACCATCACCCAGACCGGCACCACCCCGTCGTTCACCAACAACGGGACGGTCTCGATCGGCGCGACGCGGACGTTGACGGTAAGCGCCGGCACCCTCGCCAACACCGCCGGAGGCACGCTGCGTGGGAACGGTACCCTGAACATATCGGGCACGACGTTCACCAATGGAGGCAATATCAACCCCGGCACATCCGCGGGCAGCTTGACCATCACCGGCCCCTGCCCGGTCGACTCGACCGGGGCCGTCAACATCGAGCTCGGCGGCGCCAACCCAGGCACGGGCTACGATCGGCTGACGGTCTCCGGCACCCTCACGCTGAACGCGCCGGTCAACATCACCCTGATCAACGGATTCGTACCCACTCCCGGGCAGACTTTTCAGATCCTCAGCTTCGGCTCGAACGTCCGGGCGACCAGTCCCTGGATCACCGGTCTCGATCTCGGCAACGGGATCTCGCTCTATCCGCAGATCAGCGCGACCAGCATCACGCTGAAGGCGGTCGGGCAGACCTGGGTGCGGCTGCTCCCGGTCGGAGCGGCGCCTCCGGCCCGCGAGCGGCACGCCGCCGCTTACAACCCGACCTCCAACCGGATGATCGTGTTCGGCGGACTTTCCGACGCCGGCCCTCGCAACGACGTGTGGGTGCTCTCGAGCGCCGACGGGCAGGCGGGAAGCCCGGCCTGGGTTCAGCTCTCGCCGACCGGTGGTCCGCCTTCGGCGCGGGAGGGCCACTCGGCCGTCTACGACGACGGCGGCAACAAGCTGATCGTCTTCGGCGGTGACGACGCGGGCGGCACCCCGGTCGCGAACGCCGAGGTGTGGGTGCTGTCCGGCGCGGATGGGACGGCCGGAACGCCGACGTGGACGCAGCTCTCGCCCACCGGAGGCCCGCCCTCGGCGCGCACCGGGCACGGCGCGGTCTATGACTCCGCCGGCAACCGAATGATCGTCTTTGGCGGCGATGATGGCCCGCCCTGCGGAACCGGGCTCAACGATGTCTGGGTGCTCACCAATTCCAACGGCAGCGGCGGCCCGCCGGTCTGGTCCCAGCTCAGCCCGAGCGGAACCTTGCCCGGCCCGCGCGCGCACGCCCTCGCCACGTACGACGCCGCCACCAATCGCATGACCATGATCGGTGGCCTCGTGCCTTGCGGCTCGAGCGACGACGAGATGTGGGTGCTCGCCGACGCGAACGGCGTCGGCTCCCCGGCCTGGAGCCAGTCGAGTCCGAGCGGCTCGCCGCCCTCACCCTGGTCCCTGCAGAGCGGCGTCTACGATCCCGTCACGAACCGCGTGACGGCGTTCGGCGGTCTGGTCGGCGGCGTCCCCGCGAACTTGGTGAGGACGGTTACCGATGGCAACGGATCCGGATCGCCCGTCTGGGTGGACCTCACGCCCACCAGCGGGCCCCCCGACCCGCGCTCACTCCACAGCGCCGTTCAGGCCAACGGGCATCGCATGGTGGCGTTCGGCGGTGCGGGAGCGAGCGGTAGGCTGAATGACGTCTGGGTCCTCGAAGAGACGCAGGGACGCGTGGTGGACGTGCCCCCGGATCCTATTCCGCCTCCGGCGCGCTCGTGGGACACAGGATTCACCCGGCCGCCGTCGCCGAACCCGGGGCGGAGCGGCACGCACTTCGCGATCGCGCTCTCGCACGCCCAGAGGGTCGAGCTGACGATCTGGGACGTGGCCGGCCGGCGCGTGGCCGTGCTCCAGCACGGACTGCTCGACGCAGGCGAGCACGCATTCGACTGGGGCAGATCGACGGACGTGGGCGACCGTGCGCCGGCGGGGCTCTATCTCTTGAGCCTCAAGACCGAGGAGCTGCGACAAGTTCGCAAGTTCGTGCTGGCGCGCTGAGCGCAGCTGGTCCGCGAGATCGTGAGCTCCCATCCTGGCGGCAGACGATTCGGCGGATCACGATCAGGAGGTTCCCAGGCGAGGAGAGCAACGCGACAGGGAAGCGCTCGTTTCGAGGCTCGAGGCTCCTTGTCCGAGCACAGACGGTATATCCCCGCACGCTCAGCCGCGCTTCGGCGCTCCGTACCTCGGCAGTCGCATTACGAACCGCGCGCCGCCGAGCGCCGACCTCGAGACCGCGACGTCTCCGCCGTGGGCTTGCGCGACGCGGCGCAAGATCGGGAGCCCGAGCCCGAAACCGCCGGTTCCGGCCCGCGCCTCGGCCCCGCGGAAGAACGGATCGAAGATGCGCTCGCGCTCGTCCTCGCGAATGCCGGGACCCGCGTCGTCCACGGAGAGTGTCGCCTGCTCCCCGGCTTCGCCCACCGCGACCTCGACGCGATCGCCCGTGCGCGTGAACTTGAGCGCGTTGTCGAGCAGGTTGCGAACGGCGGAGGCGAGCAGCGCGGCGTTCCCTGCGACGATGATCTCGTCGGGAGCGTCGAGCCTCACATCCGGCTCGCGCCCGGGATTGCGGACTCGAGTCTCTGCCAGCGTCTCGCGCGCGAGGTCGCAGAGGTTCAGGACCTCGAAGCCGATCGCTTCAGACGGTCCGATCTCGCGAGAGCGATGCAGGATCAGGATCGCGTCCACCAGCTCTCGCATCGCCGCGACCTGCTCCGCCGCGCGCTCCAACCCGAGCGCGGCGGGCGTTCCCTTCAGTGCCCCTTCCCGAAGAAGATCCAGCTCGCCGCCGAGCACCGTGAGCGGCGTGCGTAATTCGTGCGAAGCGTCCGCGGTCAGTCGCCGCTCCGCACGCAGCGCGTCGTCGAGGCGCTCGAGCAACCGGTCGAACGACGTGGCGAGGCGGTCTACCTCCACGAGCCCGGAGCGCGCGCCGAGCGAGCGGGGATTCCTCTCCACCGAGAGGCCCACGGCCCGCTCGGCCATCGTCGAGAGCGGACGCAGCGCGCGCGCGACGATGGCCCGCCCGAGCAGCAGGCTCACCGCGAGGATCGGGAGCGCCGCGATCAGGAGCGAGCGTCCGAGCGCGGACAGACTCGCCTGCCTCGCCGCATCCATACCCACGACCGTGACGCGAATTCCGAGCGCACTCATGGCGCTGGAGACGAACCGCTCGCTCGGGGGGGTCGCGCCGGGCTCCGACCCGCGGGCTCGGCCGCTGGCCGCGGTCAGCGACGAAGCCATGACGCGTCCGAGGGCGTCTCGAACCTCGACCTGAACGCCGACGTCGAGACCGTCCTCGACCAGACTCTGTGCGGCGAGCAGAGTGTCGGGCTCGTCCACGAGCTCCTGCTCGAAGTCTTTGGCGAGCCGAGACGCGGTGCTCGCGACGAATGCCCGGCGTTCGGCGCGCATCACGTGCGCGGTGATCTCGAGAGACAGAAGAGCGAACGCGGCGATCGCCACGATCGCGGTGAGCTGCTGGAGCAGCGTAATGCGCGCGAGGAGCGAGCGGATCACTTCGGCGCCTCGAGCACGAAGCCCTCGCCGCGAACGGTGCGGATTCTCGGGCCGCCGCCGTTGCCCAGCTTGCGGCGCAGACGCGAGACGATGACGTCGAGGCTCTCCGACGCGCCGGGGCCGGGCTTCGGCCACGCCGCCTCGATCACGTCGCTCCGGGAGACGACCTCGCCCACGCGCTCCACGAGCGCGTCGAGCACGGCCCACTCGCGAGCGGTCAGCGTGACGTCGCGCTCATCGCGGATCAGGCGTCGGGCGGCGAAGTCCAGCGTGACGCCCGCGTATCGGATCTGCGCCGGGGATGCGAGGTGCCGGCGACGAGCGAGGGCCCGGATGCGGGCGCGCAGCTCCGCGATCGCGAACGGCTTTCGAAGGTAGTCGTCACCGCCGGCGTCGAGCCCGGCGATGCGGTCCTCGACTTCGCCGCGCGCCGTCAGAAACAGAATCGGCACGCGCACGCCCCGGCCGCGCAGCTCGCGGCACAGCTCGACTCCGCTGCCGTCGGGCAGCATGACGTCCACGATCGCCAGGTCGAAGCCTCCGTCTTCGGCCGCGCGCATCCCGCTCGCGACATCCGTAGCGAGCGACACCGAGTGCCCGGATTCCTCGAGCGAGCGGCGCAGCAGATCGCGCGTCTCCAGGCTGTCTTCCACGACGAGGATTCTCATGGCGCCGATAGAGTATGCGTTCTTCGACGCGATCCCAACGGGTGAGATGTGGTCGCACCTTAACGAAAGTTGAATGAAGCGCATGCTTCCGGAGGCGCCGGAGCGCATCTTCTTCGAACCGCGTTCATCCCGAGCGGTAGGAACACAGAGTGGAGCGAAATCACGAAGCCCGGGTCACCGAATCGAAGGAGGAATGCAATGCGCAACTCGAATGCCGTCTCACTGGTCAGCGCCTCGCTGCTCGCCGTCGCCGCGGTCGCGAGCGCCGGTTCGTCCGCGCCGAAGGCGAAATCCGGTCCGCATGCGCCCAGGATCGACCCCGCGAACTTCCAGACCACCGTGGACAACCCGTATTTCCCGCTGGCCCCCGGAACGAAGTTCCTGTACCGCGAGACGTCGGGAGGCAAGACCAGTGAGAACGAGCTCACGGTGCTGTCCGAGACGAAGGTGATCCAGGGCGTGACCTGTACGGTCGTGCATGACGTGGTGAGGATCGGCGATGCGATCAGGGAAGACACGATGGACTGGTACGCGCAGGACAAGGAGGGCAACGTCTGGTACTTCGGAGAAGCCACGAAGGAGTACTTCCCGCACGGCCGGGTCAGCACCGAGGGCTCGTGGGAGGCGGGCGTCGAGGGCGGGCAGGCCGGCATCATCATGAAGGCCAACCCCGCGGTCGGCGGGCCGTACCGTCAGGAGTACCGCAAGGGCGTCGCCGAAGACATGGGCCAGATCGTCGCCGTCGGCGAATCCGTGACGGTGCCTCAGGGAACGTTCACGGGGTGCGTCAAGACGAAGGACTGGTCGCTGCTCGAGGCCGGGCACGACTTCAAGTGGTACGCGAAGGGAGTCGGACTGGTGCGCAGCGAATCGGCGTCGAAGGAGATCGCAGTGCTGGTATCGGTGACGCGGCCGTGACGAGCTCGACCCGAGGCCACGTCGCGGCAGCCCGCGCGCTGGCCTGTCTGTGCTTCGTCGTCTGCCTCGTCGCGAGCGCCGCGCCGAGTTCGGCCAGGATCCTCAAGACCCGGCGCCCGGGCCAGCTCGCCGGGCCGCTGCAACTCACCGTCGGCAGCGGATTCGAGTACGAGACGGACGCCGAGGAATCGGAGTACGGCTTCCCGTTCCTCACCGAGTACGGATTCACGAACGCGATCAAGCTGAGCGTCGAGCCGAGCTTCGTTCTGGTCCGGAAGAAGCGGGGCGGTTCCATTAGCGGCCCCGGCGACCTCGAGACCACGCTCACGTGGGAGTTCCCGACCGAGCGCCGTCATCGCCCTGGGTTCGCGCTGGAGGGAACGGTCAAGTGGCCGACCGCGCGCCGCGGAGACCTCGGCACCGGCGAGCGGGACCTGGCACTCGGCGCGATCCTGAGCAAGGAGCTCGTGCGGTTCGATCTGGACCTCAACGCGGTGTACACGCGGATCGGCGATCCACCCGGCGTCAGCCTGCAGAACGTGTTCGAGCTATCGCTGGCCACCGAATACCACCTGCGCCCGTCGCTCGACCTGCTCGCGGAAGTGGTGACGGCCTCCGGCGCGGGTGGCCGGAGGGGGAGCCCGGGCTCGATCGGGAGCTTCGGGAACATCGGCGGCCCCGAGCAGGGCCAGAGCGAGACGGAAGCCACGCTCGGCCTGGCGAGAAAGTTCAACGACTTACTCAAGGTCGAGCTGGGCGCGGTCATCAAATCGGGCCCGTCGTTTCAGACGGTTCTCGCCTGGGAGTGGGACTTCGGGGGAGGGCAGTAGGAGGGTGGAACTCGCGCAACATCGTGGCCGTGATTCGGGAACGGCGCTCGCTAGAGTTCTGGTGGCGCTCGGTGCCATCGTGCTGACCTAGTTTCGACGCGACACCTGCGCTAGACTGCGCCCGCCGCATGGTGAATGGCGCACACTCCGATATCGACCTTCATTCGACAGGGGACAGGCGGATGGCAGAGAAGAAGATCATCGCGGTCATGGGTGCTACGGGAGCGCAGGGCGGAGGCCTGGTGCGCGCGATCCTTGCGGGTCGCGATGGGCCGTTCGCCGCGCGCGCGGTGACGCGCAAGCCCGATTCGGAGAAAGCGCGGGCGCTCGCAGCTCTCGGCGCCGAAGTGGTGGCCGGCGACTCCGACGACGCGTCGAGCCTCACCCGCGCGTTTGCCGGAGCCTACGGCGCCTTCTGCGTCACCAACTTCTGGGAGCACGTCTCGGCGGAGCGGGAAGGGGTCCAGGCGACCGCGATGGCGCGCGCGACCCGCCAGGCCGGGGTTCAGCATGTGATCTGGTCGACGCTCGAGGACACGCGCAAGTGGGTGCCGCTCGAGGACGGTCGGCTTCCCACGCTGCAGGGCAAGTACAAGGTGCCGCACTTCGATTCCAAGGGCCAGATGGACCAGGTTTTCGCCAGGGAGGGAGCGCCGACCACCTGCCTTCTCGCGGCCTTCTACTGGGAGAACTTCATCTACTTCGGCATGGGACCACGCAAGGGGCCGGACGGAGAGCTCTTGCTGTCGATGCCGCTCGGCGGGGTCAAGCTACCTGGCATCGCGGCGGAGGACATCGGCAAGTGCGCCTGCGGCGTGTTTCGTCGCGGCACCGGCACGGTCGGCCAGCGCTTCGGCGTCGCCGGCGAGGTCCTCTCCGGCGCCGAGATGGCGGCGAAATTCGAGCGCGCGTTGGGGCGCAAGGTCGGCTTCGTCGACGTGCCATTCGACACGTATCGCGCGCTCGGCTTTCCCGGTGCGGAGGACCTCGGAAACATGTTTCAGTTCCAGGCGATCCGAGGCGAGGAATTCCTGCGCAGCCGCGACCCTGGACTGTCCCGTTCGCTGAACCCCGCGCTGCTCTCATTCGACGCCTGGCTGGCCGCCAATGCCGGTCGCGTGCCGATCGAGTGAGGTCGCTCTCGCGAGCGATCCGGACTGACTGCGAGCGTTCGGCCGGCGCCCCGGCTTTTTCCAGCGAATTTCATGGTGGCGGGCAGAACCTTCACCCGCTAATCTGCGGCCGCTTCACAGGGGGCCGTTCTTTGCCGCAACCTCGCAGGAGGATTCCGTGATGCGCTGGACCCGATTCGTCCGCACGATTCTCATCGCATCCGCCGCTGTCTCGGCTTTCATCACATTGTCCTGCACGAGCGGCACGCAGAAGACAGCATCCGTCCCGGACCAGGATCCCGTGGTGCGTGGTCGCTACCTGGTCACGATCATGAGCTGCAACGACTGTCACACCCCCGGGTATCTTTACGGCGCTCCCGACACCACGAGGAGGCTGTCCGGCAGCGACCTCGGCTGGGTCGGTCCCTGGGGCGTCGTTCATGCCCGAAACCTGACTCCGGACTCAGCGACCGGCATTGGCACTTGGACCGGGGAGCAGATCGTGACCGCGCTTCGCACCGGCAATACTCCGGACGGCTCGCAACTCGCTCCGATCATGCCGTGGCTGAACTACGCAAGCATCCTGGACGAGGGGGACGCCATGGCGATCGTCGCCTATCTGAAGAGTCTCCCGCCGGTGTCCCACAAGAACCTCGACCGGATCCCGCCCGGCCAGAAGCCGACCGGTGCGCTCCTCATGTTCCCACCGCCGCCGGCCTGGGACGTTCCCCCGGTCGCGCCGCCTACGGGGACCAGGTAGCACTTCGGCGGTGGCCTTTCCGCTCCTCAGAGGTGGGGCAGGCCATTCGATCCTTGACTGCGCGCGTGCCCGCGCGCGGGTGATCCCCGCTACGTCCGGCGCGCCAGCAGCACCGTGATGTCGTCCGCGGGGCCGGTGTCGCCCTCGAAGGCGCGCACTTCGCGCACCAGCGCCTCGGCCGCCTCGACGCACGGCCGCCCCGCGAGGCGACGCAACGCCTCGACCAGCCGTTCCTCGCCCCACAGCTGGTTCGAGGCGTCCGTGCCCTCCGTGACGCCGTCGGTGTAGAGCGCGAGCAGGTCGCCAGATTCGAGCGCCACCTCGCCGCATTCGAACTTCGATTGCGGCAGTATCCCGAGCACCAGCCCGCCCGCCGTCAGCCACTCGACGCGTCCG
>CAZYQK010000103.1:0-12062 GCA_964650245.1 uncultured bacterium | reverse complement strand
CGGGCCGCGGCCTGGGCGGCGGTGGCGACGCGGGCCCGCTCCTCTCGCGCGCGCTGCAGCTCCTGCTCGTGCTTGCGCGCCTGTTCCTCGCGGACCGCCGTCTTCTCCTGGGCCATCTCGGCCTGCACCTTTTGGACGGTCTCGGGCAGCAGGGTGCTCATGTGGTTCTTCACCTCGACCCCGAGTCGGCGCACGATCTGGAGCACGGCTTCACTCGACATTCCGAGCTCCTTCGCCACCTCGTAGACGCGAGGCTTCTTCGGTTCGGCCGCCTTAGCCATTCGGCCCTCCATCACCCGCCGCGGCCGGGCTGGGTGTTATTTCCGCGGGCGGCTCGACCCCCGGCTTCACGGCCTCGGCCCCGGCCTCCATCTCGGGGGTGAACTCCATCTCGCCCGGCGCGTCGGCGGCGGGCGGGTGCGCCGCCACGTATTCCTGGGCGGTGGCGAGGATTTTCTCCGCGGTCTTCTCGCCGATGCCCGGGATCTCGGTGAGCTTTTCGAGCGGCGTCGCGATCAGCTCCTGCACGGTCTCGATCCCGGCCGTGATCAGCTTCTCGGTGGTGGCCTCACCCAGCTCGAGCTTATCGACCTCGATTCGGCTCGCGCGCTCCTGATCCTGGCGCTGCTTCTCGTCGCTCTTCGAGATCAGGTCGATCTTCCAGCCGGTCAGCCGCGCCGCGAGCCGCGCGTTCTGGCCGCCCTTACCGATCGCCAGCGAGAGCTGGTCGTCTGCAACCACCAGCACCATGCGCTTTTCCGGCTCGATCACGCGCACGTCCATGACCCGCGCCGGCGACAGGGCGCGCGACACGAACACCGCCGGATCCTGCGACCAGGGCACGATGTCGATGCGCTCGCCGCCCAGTTCCCGCACGATGCTCTGCACGCGGGAGCCCTTGAGCCCCACGCACGAGCCCACGGCGTCCACTCGCGGGTCAGTGGAATAGACCGAGATCTTGGATCGCGACCCGGCCTCGCGGGCCACGGCCTTGATCTCCACGATGCTGTCCGCGATCTCCGGAACTTCGCTCTCGAACAGCCGGCGCAGGAAGTCGGGGTGGGTGCGCGAGAGGATCACCTGAGGTCCCTTGACCGACTTGTCCACCGCGATCACCACCGCGCGCACGTAGTCGCCCTGGCGATGATAGGAGCGCGGGATCTGCTCGCGCGCCGGGAGGAACCCCTCGGAATGGTCGAGCTTGACGATGACGTTGCCGCGATCCACCTGCTGCACTACGCCCCGCACCAGCGTGCCGATCTTGTCGGAGTACTCCCGGTAGACGCGCTCGCGCTCCGCCTCGCGCACGCGCTGGATCAGCACCTGCTTCGCGGTCTGCACGGCGTTGCGCCCGAAGTCGGCGATCGAAAGCGGAAAAGTCAGCGTGTCGCCGACCCGGGCCTCGGGCTTGTAGGCCCGTGCCTCTTCCACGGTCATCTGCTGGGCCGGGTCCTCCACGGTCTCGACCACGACGCGCCGGATCGCAACGCTGATCGCGCCGGTGTCGTTCGCGAAGTTGACCTCGACGTCCGCGGTGGCCCCGTACTTCTTCCGCACCGCGCTCGCGAGCCCGGCTTCCAGGGTCTCGACGAGCAGGGCCCGATCCACGCTCTTTTCGCGCGTGATCTGGCTCAGGGCGTCCAGGATTTCGTTGTTCATCGAATTCTCCCCCGCGAGCGCACGGCGCTCCACGGATCTACCACCAGGCGGGCCGATTTCACCTCGGCCCACTCGAACCAGGTCGTATCACCCTCGTCGGTCGTGACCCCGGCGCGGCCGGCGTCGGGGCCGAGCAGCTCGCCCTCGAAGTTGCGCCGCCCCTCGCGGGGCTCGCGCAGCGTCAGGGCCACGCGCTGACCGGCGAAGCGTGCCACCGCATCGAGCGTTCGGATCGGCCGTTCGATACCCGGCGAGCTGACCTCGAGGTCGTAGCTCCCCGGCAGCGTCTGGTTCATTTCCAGACAGTCCGACAGCCGCCGGCTGAACGCCGCGCAGTCTCCGACCGTGACCCCTCTCGGCTTGTCGAGCAGGACGCGGATCACGCGTCGGGAACCATGGACGGCGAACTCGACGTCCACCAGTTCCACGCCCGACTCCTCGGCGAGGGGCCGCGCCAGCTGGCGAACTTCTTCTCGGACTTCCAATTCGACTCCTGGCAGGGACAAAAAACGGAGTGGTCGCGCCAGCCCCACTCCTGCCCGGCAGACTACTCCAGGCGACCGCGGAACGGCAAGTGTCAAAGTCCAGCGGCCGGAGGGGCCGTCAGGGGCGGGCCAAACTGCTGCGGTAGACCAGCCAGACGGCCACTCGGGACACCTCGGCCAGGCTCGAAGCCGAAATCCGGTCGGGCCGGTCGAGGTGGGTATGCCAGGCCGGGTAATCAAAATCGATGACGTCCACCGCGGGCAGGCCACGGTCGAGCAGCGGGACATGGTCGTCGGCCAGAGTGTAGCGCGGCTCGGTCCGGAAACCGAGGGCACCTGTCGCGCGGGCGCCTTCAAGCACCAGCGCTACCAGGTTGGCGGCGCGCTCCGCGGAGTTGGTCTCGGGATGGATCCCGAGATCGAGGTCGCCGACCATGTCGAACACGAATGCTGCGACCGGCCGCGACGGGTCGCCAGGGCCGGACAGCCGCGCCGCGTAACCCCGCGACCCGAGGCAGAACTCCGCGGGCCGCGACGCGGCACCCTGGTCCTCCGCGTCGAAGAACACCAGGTCCACGCCGATGGGCGGCGGGCGGCGGCTGATGAGCTCCGCGACCTCGAGCAGCACCGCCACTCCGGACGCGCCGTCGTTTGCGCCGGGCACCGGATCGCGCCGCCGCGCGCTGTCCGGATCCTGATCGCACCAGGGCCGCGTGTCGTAGTGGGCGCACAACGCGAGGCGACGCCCCTGCCCGGGGCCGAAGCGGGCGATCAGGTTGCGCACCGGAAACGGCCGGCCCAGTGTCGAGTCGGTGAAGGTCTGGTGCTCGACCTTCCCTCCGAGCCGCTTGAGCTCGCGATCGAGCCATTCGACGATCGCCCGGTGCCCCGCCGTACCCGGGATGCGCGGTCCCAATTCGACCTGTTGGACCACGCGCTGCCGGGCGCGCGCTCCATCCACCTCCAGGCGCGCGGCACACGCGCCCAGCGTGAGAGGGACCAGCCACAGCAGCGCGGGGCGCATGCCGGTCAGAAGCTGAAGGAGGCGCGAAACTCGACGCGCACGTTGCGGGAGACGGTCCCGAGGGCCAGGTTGCGGTTTTGCCCGAAGCCCAGCACCAGGCCACCCGTGACGTTGTTGCTGAAGGAGTAGTTGCCGGTGCCGTTGACCGAGAGGCGGTCCTGATCCACCGGCAGCTGGGGGCGGCGCGATCCGACGGTCACGGTCTGGCCGGTGGTGCGCGAGTATACGGTGGCAAGCGAGAGCGAGACCGCGCTGCGAACCGTCGACTCCCGTCCCAGGATCCTGACTTTCTGGCCGCGCGAGTATGTGCGGGCGAGGCTCAGGTTGACGTCCGTGTTGCGGTCGGTGCGCGTCGAGGTGAAGAACTGGAAGTTCTCGCGCACCGTGACTCGCCGTTCCACCTTGAACTCCGCGCGCGTGGCGTTCTTGAAATCCCCCGAGAGGCTCAGCATGGGCTGCCAGTGGCTGCTGGTGGCCACGCTGGTCGGGCTGCGGTCGCCGGTCCGGTAGTCCGTGAGGCGCGAGCGGCTGTAGGCGGTACGAATCCGGGGATTGGTCATCACGCGGTCGATCCTGAGCACGCGCGGGATGCGCCCGTACTCCACCTCGAGCTCGGGGAAGCGCGAGGTGACGGAGCGCGAGCTGACCCGGTTGAGCTCCCCGCGGCGCGAGCTGTACTCGCCGCGCGTCATGACCGAGGCGTCGAGTACGAGACCGATCCGGCTGCGGGCCGAGGTGCGCCAGTCCATGCTCTTGTTCTCGCTGTTGCCGAACAGCGCGCGCATGCGGCCGCCTCCGCCCGGCGAGAGGCCGGGATTGTCGCTGAGCCCGGCGAGATAGGAGGGGCTGGGAATCCCGGCCAGTCTCGAGTAGCTGCTCGACTTGTTGAAAGCGGCGTCGGCACTGAGGCCGCCGAGCCGGGCCAGCACGGTCCGCCACGGGATCGCGGGCGGGCGCCGTGCCGGGCGGGTCGTGTCCGCGGCCGTGGCCTTGGCCCGGGGACGTGGCGCCTGGAGCCGGTCGAACGGCAGGAGCCAGCTCGACGTGATGCCCTGGTTGTTGCCGATCGCGCGCACGCTCAGGTCCGGCGAGAGCTCGGGGCGATTGTCCTGGATGTAGTTCGAGGCCCACGCCAGCGACGGATTGAGCCACGGGCCGCGGTTCAGCGAGTAGCGCGCGTCCATGTTCTGGCGCCAGGTCACCACGCGGCCGAAGTTGACGAAGCCGATCTTTTGCCGCAGGTCTTCACGCAGCATCAGGTTTCGCACCGCCTCGAAGTGGTGATGGAGCAGCTCCATCGGCCGGGTGTCGGCACCGAAGTTGACGCCGGCCGTGCGCCCTCGGAGCGAATTGCGCAGCAGGAGGCCGCCGTCGCGGGCCCGGTCGAAGGTGCGGCTCTCGCTGGTCGCGACCGCGTAGTTCCAGAAGAATCGTTCGGGAAGCGGATAGATCCTGAGCTTGGTCCAGGGCACCGGGAGCACCGCCAGATTTCTCGGCGCGATGCCGTAGCTCACCGCCGACGCGCGCGTCAGCGAGTTCCCAGCAGCGGTCGGGTTGCGGCTCGTGCTTTCCGTCCGGTTGTGGCTCACGGTGACCCCGCCCAGGGTGAAGCGCAGAAAGGGATTCGCGCGCGCGCTCCATTGCCGGCTGTAGCTGGTGGAGAGGCTCCGGGTCTCGGAGCGGCTCTCGCTCGCCTTCTCGAAGACGCCGGTGCGCAGCACGTCGTCGCCGGCGGTGAAGCGCGGCTTTGAGGAATTCCGCGCGTAGCCGAGACTGAGCGGCAGCACGATTCCGGAGGCCTCGACGAAGCGGTGGAGGTCGATGGTCGTGCCGATGTTGAGCTGATCCGTGGTGTTGCCGCCGCCACGGCTCTCCCCGACGCTCTGGAAGTTCGCGTCGCGCCCGTTCCACGCCAGGTTGTAGCTCATGAGATTTGCGAGCCGACCGTTGAGCAGCACGCGCCGCGCGTAGCCGGCGTCCTTCGCGATGTCGGTCGCGCGCAGCTCGTCCAGCAGGAGCTTGCCGGAGGCGATCACGTAGGGCGCGCCACGGTACGCGTTGATGATGCCGAAGGACACGCGCCGCAGGCGCGTGAAAGACGGCCGGCCCCGGATGACGATCGAGTCGATGCCCGCGGGTCCGGCCACGCGGAATACCGGCTCGCTGGCCGGGTAGCTGAGCTTCAGATTGGAGAGGTCGGTGAGCTTGAGCCGGATCTCTTGCCAGGGAATCCGAAGCCCGGCGGCGCTGGTGTCGAGCGGCACCGGGGCCTTGTACTCGTAGTAATTGCGGCCCAGTTCGTCCGAGGCGAAGCGCACGTAGTACTGGAGATTCCGCAGGGTATCCGCGAACACCGCGGGGTCCGTGAACTTGATGCCCGTGACCCAGAACGCGAGCGATCCGTATCGGCTGTAGTTCTCGTCGATCGAGAAGGTCTTGAACACCTCGAGGGTGTCGTCGGGCGCCAGGCTCGTGAACTGAAGCGCCAGCGACTGCTCGCGCCGGCTGAGCGGCAGGCCACCGCTGCGGTCGGTCCCCGGGTCGAACGGCGCCCGGTACTCGTCCGCGTTGTCGACGCTGTTCAGCGAATTGAGCGTGATCGTGGTCCCGACCGTCTGCTGTGGCGGGGTCAGCGGCGTGATCTGCCACCGGCTGCCCACGATCTCGAGCCCGCCCAGCATGAGCAGCGGCCGCTTCTCGGATGGCGGGTCCGGATCCACCAGCGAGTCCACCCACACCCGGACTTGCCGCGCCAGCGTCAGATCGGGGACGCCGAACTTGACCCGCAGCGCGTCGTTGAGCGGGATGCGGTAGCGCCTCCAGCCGTTGAGGGCACTGACCGGATACAGGGACGCGAAGTCCCGCTTCACGTCCGTGACCAGGTAGCCGACGCAACTGTCGCACAGGTCGATGGTGTACTCGAAGTAGTCCTCCGACGTGTCGAGGTTGAGGTTCAGGTTCAGGTCCTCGGTGTCGGGAACCGGAATCAGCGTGTGATTTCCCTCGGTGCCGTTGGCGTAGCGGAACCGGGCGGGATCCATGTCCTCGGGCGGGCCCTCGGCCACGGCGTGGAAGTCATCGCCTTCGGGGTCCGCGAACCCCGCGGTGGTCAGATCCCGAACCGGCACGCCACTCGCGATCTCGTCAGCGTCGAGCAGGCCGTCCACGCCGGTGTCCTCGTTGTTGCGGTCGGTCACCGTTAGCTGGCGATCGGGCGGCGAGCCCTGATCCTCGGTGTCGAGCAGCCTGTTGGGCAGCACGTCGGGCGACCGCATCTGGTTCTCGCTCACCACGCCGATGTCGACGTGGAGTTTCACGTGCCGGTCCCGAACTCGCGCCCGGTCATCGAAGTCGTTCACCCAGATCTCGATGAACTGCGAGCGCGACAGGTCGAGCCCGACCTGGTCGAGCGGAAAGGTGAGGCCGGCCCACAGGAAGTCAGTCGCGCTCGAGGTCAGCGGCCGCCGCGGAACGGAGAGCGCCAGCACCTGGTGCGCGGTCTGGGCGCCCTGCGCGTCCGACAGGTTGGGCTTTAGCTCCCTCTCCTTGACCGCGGCCGGCGGCGAATACCAGTGGAGCTCCGCCTTGCGGCGCCGCGGCACGAGCGTGGTGTCGGTGACCAGCGGCTCGAGCCCGCCGATCTTGAGCCGGGGCACGCTCGAGAGCGACCAGCGCTCCGGACTCATGCCGACCGTCACCGCGTCGCGCACACCCTCCATGTCGTCGATGTAGACCACGTTCCGGGTGTTGGGGTTGGGGAACGAAGCCCCCACCTCGGCCTGCACGTTCAGGTCCGAGGTCGCGGTGGTGCGCACCCCGGGCAGCCGGTCCACCAGCCGCGTCACCCATTCGGGGCGGAACGACCACGCGGTGTTGAGATCGCCGATCAGGCTGCGCGACGGCTCCTCGCCGAGTCGCGGCCTCAGGTCCTGCGCGCCCTTGCTCTCGTACATGAACGCGCCGCCGAAGCTCCGGTCGCGCCCCTCGAGGCGGAACGCGTTCCCGACCAGCGTGCGCCCGGCTTGTAGGAATAGCGGCGCGTACGAGTAATCGATGTTGAGCTGGTCGGCGGCCCCCAGCTGCCGCTTCAGCACCACCCGCCCCAGGTCGTAGTCGATGGTGTAGTCGCGATCGCGCACCAGCGCCTGGCCGTTGATGGTCACGACGTCCGAGCCCTCGATCAGGCTGCCGCGGCCGAGGTTGATCTCGCCCTGGGCGCGCGCCGCGGTGAACTCGGCGTCGATGTAGTAGCGGGCGTCCAGCGAGCGCTGCAGGTAGTACTTGTCGTAGATCGGGCGGTTCGCCCCGTTCGCGCTGTCGGGCGGGCCGACCAGTGAATCGCGGCGGCTGAGGGCGTTGCTGAGCAGCTGGTCGAACGGAAAGCGCGGGTGGAGCATGCCGTCGCTACCGAGGTAGTCGAGGCCCACGCGGGGGGCGAACGGACGCAGGTCGAAGAAGAACAGCGTCCCGTTCTCGAAGTCGACGAACAGCTGGCGACTGTCCTCGGTCGCGAAGGTGCCGTCCACCCTGCCGTCGTGCCCGCGCTCGAGCGAGCCGCCCCTGCTCTGGTCGAAATTGTCGAGCCCCAGCACCTCGATGTACGGCACCGCGGTGTCGCCTCGCGACTGGATGAAGGTCACCGGCGGATCGTCCACGCCCTTGCGGATCGTGAGCGAGAAGCTGGCGGGATCGATGCGCTGCCCGGCGAGCTGGTAGAAGTTGCGCAGCTCGAGCTCGCGCGTCGAGACGAACACGATGGTGGTGTCGAAGTTTCCGGCGGAGTTGGGCTTGATGACGTCCACCGGCGCGCGCAGCAGCTTCATGTACTTGCGCGTCACGCCATCCGCGTCCACCGAGTCCTGTCCGCCCACCTGGAACTCGGGACCCACCGTTCCACCAGGGCCGACGCGGCGGGCGGTGTAGGTCACGGCCAGACGCTGATTCCCACTCACCGGGCGGCGCATGCGAATCACTTTGAAGCGCGGGCTGTAAACATTGTCGATGATCTCGTAGTCCTGGTCCGCGCCCGGGATCTGCCGCGCGAACACGCCGCGAACCGAGGCGGTGTCCGGGCACGACGCGATGTCGCCGTAGGCGCCGCAGACCTCGGCCGTGTCCACGAATGCGCGGCCCGGGACCGAGTTCTGGTCGTTGCTGTAGTTGTAGTCGTCGAGATAGAGCTCGATGCTGGTGTTCGCGATGTCGAGCACGTCGAGGTTGGGGTCGTAGAGGAAAAAGTAGACGCCCTTCACGTAGTCGAGATCGGCCAGCGTCTGTGACTGGCGCGACGCCCCGCCGCTGTACGCCGCGCGCTCGCTCTTGCCCTCCTGCTTGCTCGCGAGCACGGTGAAGTCGAGGGGCCCGAGTCGCAGCGCGGTCTTGACCCCGAACAGTCCCTCGTTCTTGCCGCTGTACGAGACGTACTGCGTGCCGGGCAGCGACAGGTTGGTGTTTCCGAGGTCGAGCGCCTGGACCACGTCATCCTCGTCGCCCTTGTAGTTCACCGCGATGCGGTTCGCGAGCGGGATCTGGATGCCCGAGTTCTGCAGCAGGTTGACCCGAATGCGATCCGAGAGCTGGCCCTCGAGGCGGATGTTGAGATCCTGCTGCATGTCCAGGGACGGAAACAACGAGGGCTTTCGTCCCTGCAGCCCGAACTGCTGGTTGCTCCATTGGCTCACACCCGAGAGGCGGATGTTCTCCGAGCCCGACACGCTGAGCGCCGGGCCTCCGGGGCCGAGCAGGCCCTGGACCCGTCGCGGCAGCGGCGAGGGCAGCTTGAAGGAGAGCCCGGTGAACGGGCTCGCCGGGCCGGCCGAGCTCTTTGCTCCCTGAACGAGCATGTACTGCGCGGAGCGCTCGGCCCACTGCCGCTGGAAGCTCCGGCTCGTGAGCTCGCCCGCGTACTCGCGCAGCGGCTGTCGCGTACCCGCCCCGAGCGGCACCGCGCCCAGCTCGGGCTGGGCGCTCACGAAGCCCGAATCCGGATCGATCCCCACGCGCAGCCGGCGAGGGTCGTACTTGAGCTTGAGCCCGACCGGCGAGGGCTGAAGCGGGGGGAGCGCCGAACGGACGAACTGGTTCTCGAGGGCGAGCCGAGACGGCGTCATCCACCGCGGAGGCAGGCTGTCCGCCGGCGGCGGCGGCGTTCGCTTCAGCTTGAATTTGGGGAGCCAGGGCAACCCTGGTACACCCGACAGCCCGAGCAGCAGGGTGACGGCCGGAAGCGTCAGGCAGGTCAGCATGATGGCCCCAAATCATACGCGCCCCCGGAGGTGGAGGCGCAGGCGTCGACGGTAGCAGCCCAAGCTTCAGCGGTCAAAGCCTTTACGGGCAAAACCTTTCGCTCCGGGCGCGGCTCATGGGGTAGTCTGCACGGTCGTGCACATCCTTCGTTCCTACATACTGCGCTCGCACCTGGTTCCCTTCCTGCTCGGCTTCGGTGTGGTCACCTTCATTCTCGAGATGGACGTGCTGTTCGACTACCTCGACCTGGTGGTGAACCGCGGCGTGGCGGTGGGGGTGGTTGCTCACCTGTTCCTGCTCTCGCTCGGCTACATCGTCGCGCTGTCGGCCCCGTGCGCCGTGCTGGTCGCGGTGCTCATGACCTTCGGGCGGCTGTCACAGGACAACGAGATTACCGCGCTGCGGGCCAGTGGCGTCAACCTGGCCAGCGTCCTGCTCGGTCCGCTGCTCGCCGCGGTGGGGCTGCAGATCGGGCTCACGTTTTTCAACGACCAGGTGCTCCCCGAAACCAATCACGCGTTCGCGAACCTGCTCATCGACATCGGCCGCAAGCGTCCCACGGTGCGCCTCCAGGAGGGCGTGTTCATCACCGAATTCCCGGGCTACAACCTGCTGGTGCAGTCGGTGAACGGGCGCACCAACGAGATGCGGGGCGTCACCATCTACAAGCTCAACCCGGGCGTGCCGCCCACCACCATCATGGCGAAGCGCGGCACGCTGGGCTACACGCCCGACGGGCGCACCGCCGTGCTCAGGCTCCGCGACGGGGAGATCCACGAGATCCCGTCCGAGGAAGGCGGCTCGCGCAAGTACCGGCGGATGGTGTTCAAGACGCACGTCATCTACATCCCCGGTGCCGGCGGGCTGCTCGAGCACTCGGTGCGCGACGCCCGCAGCGATCGCGAGATGACCGCGAAGGCGTTGATCGAGGAGCGCGCGAAGATGCGGGCCCAGTACGACCAGGCGATCGCACTGCGCCGCGAGCGGCTTCGCCAGCTGGACCTGCCGCCGCTCGCGATCGAGGCGCTCGCCCCCGAGCGCCTGCCGCTCGGGCGGCAGATTGCGCTGGCGTGGGCCGGGCTGCTCACGCGCGAGGACCCGCTGGACCGGGCGACGCGCGACCAGCCGGTGCTGCGCACTGAAATCGACCTGTGGCAAGTGGAGCGCGACGCGCTCCGGCGGCGCATCGCCGGGCTCTCCGTCGAGATCCACAAGAAGTTCTCGCTGCCCGCGGCATGCGTGGTGTTCGTGCTGCTTGGCGCCCCGCTCGGCATGCGGGTGCGGCGGGCCGGGCCGGCGGTGGCGTTCGTGTCCGTGGCGTTCTTCCTGTTCTATTACCTGTGCCTGATCGGGGGCGAGGAGCTCGCGAACCGGCTGATGCTCGCGCCCTGGCTCGCGATGTGGCTCCCCAACCTGGCGCTCGGCGCCTGGGGCCTCGCCGCGACGCTTCGCACCTGCGAGCTGTGGCGTCCGCGCCCCGCCTCGCGGCCCGCCGCGCGGTTGGCGGCGTGAAGCACCTCGACCGCTACCTGCTGCGCGAGTTTGTCGGCTACGTCGCGCTCGGGCTCGCCGGATTCATCGTCATCTTCGTCGTCGTCGACCTGTTCGAGAAGATCGACGTCTTCCTGGACCACCGCGCTCCGCTCGCGCTGATCGCCCGCTTCTACCTCTACCGGGTGCCGGAGGTCGTGGTGCAGGTGCTGCCGGTGGCGCTGTTGCTCGCCTCGTTTCTCGCGCTCGGCCAGTTGAACAAGTTCGGCGAGCTCACCGCGATGCGCGCGGCCGGACTGCCGCTGCTGCGCATTCTGCTCCCGGTGTTCGCGGTCGCGATCGGCGGAACGATCGTCGCCCTGCTGCTGGGCGAAATGGCGGTGCCCACCGCCAACCGCGAGCGTGACCGCATCTACGATCAGCAGATTCAGCGCCTGAAGCGAGACGTGGTGGCCGAGCGCGCCGACGTCACCTACCTGGGCAGCGGCGGGCGCATCTGGTACATCCGGCTCTACCTGGTGGGCGAGCGCCGCATGCACGAGGTCACCCTGCAGGAGTTCGCGCGCGGCGAGCTGCGCAAGCGCATCGACGCGGCGGAGGCGACCTGGGACGGCGCGCAGTGGGTGTTCGCCTCGGGCTACGTGCGCCGCTTCGAGGGGGGCCGCGAGCTGGCGGCGCCGTTCGAGCGGCTGGCCGCGCCGGAGCTGGCGGAGCGGCCGGACGACTTCGCCAAGGAGAGCGTGAAGCCGTCCGAGATGGACTACCTTCAGCTGCGCGCCTACATCGTCAGGCTGCGCGCGAGCGGGCTCCGGGTGGCGAACTACCTGGTGGACCTTCACCTCAAGCTCGCCCTCCCGCTGTTCAACGTCATCGTGGTCATGATCGGGGCCTCGGTGGCGACCCGGTTGCGCCTGCAGAGCGCGGCGCTCGGCTTTGGCCTTTCGGTGTTCATCGCGTTCGTATTCTGGGGCTGCATGCAGCTCGGCAAGGCGCTCGGGCACAGCGGAATGCTGCCGCCCTACGTCGCGGCATGGTTCGGAGACATCCTGTTCGCCGCGGTGGGAATCGTGCTGCTCGCCCAGGCGCAGCGCCGCTGAGCGGCGGGCGCGGCACGGGCCGCGCCGCCGCGGCGCCCCGCCCGGGCGAGCAACACGATT
>CAZYQK010000102.1:0-12068 GCA_964650245.1 uncultured bacterium | reverse complement strand
CAGCCCGGTAGCGCACCTGCTTTGGGAGCAGGGTGTCGGAGGTTCAAATCCTCTCGCCCCGACTTTTCTGTTGGCCGCGATCCCGGTATCGCGGCCCGAAGACGCGAGCCCCGCGCCTGTAGCTCAGAAGGATAGAGCAACGGATTTCTAATCCGTCGGTCGGGGGTTCGATTCCCTCCAGGCGCGCCAACGTGCGGCCGTCCCGCGCTCCGGAAAGCCACAGATGCCCGGGGCGCGATGCGCCGGCAGCCTGCCCCGTCCGGAACCTGGGTGGTGGTGGATGTAGCTCAGTTGGTAGAGCACTGGACTGTGGCTCCAGGTGTCGCGGGTTCGATCCCCGTCATCCACCCCATTTCCTCGTCCCACCCGCTTCGGCCGACCCTCGCTCCCCCGCCCCACGAGCCGCCGCGCGAGGCCTCAGGCCCCGGCCAGCCTGCGCACCAGCTCCGCCGCTGCGCGGGCGCGGTGCGAAAGTGCGTTCTTCTCCTCCGGCTCCATCTCGGCCAGCGTCTTGCCGAGCTCCGCGACCTCGAACACCGGGTCGTAGCCGAAGCCGCCCGCGCCGCGCGGATGCTCGGTGATGCGCCCTTCCAGCACGCCAATGCCAACGCACTCTGCCATGTTGGGGAAACACGCCGCACACACCGTGCGGAACCGGGCCGTGCGACGCGCCGGCTCCACCCCGGTCATGACCTCGAGCAGCCGATGGAGATTCTGCGCGTAGCTGGCGTCCGGGCCCGCGAAGCGAGCGGTGTAGACGCCGGGCCGGCCACCCAGCGCGTCCACCTCGAGACCGGTATCGTCCGCGATGGCGGGAAGCCCGGTCATCCGGTGGGCCGCGCGCGCCTTGGCCAGCGCGTTTTCCTCGAGAGTCTTGCCCACCTCGGGCGGCACCGAGGTGCCTGCGAAGTCGCGCAGGCTGACCAGCTCGGCCCAGTCGAGCTGGAGCAGCTCGCGCATCTCGCGCAGCTTGTCCCCGTTGAAGGTGGCCAGCACGACTTTCACGCCGCGGTTCCTCGTGATCGTTCGCGCGGAGAGTGCCGACGTCGGACCGCCGCACTCCGCGCGCGGCGGCACACTAGCCGGTTTGCGGCCCGGCGCACAAAGGACCGGCCGCGGGACCATCGAGGAGGCAGCGCACGAGCCCCCGGCGGGAGGGGGCGCGCACGCGCTCGACGCCCCGCGCCCGGTGGCTATGAAGGGAGCAGGCCCGAGCCCGCCAGCAGCCGGCGCTGGGCCGCCACGATGCGGCGGACGCCCGAACGCGCGAGCCTGAGCATCGCCCGCAGCTCGGCTTCGCTGAACGAGACGCCCTCGCCGGTGCCCTGCACCTCGACGAAGCGCCCGGTGCCCGTCATCACCACGTTCATGTCCACCTGCGCCTTCGAGTCCTCGGCGTATGCGAGGTCGAGGCACGGGACACCCTCCACCACGCCGACCGAGATCGCGGCTACCGTGTCGCGGAATGGCGGGCGCGCCAGATGGCCCCGGTTCGAAAGCGCGAGAAAGGCGTCGTGGAGCGCCACCAGCGCGCCGTTGACGGCGGCGGTGCGGGTGCCGCCGTCGGCCTGGAGCACGTCGCAGTCGAGCACGATGGTGCGCTCGCCGAACGCGGTGAGGTCGGTGACCGCGCGCAGCGAGCGGCCGATCAGGCGCTGAATCTCCTGCGCCCGCCCGCCGGTCTGGGCGCTGCGCGGCGTGCGCTCGCCGGTCGCCCGCGGCAGCATGCCGTACTCGGCGGTCACCCAGCCGCGACCCTGCCCGCGCAGCCAGTTCGACACCCGCTCCTCGACGGTCGCGGTGCACATCACGCGGGTTCGCCCCATGCGGATGAGCGCCGAGCCCTCGGCGTGGGGGATGACCCCGCGCTCGATCTTGAGCGGGCGCATCCGCCGCGGCGGGCGGCCGTCGGGCCGCGCGAAAGCTTTCGGCCGCTCTCCCTCGGCCTCGCGCGCGCGGATCGCCTGGGGCGGGCGGGTCATCCGGTCAGCTCCGACTCGCGGCGGGCCGGCGGGCGCTCGAACCACGGCAGGTCGGTCTGATCCACCACCGTGGTGTGCGGCAGCTCGCGGCTCAGGAATGACTGGGCGATGCGCTTGAAATTGCGCGGCTCGTCGCTGACGTAGAACTGGTGCTCGGGGCTCCCCGCCGCGAGCTGACCGCGCTCGCGCAACAGCGCGGCGACGGCGCGGGCCGCCTCGGCCCCCGAATCGATCAGCTTCACCCCGGGCCCCATCAGCGAGCCGAGCAGCGGGGCGATCAGCGGGTAATGGGTGCAGCCCAGGATCAGGCTCTCGACGTGCCCGGCCTTGAGCTCGACCAGGTACTCCTCTGCCACCTGGCGCGTGACCGCGTGGTCGATCCAGCCCTCCTCGATCAGCGGCACGAACAACGGGCAGGCCCGCGAGATGACGCTCGCGCCGGGGGCCACCCGGGCGATCGCCGCCGGGTAGGCGGCACTGCCCACCGTGCCCAGCGTGCCGATCACGCCGATGCGGCCGTGGGGGCTGGCCGCCACCGCCGCGCGCACCGCGGGCTCGATGACGCCGAGCACCGGCACCTCGACGCGGCGCGCGAGCACCTCCAGCGCGTAGGACGAGGCGGTGTTGCACGCCACCAGCAGGCACTTGATGTTCTGGCGGACCAGGAACGCGGCGATTTCGAGCGCGAAGCGCGTCACCGTCTCGCGCGACTTGCCGCCGTAGGGCAGCCGCGCGGTGTCCCCGAAGTAGACCACCGGCTCGCCGGGCAGCAGGCGGAACAGCTCGCGCACCGAGGTCAGGCCGCCGAGTCCGGAGTCGAATACCCCGACCGGGCGGGGATCATGCGTGGCGGGCATCAGGCTCCTCTCAGGGCCAGTCCGAGATGTCCATGGGTCGATCGAGCGGCACGTGACCGCCCAGCGTGGCGAGCGGCTCGCCTCCGCACACCAGCAGCACGCGCTTCACCTCCGGCAGGTTTCCCGCGAGCGTGCGCACCAGCGACGCGACCGCGAGATACTCGGCGCCCGATCCGCCGTGAAACCCCTGAACGAACGAGCGGGACAGATCGACCGTGAGCAGCCCGCTTTCGTCCAGGTAGACGAAGCGCACCGAAGTGCCCGCCGGCAGCACCGCCACGCCGCCTGCGGCCGGGCCGCGGTCGAGTGCCTCCACCAGCGCCGACACCCGGTCGTGCAGTGTCGCGGGCTCGACCAGCTCGCGCGTCTCCTTCGCCAGGCTGTCGCCGTCTGAGGAAGCGAAGTAGAGCCGCACCGCCTTGAATCCCGCCGTCGCCGAATCGGCGGCTGCGGGTGTGGCCTCGGGCGCGCTCGCGCGCTCGATCTGGCGCCACGCGAGCCACGCTAGCACAGCGAGAATCAGGCCCACAACCAGCACGCGCCGCACTGCGCTCACTCGTTCCGCTGCCAGGCCACGATGCCCTCCGCGATCCCGGCCGCGAGCGCCGGGATTCCCCCCGGGGCCCCGACCCGTGCCAGGTCGGAGGGCGACGTGAGGGTGGCGCACTCGAGCAGGATGCCGGGGGCGTTCACCCCCAGCAGGCTGTACGGCAGCAGCTCGCGCAGCCGCGTGGGACCGAGGTCGTGGAGCGCCAGCGATCCCAGCACCGACTCCGCCAGGGCGCGCGATTCGACGGCGTGCCGCGTCGCGACGTCGCGCCAGGGCAGCACCGCGACCGGGGCGAGCCCGCCCGCGCGCCCCGCAGCGCCTCTCGCTCCAAACGTGGCAGGCGGGCAGTAGGCGGTGGCACCCCGCGCGCGCGGGCTCGGGAACCCGTCGAAATGGAGCGAGATCACGAGATCGGCGCCCACGCGGTTGGCGGCCTCTGCGCGCTGGTCCGCACTGAGCGCCACATCGCTCGCGCGCGTTAGGAACACGCGCGCCGGGAGCCGCCGCTCGAGCTCGGCCTGGAGCGCGCGGGCGAGCGAGAGCGTCAGCTCCTTCTCCAGCGCGCCGTTCACCCGGACCCCGACGTCGTCGCCGCCGTGGCCCGGATCGAGCACGATGACCCGGGGCCTGCGGGGGCCGGGCGGACCCTCGGGCGCGAAGACCTCGAGCCCCGCCCCGAGTCGGCGCGCGAACTCGATCGTCACGCGGGGCCCCCCGCGCTCGCCGAGGACGCGGAAGCCCTCCGCCTCGGGCGCGACCTTGAGCTCGAACGCGCTGCCGGTGGCGGAGGCGATCGGCCGGATGGAGCGGACCAGGGCCCCTCGCGGCAGGGTGTCGGGCAGCACCCCCGCGAAAAACCCGCCGAAGCGCAGGCGAAAGTGGGCGCGGTCGCGGCTGACCACCGCGACGTCCTCCGGCCGGTCGGCCGGGAAGACCAGCCGGGTCACGCCCTCCATCACCGTGACCCGCGGCGGCCGCACCACGCCGCCCGGGGGCAGCACCACGACGCTCTCGCGGCGCGGGTCGTAGAGCAGGCGCGCGAGCGCGCTGTCGCGCGGCAGGGAATCGAGCAGCGCCACCGGAATCTGAAGTTCGCCCCGCAGCGATCGCACCGGCGAGGGCAGCCGCACCGTGCGGTCGTCGATCACCGCGAACGGGTTGTCGACGGTCAGCACCACGCGATGGCTGCCGCTGCGGATCACCAGCTTGCGCACGTCGGCGCGCCAGAACTTGGCCGCGTCCAGCAGCCGCGCGAGATCGTTGGCGCCGAGGTGGGGTTTGCCGTCGAGGCGCGTGATCGGAACCGTCTCGGGGCCGGACGGCGGGGCGGCTCGCCCCCCGGGCGCGAGCAGCAGCACGAGCGCGCCGATCGCGCCGAGCGCGCGCGCCGGGCTCGCGGGCCGGCGTTCTCTCATCCGCCGCGCTCCGCTCCGCGCCGCGCGCGGGCGATCTCGCGCTTCGCGTCGCGCTCGGCGATGGCGTGGCGTTTGTCGTGGGTCTGCTTGCCGCGCGCCACCCCCAGCAGCAGCTTGGCGTAGCCGTGTGAGAAGTAGAGTTTCAGGGGAATGATGGTGTGCCCCTTCCTCGCGACCGCGGCCTCGAGCTTCCCGATCTCGGCGCGGTGGAGCAGCAGGCGGCGCGGGCGCACCGGGTCGGGGTTGAAGCGGTTGCCCTGCTCGTAGGGCGGAATGTGCAGCTGGCGCACGACCGCCGCCCCGCCCTCGACCGTGGCGTAGGCCTCCGCGAGGCTCGCCTTGCCCACCCGCAGGCTCTTGACCTCGGTGCCGGTCAGCACCAGCCCCGCCTCGACGGTCTCGAGGATCAGGTAGTCGTGGCGCGCGCGGCGATTCTGCGCGATCACCCGCTCCGCGGAGTCTTCTTCACGGACCATGGTCGGGACGTGCTCGTGGACGGGGCGCGTTCGGCGGGGGCGGGAAGTCGAGCCCGTGCCCCGGAGACGGGGCAGAACGGTGGTGCGGAAGGGGGGATTTGAACCCCCACACCCTTTCGGGCGCTAGAACCTGAATCTAGTGCGTCTGCCAGTTCCGCCACTTCCGCAACGAGATCGGCGGGGAATATAGGGGGCGGCGCGCAGGGGCGTCAATCCGGAGCGGAACCGCTGGAGCGGAACGGCGGTCGTGCGCCGGGTCGCGCGTCACAGGGTCACCTCGTAGATCAGCAGCGCCTCGCTTCCGTCCGGACGGCGCACGACGTACGCCGGATTCGTCAGATCCTGCTCACCCGGCCGCACGATGAAGATCGCGCGCTGCGGGATTCCGTCCCGCGCGAGGCGGAAGAAGTCAGGCTCCCACAGATTGCGATACATGAAGTGCATCTTGCCGTAACGCAAGCACACGTCCCAGCCATCGAGCGTCCGCATGTCGCGCGGCTCGCGGAACCACTGCCGCGGGTCGTGGCCCAACGCGACCAGCAGGATGGCCCATGGCTCGTTCATGCGGTGGGTGGTGACGAACACCGCGTCGGCCTGTTCGAGGCGGGGGCGCAGCCAGTCCGCGGCCTCGACCAGATCGACGTAGTAGCCCTTGTAGATCTCGGGCCGCCGGTTGTACTCGCCGAAGTAGCGCGTCAGATAGCGCGCGTCGAGAACGATCGCCGCCAGCGCCAGTGCTGCCGCCGCCGCCAGCGCCAGCGCCCGGCGCCGCGACCGCAGCCAGAGCCATCCGCTCGCCGCGCCGAACGCCGCCAGCAGCACCAGGGCGTGCATGCCGGGCGCGCTCCGCAGCGCGTGAACGCTGAAGTACTCGCTGATGACGTCCCCGGCCGGATAGACGAGCAGGAGCGCGAGCAGCACCCGGGCCGACCGGCTGCTCCACGCCCGCGCCAGCAGTAGGCCCAGACCTGCCGCCATGCAGGGCAGCAGGTACCAGGCGAACTCCCCCTGACCGATGGGCTTGATGATCGCGAAAAGATCTCCCCGCATGAACAGGAAGTCCGGACTGAAGTGCGCGAGGTATCGCCCGAGGACCAGTACCAGGATCCGCGGGAGCGGCGTGCCCGGCTCCCACAAACGCGTCATCTCCCAGCGGCGGCCGATGACCGGGTCAACGACGTGCTGCCAGGCCAGGGGTCCGAACGTCACCGCGAACCCCAGCGCGAGCAGCAGGACGGCGCCCACTCCCTCACGGGATCGCCGAAGCCGCCACCATGCCGGGCCTGCCACCGCGACCAGCAGCGGGAAGAAGAACGGGAAGTAGAGCTTCATCGGATGGAAGCCATAGCAGGAGACGCCGGCGGCGAGGCCGGCCAGCAGGGCCCAGACCGGACGCGGCGTCTCCTCCGGCGCGTCGGTCAGTGGGAGCCGCGCCTTCAGCATCAGCGCGAGCGGGATCATCGCGTACAGCGGGCACTGGCTGGCTCCGACCCCGAAGCGGCTCAGGAACAGGTGCCACGGATTCACCGCCAGCATCGCCGCCGCGAGCAGCCCGGTGGGCCGTCCGAACATGCGTGATCCGATCCAGTAGATGACCGGCAGGCTCAGGATGCCGGCCGCCGCCGCGGGCAGCCGGGTGGTCCAGATGTTGAGCCCGCCCAGCGCCTGGAACGGCATCAGCGTGTAGAAGTAGAGGGTCGAGGGATAGTCGCCGATGCCGTGAGAGTAGAAGATGGGCCAGGCTTGGCCGGTCATGTCGTGTCCGGTCTTGAGCAGGCACCACGAGATCCAGGCGCTCAGCGCCTCGTCCTGATTGAGCCCGGGCGGGGACTGGCCGGGGCGGTAGAGCCGCAAGAACGCACCGAGCAGGATGATGGCGAACAGCCAGAGCCGCGCGGCGAAGCCGGAAGGCGCGCTCGAGGCGATCGCCGGCGTGCGGCTTGGATCAGGGCGCAGCGCGGGCTCGGGTGCGGCGCGCGGCGCCGCGCGCGTGTCGTTTCGGACGCGAGCGCTCTTCACGTCGGCTCAGGTTGCCTCGATCGTGCGCGGGGGCGTAACAGCCCTCAGAGCGCAGCGCGCTTGCGCTTGAGCACGCGCTCGGCGGCGGCGATGATGTCCTTCGCGCGCAGGCCGAAGGCGTCCATCAGCTCGGCGGGCTTGCCCGACTGGCCGAAACGGTCGTGCACCGCGACCAGCTCCATCGGCACCGGGCAGGTCTGCACCACGACCTCCGACACCGCCCCGCCCAGGCCGCCGTTCACCTGGTGCTCCTCGGCGGTGACGATCGCGCCGGTCTCGCGGGCGCACCGCTCGATCAGCGCGCGGTCGAGCGGCTTCACTGTGTGGAGGTCCACGACCCGCGCCCGGAGCCCTCGCTCGAGCAGGGCCTCGCGCGCGCGCAGCGCCTCGTAGACCATGACGCCGCAGGCGATGATCGAGAGGTCGTGGCCCTCCGCGAACACCTCGCCCTTCCCGAACGTGAACGGCGTCTCCTTCGCGGTCACGACCGGCACGTCCTCGCGCCCGAAGCGGATGTAGACCGGGCCCTGGTGCTTCGCGGCCGCGACCGTAGCCTTGTATGTCTCCCAGAAGTCGCACGGCACGATCATGCTCATGTTGGGGATCGAGCGGACGATGCTGATCTCCTCCATGGCCTGGTGCGTGGCGCCGTCCGGGCCCACCGAAATGCCGCCGTGAGCGCCCCCGATCTTCACGTTGAGATTGCTGTAGGCGACCGTCACCCGCATCTGGTCCGCCGCGCGGCACGAGGCGAAGGCGCCGTAGGTGGCGAGGAACGGGATCTTCCCCATCGCGGCCAGGCCGGCCGAAACGCACATCATGTTCTGCTCCGCGATTCCGACCTGGATGAAGCGCTCGGGGAAGCGCTCTGCGAAGAAGCTCACCATCGTGGATTCCGTGAGGTCACCGACCAGCACCACGATGCGCGGGTCCTGCTCGCCGAGATCCACCAGCGCGCGGCCGAAGCCCTCGCGGGTCTTCTTCATCTCGACCTTTTCGGGCAGCGTGATGGTCATGGTCATCGCGGGCCTCGCGCGGGGCGGCGGCTCGACGGCGCTCGGACGGGAGCCATCAGTTGGCGAGCAGCCGCGCCGACCACTCGGCGTAGCTGGTGCCGAGCTCCTTGAGCCCGGCCTCAGCCTGATCGGGCTTCGGGGGCTTGCCGTGCCAGCGGTAGTCGTCGGCCATGTAGGAGACGCCGCGGCCCATCACGGTGCGGGCGAGGATCACGCTCGGCCGGCCCTTGAAGGCGCGCGCGGCGGCGAACGACGCCAGAATCTCCCGCATGTCGTGTCCGTCGCACTCGATCACGTTCCAGTTGAAGCTCCGCCACTTGTCGGCGAGCGGCTTGATCCCCATCACGTCCTCGACGTCGCCGTCGATCTGCTTGCGGTTGTAGTCGATGATCCCGCACAGGCTGTCGAGCCGGTAGTGCGCGGCGAACATCGAGGCCTCCCAGATCTGCCCCTCCTGCTGCTCGCCGTCGCCCATCACGCAGTAGACGCGGCGCGGGTGCTGGTCGAGGCGCGAGGCCATCGCCACGCCGCAGCACACCGAGAGCCCCTGCCCCAGCGAGCCGGCCGAGACCTCGATGCCGGGCGTGTCGTGCTTGGAGGGATGCCCCTGCGGATGCCCGTCGAAGGCGCGGAACTTCATCAGGTCCCGGAGCGGGAAATAGCCGCGCTCGGCCATCAGCGAGTAGATGACGGGCGAGACGTGGCCGATCGAGAAGTGCCAGAAGTCGCGCTCCGGCCACGCCGGGTGCTTCGGATCGACGTTGAGCTCGTTGAAAAACAACGCGGTGCCGAAGTCGGTGGAAGAAAGCGGCCCGCCGGAGTGCCCGGTCTGCGACTTCGAGAGCAGCGTCAGGATGTCGCGCCGGACGTGGAGCGCCTTCTCCGCCAGCCGATCGGGCGGCCACTCGAGCCGTCCGGGCTTGTGACAGGCTTCGATGTCGCTGGCGGACGGGGCTTCTGGGGACACGAACTCCTCCGGGAGCGTGCGATGCGGAGCACCCAAACCGCGCGAGGTTACAACGCGGTCGAAGCGAGGGTCAACCGCGCCGCGCACCGCCCGCGTCATCGATAGAGCGTCTTTACGCGCCCCCACGTCACCGCGCGCGCCGGCGTCGATTCGCAGACGTTCTGTGCTCCGGGCGTCGGATTACATCCGTTTCCCGGAGGGGGCGTAGTGCCGGTGTAGGGATTGAGCCCATCGAAGAGCGCCCACGCTCCGCCTTCCGGCAGCCGCCCGATCGCGCGGTCGGCCGCGGCTTCGTGGCTGGTGTAGGAATAGCTGTCCACCTTCAGCGTCTCGGCCGCGGCGATGTGCCACAGCATCACCGCGTCGCCGCTGTTCGCGAGCGAGAGCCCGAAGGCGGGCTTGCCGTTGGCGCGCTCCCAGTCGTATGCGTTCTTCCCGAACACGATCATCCGGGCCCCGGCGGCGAGCGTTCCCGTAAAGGCGTAGCGCGGGATGGAGTCGCCGTCGGTGATGAAGTAACTCGAGAGATCGAGCGCTACCCCGCCCAGGTTGACGACCTCGACCCACTCGTCGTCGCGCGACGAGAACGCGCCGCTCCCGTCCCAGTCACGCGCCGGCCCGGGGAGGATCTCGTTGAGCAGGAGCGGAGAGTCGGCGCAGGCGGTGGTGGCGGAGGCGGGCAGGTGCGGCAGGAGCAGGAACGCGAGGGCGAGCACGACCGGCGCAAGGCGCATGGGAATTCCCCGCGGGGGCGGCTGGTGAATGCGGAGGCGAACGCGTGCCCTCGTGCACCGCGCGTGCCAAGCCCTGGAGCCGTGCCAGGGCCGGCGGATCGTGCGACACGGGAGGCGGCGCCCGTCTACGAGACGGGCGCCGCCGTCAACGACGAGGACGAAACGCTACTTGGACCGCACGCTCAGGAACTCTCCCATGCTGGTGAGCGCGGCCCGGATGTTCTCCAGCGAGTTCGCGTACGAGAAGCGCAGGTAGCCCTCACCGTGCGCGCCGAACGAGGCGCCCGACAGGCAGGCCACGCCCGCCTCGTCGAGCAGCAGCCTCGCCAACTCGGCGCTCCCCATGCCGGTACCGGTGATGTTCGGGAACACGTAGAACGCGCCGTGCGGCGTGTGGCAGCGGACCCCGGGCAGGGCGTTGAGGCCCGCGACGATGGCATCCCGGCGGCGGCGGAACTCCTCGACCATCGCCTTCACCTCGGCCTGCGGCCCCAGCAGCGCCGCCTGGCCGGCCTTCTGCGTGAAGGTGGCGGTGCACGAGTTGGAGTTGGTCATGAGGCGCGCGACGTGGACCGCTAGCGGCTTGTCCATGATGCCGAAGCCGAGCCGCCAGCCCGTCATGGCGTAGGTCTTCGAGAACCCGTCGAGCACGATGGTGCGCTCGGCCATCCCCGGGAGCGAGGCGATCGAGAGATGCCGCCCCTCGTACTGGATGCGCCCGTAGATCTCGTCGCTCAGGACGTGGAAGTCGTGCTCGCGCGCGAGCGCGGCGATGCCTTCGACGGTCTCTGGCTTCAGCACCGCCCCGGTCGGGTTGTGGGGCGAGTTCAGGACCAGCAGCCGGGTGCGGCTCGTGATTTTCGACTCCAGCTCCTTCAGGTCGAGATCGAAGCCGTTCGCCTCGCGCAGCGCGAGCGGGATGGTGCGCGCGTTGATGAAGTTGCCGACCGACTCGTAGATCGGAAACCCGGGGTTGGGATAGAGCACCTCGTCACCCTCTTCGAGCAGGGCGAGCATGGCGAAGAACATGATGGGCTTGGCGCCCGGCGTGACCACCACGTTGTCGGCGTCGCACGGGATGCCGCGCTCGGCCCGCCAGATGTCGGCGATGGTCTTGCGGAACTCGGGCAGCCCGGCCGATGGTCCGTAGTGGGTGAAGCCTTCCTCGAGCGCGCGGGCGGCGGCGTCGCGGATGTAGCGCGGCGTGTCGAAGTCGGGCTCGCCGATCTCGAGGTGGACCACCTTCTTGCCCCGGGCCTCGAGGGCGCGAGCCCGCGCCAGCACTTCGAACGCGGTCTCGGTGCCCAGGCGGCTCATGCGCTGCGCGAACGGCATGGCTTCCTCCTCACGTCAGGGTCGCGGTGCGCGTGGAGCCTTGCGTCCGCCGGCCCTCGCGCGTCGCGTCCAGTCCAGAATCCATTGTGCCCGCGGCTTCGTGAGCCCCGCGGTCGAGAGGTTGAGCGCGGCGCGCATGAAGCCCCCGCCCGCCGGCGCACGGCATTCCAACCGGGTGCGCTCGCCCGCGCCCGAGAGCGATCTCAGGATCAGGCGGTCGCTCTCGGCCTCCGCGAGATAGAGGCTCTGGCCGCTCCGCACCCGGTACACGGTGTGCGTGACGGCGAGCCCGAGGCCGAGCGGTCCCGATGCTTCGAGGCGCATCGCGGTCGCGGTCCGCACCGCGCGGCGCGCGAGGCGCTGCTCGCCCCACGCCTCGTGCCGCAGCGCGAGCGTCGCCCGCGGCGAACCGCCACGCCATTCGCCCCACAACCCCTGCCGCGGTCCGCCCGCGCGTCGCGCTCCGGCACCGAAAGCCGGCACGCGGCGGATGCCCCGCTGCTCCTCGAAACCCAGAACCAGGGCGCCATGTTGAGCCAAAGCCATGCTCACTTCAAGCGCTGCGCGGGCCCCGCCGAGACCCGGGGCGAAGCGCCAGAGCGCGGCGATCGCGGAGAGCCGTGCCAGGCCGATCGGCCGGCCGGCCGTGATCGCCGCCGCCTGCGCGGGGCCGCTGCGCCGCGGCTCGGCCAGCGAGCGGAAGCCCGCGAGCCCGCC
>CAZYQK010000101.1:834-12295 GCA_964650245.1 uncultured bacterium | reverse complement strand
CCCAGGAACCGGCCGGTGCCGGCGGCGCACTTGTCGTTCATGCAGAAGTCCACGATCTCGCCGGTCTTCGACACCCGGATCGCCTTCGTGTCCTGGCCGCCCATGTCCACGACGGTGCGGGTCCCGGGAAACATCTGCACGGCGCCGCGCCCGTGACAGCTGATCTCGGTGACCTGCGTGTTGCCGAACGTGACCTTGTAGCGCCCGTAGCCGGTCCCGACGACGTACTCGACCTCCTCTTCGCGCACCTCGCCGGCGGCCAGCGCCTGCCGGAACGCGTTCTCCGCGGCCAGGACCACGTTGGCGCCGGTGTCCGTCAGCGAGCGGCTGACGATGCGCTTCGCTTCGTCGATGACCACGGCCTTGGTCTGCGTGGACCCGACGTCCACGCCCGCTGCGTATGCCATGCGCGATCTTCCCCTGTCGGATCAGCCTTCGGCGGCGGCGGACTGGTGCCGGCGCGTCGCGAGGCCTTCGTAAAAGGCGTCGATGCGGTTCTTGAGCTGCGCTTCCGATACGACGCGGCGGTCCATCATGTCCGACTCCATGAACAGGCTCGGGATGTCCGCGGCCGCCATCAGGGCGCGGCGGCTGTCCGCGAGTCCCGTCGAGACCGTGCGGCAACTCTTGATCGGATGGTAGACGACGCCGTCGGCGTGATAGTTCCGGCACATGTCGAGCAGCGGCTTCGTCTGGAAGAACATGCTGTCCATCGCGTCGCGCACGCTGACCAGCAGCCCCTCCGCGAGGCCCTCCAGCGGGTCGTCGAGGCGGCACTGGAAGCCCGTGTTCGATCCGCCCGAGGCGAACCACAGGTAGGTCGAGTTGACGAAGCTCCCGCCCAGTTCGGTGAACATCTCGGTGAAGCGGCGGAAGATGGGGTAGCACGGCACGCCGACGAAGATGAGCCGGTACTTCTCGTCGGTCAGGGTGCCGATGCCCTCTGCGCTCTTGAACTCCATCTCCTCGACCAGCTCGGCGAAGTACTTCTCACCCGCCGCGGTTCCCCGATGGGCGTTGGCGACTCCCAGGAAGATGGTCCCGTCGGAGAGCGCGTTGAATGGCGCCGGGCGGCTGCGGTTGAGCTCCAGCACCCGTTTCCAGTCGCGGTTCATGGCGTTGGCGTGAGCCATGTTCTCTCGCAGGCGGTCGATGTCGAACCTGACGCCGCTGACGCGCTCCAGAACCGGGATCAGCTCCCGGATCTGGGCCGCGACGTAGCGGCGGTCGTTCTCGAAGTCCGGATCGCCCAGCCCCGACTGCGAGTCGGCCGAGCGGCTGCCGGGCACGTCGAGCGTGAACGTGGGAACGTCGTACATGCGCTCCCAGATCTCCGCCCACTTGATGTAGGTGTTGCACGCGTTGGTGAGGACGGCGATCGCGGGTTTCGGAATCCTCCCCATCGGCAGCGCCCCGGACCGCATCTGGGTGGCCACGTCCGCCTTCACGTAGCCGCAGATGTCGGGCGAGTAGCCGTAGTCCTCGGCCTGGTTGAGGTACTCGTGGGCCACGCGCCGCACGGCCGTCTGGAGCGAGTTGATCTCGGGGAACACGAGCGGGAGATCGAACGTGCGGAGCAGCTCCGCGAGGCTGCCCATCACGAACACGTACGCGCCGCCCCGGCCGGCCTCGGCCGCGCGGGTCAATTCGTCGAACCACTCGCGGAACAGACGGGCGCCTTCCTTGTTGCCCCGTCCCACCAGGGTCGCGTCATCCGGCGTGTCGTCAGACATGGGTGGCCTTTCGGTCAATCGAACATCAGGTTCTCGACGAACGTCTCGAGCTGGATCGCCAGGTGCTCGTAGCTGGTCATGTTCTCCTCGAACTCGCTCACGAAGTACGGGATGCCCGCCTTGTCGAGCGCGTGCGTGTAGGCCACCTGCTCCTCGAGCCCGGGCTCGCACATCTTGGCCGCCGTCACGATGGCGGCCCGGGCCTTCGCGCGCTCGACCCGCAAGAGCAGCATCTTCTCCTTGGGCTTCCGCAGGTCGTGCTGGACGGGGCTGTAGGAGGAGCGCTCGAGGTAGGCCTGCGCGAGGTTCGCGAGCGGATCGCCGTCGAGCGGGACGTCCTCCAGGATCCAGCGCATGCCGATGAGGAAGTCGTCGTCCACGACGTAGCACGAGCGGCCGATGGCGCGAATCAGGTCCAGCGGCGGCTGCTCGCAGAATCCGCCCTCGAACACGATCCGGATGCGGTCCTGCGGCCGCGCCGGGCTCTGTCCGATCAGCGGGAGCGCCGCGCGGAGCAGGGCGTTGTGCTCCTCGCGCGGGATCATGCCGCCGACCGCCATCAGCGCGTAGGCATCGTCGGCCGGCAGCTGCCAGGGTGATTCCCGCTTGATGTCGTAGAGCCGCCGGATGAGCGCGCGATTCTCGTTGAACACCCGCTGCGAGCGGCGCAGGTCGTCGTCGCTGACCGCGCGTCCGGCCACGCCTTCGATGCGCCGCTTCAGCCGCTGGTACTCGCCCCGCAGGTAGACCGGCGCGTGCGGGGAATTGGCGTTCTGCGGCAGGTAGAGGATCTCGCACGGGAAGTCGAAGTTGCGCCCCCACACGCCGGCCAGGTTGCGGGCCGCGTCGCAAATCGGATGGGTCACGAACATGTCCACCTTGACACTCCCGTTCAGCACGATCTCGAGCGTCGTCTTGACGATCGAGCACAGGTAGGACCCGAACCGGGAATCCGACAGGGTCGGCTCGACCGGGGCGCCGCGCAGCTTGAGGGGCAGCATGCCCGCCGCGTGGGCGATCTCCTCCGGGAAGTACACCTGGAAGTGCCCGAGCACGCGGCCGCCCGCGTCGCGCCAGCGACTCACGGTAGGAAAGCTCGGGTCTTCCACCAGCTCGCGGCAGAGGAAAAGAATCTCGTCGATCGGCTTCCCCTCCCACTCGGGGAACGTCTTCACGTTCGTCATCGGTTCTTCCACGCCGGCGTTCGCTTCTCCAGGAACGCCCGCAGCCCTTCGACCGCATCTTCGGTCCGCATGAGATCGTCCACGTAGAGGGCGCCCGCGGTTGCGAGCGCCTCGGCGCGAAGGGCGGCCACGCCGGCTCGCAGGGCGCGCTTCGTCAGCCGCAGCGCCGCCCCGCTGTGGCGGGCCATGCGCCGCGCCAGCTCCGCGGCCTCGGCCTCGACACGCTCGTCCGGCACGACGCGCGCGACGAGACCCGCCTCCAGCGCCCGGCGCGACGTGATGGCGTCGCCCGTGAGCACGAGCTCGGCGGCGAGCCCGGGCGCGCAGAGCCCCGGGAGCAGCGCGCACGCGGCGGGCGGGTAGACGCCGAGCATGATCTCGGGCTGGCCGAACGACGCACCCTCTCCGGCCACGATCATGTCCGCGGCCTGCGCCACCTCGAAGCCGCCGCCCAGGCACTTCCCACCGACCGCCGCGATCACCGGCGCCGGGAACTCGGCGATCGCCTTCACGGACTCGATGAAGAGCGGAATCAGCTCGCGATACTGCGGGGGGAGGTGCTCGCCCACGTCCGCGCCCGCGGAAAAGTGCTTCCCTTCCGCGGCGATCACCAGCACCTTGAGATCCCGCTCGGCCGCGAGCCGCGTCAGCCCGTCGCGCATCTCGGCGAGCATCGCCTGCGTGAGGATGTTGAGCGGTGGATGGCAGAGCGTGAGGGTGCCGATCCCGTCGTGGAGCACCGTCCGGATCGTCATGGGCGCTCGGCTTCCCGCGCCAGCTCGCGCTCACCGGCGCCGGCGTTCACCTTCGACCACGCCGTGCCCGGGCGCTCGAGGCTGTAGGAGACCCTGATCTCCTCGAGCTCCTCCTCGATGCGCGGCACGAGCTGGAGCTTCATGCCGATCGCGATCTCGCCCTCCGGGATCGTTTCGCCGAACCAGGCCAGCGCGCGGCCACCTTCCTCGAGGTCCACGACCCCCACGGTGTACGGCGCGTAGCGCTCGAAGCCGGTCGGCGCCGCGACGATGGTGGTATGAGTGTGGAGCGTGCCCCGCCCGCTGACCTCGACGAATTCGAACTCGCGCCCCATGCAGGCGTCGCAGTCGGCGCGCGGCGGGAACGAACGCGCCCCGCACGCGCGGCAGCGCGAGGCCATGATCCGGCCATCCTTCAGGTGCGCGGCGAACTCCGACACCCGCGTGTACGGCGTGAAGTTGACCTTCCCGAACCACTTGAACATCGCTCAGTCCCTCGTGAGCACCTGGACGAAGCAGTACTGCCCGATCCCGCCCACGTTGTGCGTCAGCCCCACATCGGCGCCGGGAACCTGCCGCTCCCCGGCCTCGCCCCGGAGCTGCTTCGCGATCTCGTAGGTCATCGAGACGCCCGTCGCTCCGATCGGGTGTCCCTTCGCCTTGAGACCGCCGTCCACGTTCACCGGGATGCGCCCGCCGATGTAGGTCTCGCGGTCCCCGACGAAGCGCCCGCCCTCGCCCTTCGGGCAGAAGCCCAGATCCTCGTATGCCATGATCTCGGCGATGGTGAAGCAGTCGTGCACGTCGGCCACCCGGATGTCCCGCGGGCCCACGCCCGCCATCGCGTAGGCCTCGGCGGCCGCCCGCTCCGCGCTTGGCAGGCCTGTCAGGTTGGGACGCCGGAGCACGGACATGCTCGCGGAGGCGCAGCCCATGCCCGCGAGCCACACGGGCTTCGTCGAGATCTCCCGGGCGCGCGCCTCGGTCGCGAGGATCACGCACGCGGCGCCGTCCGCGTTCGCGCAGCAGTCGTACACCTGAAACGGGGTCGCCACCGCCTCGGACTCCGCGGCCTTCGCGGCGGTGATCTCCTTGCGGAACATGGCGAGTGGATTGAGCGCGCCGTAGTGGTGGTTCTTGACCGCGACGTCGATCAGGTGCTCCCGCCGGGTGCCATACTCGTGCATGTGCCGCCGCGCGAACATCGCGTAGTAGGCGGGGAACGTCGTGCCGAAGCAGGACTCCCACTGCACCTCACCCACGCGTCCCATGAGCGCCAGGATCTCCGCGGTCTCGAGCTCGGTCATCTTCTGGCAGCCGATCACGGCCACGACATCGTGGGCCCCCGCGCGGATCGCCAGCCACCCGGTGCGGATCGCCGCGCTGCCCGAAGCGCAGGCCACCTCGACCAGCCACGTCGGCTTCGGCACCAGCCCCAGGTGCTCCTGCACGACCCCGGCCAGCGAGCGCTGCTTGTGGTACTCGGGGACGGCGGCGACCACCGACGCGTCCACCACGTCGCGGTCGATGCCGGCATCCTTCAGCGCGGCCGCGAACGCCTCGAACGCCAGCTCCTGAACGGTCGCGTCGCTGCGCCGCCCAAAGGCCGTGTGGCCGATGCCGACGATGCCCACCCGGGGCATGCCGTCTCCCCTCCCCCGCCTAGATGTACTGGCCGCCGTCAACCTTGATCACCTCGCCCGTGATGTGCCGTGCCCGGTCGGAGCACAGGAACACCACGATGTCCGCACAGTCCTCAGTCGTCGCGAGGCGCCCGAGGGCCGTTTCGTCCACGGCTTTCTCGAGGACCTCGGCCGGCAGGGACTGCGCCATCTCCGTCAGCACCATCCCGGGCGCGACGACGTTCACGTTCACGTTGAACTTTCCGAGCTCGCGCGCCAGCGTCTTGCTCATCGCGATGATCCCGCCCTTGGACGCGGCGTAGTTCGCCTGGCCGAATTTCCCGCGCAGGCCGTTGATCGAGGCGATGTTCACGATCTTGCCGCCCTTCCGGTCCATGAAGACCCGGGCGGCCGCGCGGTTGTAGTTGAAGTAGCCCTTGAGATTCACGCCGATCACCCGGTCCCACTGGTCCTCGCTCATCTTCCACACCGTTGCGTCGGACGTGATGCCGGCGTTGCACACCAGGATGTCGAGCCGGCCCAGCTCGCGGACCACGGCTTGGACCGCCTGCTCGGCGCCGGCGTGATCCCGCACGTCGGCCTTGATGTCGAGCGCCCGGCGGCCCAGCGCCTCGATCGCCTCGAGCGTCGCGGTGGCCGCCGTCTGACGGGTGACGACCGCGACATCGCATCCCTCGCGGGCGAGCGCCACGGCGATCGCGCCTCCTATGCCCGCCGCCCCGCCCGTCACCAGGGCCACCCGGCCGTCGAGACCGAGCTTCATCGCGACCTCCGTTCCGAATCGCGCATCAACGCTCGTCGCACCCGTGTCCCCTCCCGCGCCCCGTGCTCAGCGCTGCGCCCGCTCCGGCTGGTACTGAGGCGAGACCGCGCGGAGCAGCTCCTCGTCCCACGGATGCCCCTGGGCCAGCATCTGCCGGAGCTTGATGAAGTCCACCTCGCGCCGGTCCTTCGGCCCTTCGTTGAACGCGCGGAAGCCCGCCCGCCCCTCGGTCATCATGTTGAGCGCGAGCCACTCCCGGTTGGTCACGCTCGTGTTGTCCCAGTGCCACTGTTTGTGCTTGCGCAGACTGTTGATCGTCTTCGACACACAGTCCGGCATGAGCATGAGGAGCCTGGTGCACAGGCTCTCGACCGCCTCATCGAGCATGCCCAGGTCGGTGGTCGCGCGGGCGAGGATGTCCCTGGCGGCCTGGCGCTCGGCGCCCTGCTTGAAGTCCCCGAACACGACGTTGCCGAACGCGTCGGCGAACCGATCGGTGATCACCATGGGATTCGGAATCCACTTGCCGTCCATCTTGAGCACGGGCACCAGCTGGTTGATGAGGCCCAGGTAGAGCGCCTTGTGCGCGCTCCACATCTCGCACAGCACGCCGCTGTCCATCGCGCTCGAGAATCCCACGTAGAGCGGCAGGAAGTCGGTGGAGCCGCCATCCGGGGCGGAGCCGTGTCGGGGTCCGGCCTGGCCGAAGGTCGCGGTGTCCACCGCGATGCTGAAGTCGCAGGCCATCCCGATCTCCTGCCCGCCGGCGACGCGCATGCCGTTGACGCGGTTGATGACCGGCTTGTCGCACCGCAGGATCACGTCGATCATGTCGTTGAACAGGCGCATGTACTGCTTGTATTCCTGCGGATTGCCGGCGTAGTACTCGGCGTACTCCTTCGTGTTCCCACCGGTGCAGAAGGCCCTGTCCCCGACCGCGGTGAACACGCACGCGACCACCCGGCGGTCCATGCTGGCCTGCCGGAAGGCGAGGATGACCTCCTTCACCATGTCGGTCGTGTAGCTGTTGTGCTGAGAAGGGTTGTTCAGAATGATCCAGGCGTTGAACAGGCCGTCCACGGCCTTGCCGGCCGGATCGATCGCCGGCCGCAGCTCGTAGCCGATCGCCTTGTAGTCCCACTCGGGGACGAGGGTGTGGCTCTTCAGCATGTTTCGATCCTCCGCGCGCGATCGCGCGATCGCGCATCCGCCCGTCAGGACGGCCAATCCGGCACCAGGATGGCCCGCTTCTCGATCTGGTGATCCGCCACCCGCTGGAGCACGGCCGGACCGTCGCTCATCGGGTGGCGCTCGATGAATGGCTTCAGGGTGATCTTCCCCTCGGTGACCAGCTTGAGCGCATCCGGGTACAGCTCCGGCTTGCAGCCCCAGGTTCCCTGGATCGTGGCGTCGAACGCCATGGCGTTGCTGAGCCGCAGCTCCAGCTTCGCCAGCGTGAAACCCACCACCATCAGCGTCGCGGCGTAGGTCAGCAGGCCGTAGGCGGTTTCCTGCCCGCCCGGGTGGCCCGAACATTCGAAGATCTTCCAGCCGTGCGGGGCGCAGCCCCACGCCTTCGCCTGCGCCTGCACTTGCTTCTTGAGGGTCTTGAAATCGGTCGTGGTCGAGTTGATCCCGAGGCCGGCGCCGTGTTCCGCGAGCGCGGCGAGCCGCGCGTCGCTCACGTCGATCGCCACGACGCGGGCGCCGAACGCGGCGGCGATCTGTGCGCAATAGGCCCCGACGCCGCCGACGCCCACGACGATGGCCAGGTCCCCGGCCCCGAGGCCGCTGCGCACGATGGCCTGATAGGGTGTCGTCACGGCATCTGCAATCACGGCGAGGTCGGGCAGCTCATAGCCGGCTCGCGCGCCCACGAGGCACAGGCCGCGCGCCGGCACGGCGATGTACTCTGCGAATCCTCCGGCCATGTCGTTGCCCGGCATGAGCTGCGCGCGACAGACGTTCCCGCGGCCGGAGCGGCAGAGATCGCAGCCGCCGCAGGGGATCACCGCGGGGACGATCACCTCGCGATTCACGAGGTGTCGATGCGCCGGCCCGGCACCGGTCACGGTCCCGCTGATCTCGTGCCCGAGCGTGAGCGGGAGCGCGTGCTTCGTGGGAACTCCGTCCCTCCAGAAGCCGATGTCGGTGTGACAGACGCCGCAGCCCGCCACGCGGACCAGCACTTCGTCCACGCCGGGGCTCGGGACCAGAACGTCGTTGATCTCGAGCGGCTTCCCCACCGCCGTCAGCTGAATCGCCTTCATCGCTCGACCTCACGGATCGTGCTGCGTTGCCTGCCGACCTGCCGTCTTCCTGCGTGGGCGCTCCGGCCGTTCCGGCTCGCCAGTCCTCCCAGCAGACGATCGGCGAACTCCGCTCCCAGCTCCGCCGCCCGCAAGGCGCCTTCGGGCCGGTACCATCGCGCGATCCAGTTGATCGCGCCGAGGATCACGAACACGGCGATCTTCGAATTCCCTTTCCGGAACTCCCCGTCGCGGATCCCCCGGTCGATGATCCGGCGGAGCTGGCGCTCGTAGCGGTCGCGCCCGGCGATCATCCGTGCCTGCTTCTCAGGCGACAGCGCCGTGACTTCGAACGCGAGCGGAGATCCCTGGAGGGTGTCGGTCATCACGCGTACGTGCTCGCGGATCACGTGCGCGAGTTTCTCGGATGCGGTCCCGAGCCGGCCGGCCTCGCGCATGATGCGGGCCAGCTCGTCGAGCGATTCGCGGTGGCACTCGTGGAGGATCGACTCCTTGTCGGGGAAGTAGTGGTACAGGGCCGTCTTCTGCACGCCGACGTGCTCGGCGATGTCCTCGAGCGTCGTCGAGTGGTAGCCCTTCTCCCCGAACGCGCGCAGCGCCGCGTGGAGGATCTCGGCCCGCCTGCGGCGTCGCTTCTCCTGGACGCGGGGCGAGCGGGCGGCTGACGTGTGCTCCTGGGCCATGCGTATCTCCCCGGGGGTCTTCGGCCGGATATTGAATGGACGTTAGAAATTTGAACCCCCGGTCGAATTCTGTCAAGCTGCCCGGCATGGGGGCGGAACACGCGGGATTCCGCGGCCCCGGAGCCCGGCACCGGGAGGAAACGGCGATGGACCCGATCGATCTGCTGCTCGGCGAGCACAGGGTGATCATGGCGCAGATCGACGAGCTGCGCGCCGCGGTGCGCGATCTCGCGAAGCGCGGCGAGGCGGCGGTGCCGGACGCGCTGCCTGCCCTCGGCCGGGCGGGCCACATGATGGCGACGCGGCTGCTGGCCCACGCCCGCAAGGAGGACGAGGCGCTCTTCCCGGCGCTCGAGCAGGTCCTCGGAAGCGGCACCGGACCGGTAGCCGTAATGCGCATGGAGCACCGCGCGATCCACGCGCAGGCCGACCTGTTCCGCCGGACGCTGCACGAGCTCGAGCAGGTCGAGCATCCCGCCATCGTCGCGGGCGGCGCCGAGCTGCGGGAGTTGGCGGCTGCGGGCGGGAGCGCCGCGAAGCTCCACGACACGGCCGAGCACATCATTCAGCTGCTCGACCTCCACTTCGGCAAGGAAGAGGACATCCTCTTCCCCATGGCGCGGCAGGTGCTGTCGGGCGAGGATCTCGCCGGCGTCGCGAAGAAGATGGAGGCGCTCGAGACCGACTGACGCGGCACGCCAGTCAGCAGGTGGTCAAGCGAGCGGGATGAGGGGAAATCGCGTCCGAGACCGCAGGCTCCCGGACGCGCCGACCCGCCGCGCGGATCAGCCCTTGACCAGGCTCCGCAGCACCGTCGGGAGGATCCCGCCGTTTCGGAAGTAGTCCACCTCGACCGGGGTGTCGAGCCGCGCCACGCCCGCGAACGTGAGGACCGAGCCGTCCTCGCGCCGCGCCTGCACCGCGACTTTCATCCGAGGCGCGAGCTTCGCCGCGATCTCGGTCACGTCGAAGACCTCGCGCCCGGTGAGCCCCAGGCTCTCCGCGCTCTGCCCGCTCTCGTACTGGAGCGGGAACACGCCCATCCCCACCAGGTTGGAGCGGTGGATGCGCTCGTAGCTCTCGGCCAGCACCGCGCGCACTCCGAGCAGCAGCGTGCCCTTGGCGGCCCAGTCGCGCGAGGAGCCCGCGCCGTATTCCTTCCCCGCCAGCACCAGCAGCGGCGTCCCCTCGGTGCGATAGCGCTCGGCGGCGTCGAACACGCTGATTCGCTCGCCGCTCGGAAGATGGACGGTAACGTTCCCCTCGGTGCCCGGCAGCAGCAGGTTCTTGAGCCGGATGTTGGCGAACGTGCCGCGCGCCATCACCAGGTCGTGGCCGCGTCGCGAGCCGTATGAGTTGAAGTCCTTCTTCTCGACGCCGCGCTCGCGCAGCCAGCGACCCGCGGGCGAGTCGAGCGCGATGTCGCCGGCCGGCGAGATGTGGTCGGTCGTCACGGAATCGCCGAGCATGACCAGCACCCGCGCGCCGCGAATGTCGTCGAGCGCGGCTGGCTCCGGCGGAAGCGCCTGGAAGAACGGCGGCTCGTGGATGTAAGTCGAGGCCGGATCCCACGCGTAGCGCTCGCCCTCTCCCACCGGGATCGCGTTCCAGCGCGGGTTGCCGTCGAACACGTTGGCGTAGCTCTTCGTGAACATCTCGGGCTTGAGCGAGGCGGCGATGGTGTCGGCGATCTCACGCTGCGTGGGCCAGAGGTCGCGCAGGAAGACCGGTCGGCCGTCGCGCCCGGTACCGAGCGGATCACGCTCGAGGTCGATATCCACGGTGCCCGCCAGCGCGTAGGCCACGACCAGCGGCGGCGAGGCCAGGTAGTTGGCGCGCGTGTGCGGGTTGATTCGCCCCTCGAAATTGCGGTTGCCGGAGAGCACCGAGGCGGCGACCAGCCCGCCGCGCGAGATTGCGTCGGCGATCGCAGGCGGCAACGGACCGGAGAGTCCGATACACGTGGTGCAGCCGTAGCCCACGACGTAGAAGCCGAGCGTCTCGAAGTCGCGCATCAAGCCCGATTCCTCGAGGTAGCGCGTCACCACCTTGGACCCGGGCGCCATGCTGGTCTTGACCCACGGCTTGACCGTGAGCCCGCGCTCCACCGCCTTCTTCGCCAGCAGCCCCGCCCCCACCATCACCGACGGGTTCGAGGTGTTGGTGCACGAGGTGATGGCGGCGATCACCACCGCGCCGTGGCCCACGCTCTCGCGGTGGCTGTTCACGCTCAGCTCGACCTTTTTCGCGAGCTCGCCCTCCGGCAGCCCGTAGCCGCGCTCCTTGACCGGGGCGCTCAGCGCGCGGCGGAACGCGGGCTTCATCTCGCGCAGCGGGACACGGTCCTGGGGCCGCTTGGGGCCGGCGAGGCTCGGCTCCACGTCGCCGAGGTCGAGCGCGAGCATCTCGCTGAATTCCGGCACGGGCGTG
>CAZYQK010000101.1:0-824 GCA_964650245.1 uncultured bacterium | reverse complement strand
GAACAGGCCCTGCTCCTTGCAGTAGGCCTCGGCGAGCCGCGCCGCGTCGGGCCGCCCGGTGCGCTCCAGATAGCGCAGCGTCTCGTCGTCCACCGGGAAGAAACCAATCGTGGCGCCGTATTCGGGCGCCATGTTGCCGATCGTGGCGCGGTCCGCGACCGACATGGCGGAGACCCCCGGCCCGTGGAACTCGACGAACTTGTCCACCACGCCCCTCTTGCGCAGCATCTGGGTCACGGTGAGCACCAGATCGGTCGCGGTCACGCCGTCACGCAAGCGCCCGGTGAGCCTGAAGCCCACGACACGCGGCATGACGAGGTAGAGCGGCTGGCCCAGCATGACCGCTTCGGCCTCGATGCCGCCCACGCCCCAGCCCAGCACGCCCAGACCGTTGATCATGGTGGTGTGCGAGTCGGTGCCCACCAGCGTGTCCGGGAACGCGGTGCGCTCGCCGCTACCGGGTGCGGCCGGGTCGGGAGCGCTCGTCACCACGCTCGCCAGGTACTCGAGGTTCACCTGGTGGACGATCCCGGTCGCGGGCGGCACCACGCGGAAATTCGAGAACGCCTTCTGTCCCCAGCGCAGGAACTCGTAGCGCTCGCGGTTGCGCTGGAACTCGATCTCGGCGTTGCGCTCGAGCGCCGTCACGTTGCCGAACACGTCCACCTGGACCGAGTGGTCGATCACGAGGTCCACCGGCACGAGCGGATTGATCTTCCGCGCGTCCCCGCCGAGCCGCACGACGGCGTCGCGCATCGCCGCGAGATCCACAACGCAGGGGACGCCGGTGAAGTCCTGCAGGATGACGCGCGCGGGCTTGAACG
>CAZYQK010000100.1:0-12362 GCA_964650245.1 uncultured bacterium | reverse complement strand
CGCGCCCGAGCCCGGCGCGGGCGGGTCCCGGGCTCGCGCGCCCTGCCACGCCGACGCGGAGCAGCAGGAGCGCGAGCCACGCCGGCGCGAGATTCATGAGCAGGAATTCGAGCTGGGCCGCGATCGAGCCCTCGACCAGGTGCACCGCGACCAGATAGAAGTAGCCGTAGAGCAGCGCCCCGGCGGCGCCGCCGCGAGCGGCCATGCGGTGCGCGGCGCGCAGCGCCACACCGAACAGCGCCATGAACAGAACGATGCCGGCCACGTGAAAGTCGAGGTAGAGCTCGCCCATCAGCGACGGCGAGACGTAGCTCATGCCGCCCAGGTCGACGTCGCCGAAGTACTGCCGCGCGAACACGAGGCTGAAGCTGTCGGGCTTGCCGGGCCACAGCGCCCGCGGGATGAAGAAGGTGAAGAGGTCGAGCAGGCTCCGCCCGAACTGGAACGGCACGGTGTGGCCGGTGTTCTGGAGCACCGCGACGAAGCTGTCGGCGTCGTAGGCGCGGGTGAGCAGCGGCGCGACGGTGAGCCAGGAATCGCCCGGGACGTTCTGGAGCTGGAGCGCGATGGACTGCAGGTCGTGGAGCCCGAACTCGCGGTAGGCGTAGAAAAGCGGAAACAGGGCGCCGAATATCGCGAAGAAAACACCGAGATGGGCCAGCGTGAGGCGTCGCCGCAGGAAGTGGACGTACAGCAGGGGCGGCACGAGGATGCGGAGCAGCAGATACTTGGAGCTGGTGAAGAGATACAGGCCGCCCAGCAGCGCGCACACCGGCAGCAGCAGGTGCCAGCGCAGGCGGCGCCCGGGTTCCGCGAGATCGACCAGCAGCAGCAGGTGGAATCCCACCACGGCGAACTCCATCAGCGCGAGCTTCCAGAAGTTGCCGAGCGAGCCCTCGGTCGCGACGTACACCAGGTTTCCGGCGGCGGCCGCGAAGCCGCCGAACGAGCGCGTGTAGAGCAGCGCGCCGGCGAAGCCGATCGCGAGCCACAGCGCGCTCACCCGGGTCACCCGGCCCGGCCGCCAGGCGACCACCTCCCGCGCCCGGCGCGCGAGCCGCTCGCCGAGCCGGAGCCCCAGCGCGGAGCGATAGCCCACCGAGAGCGCGGCGAGGCCGAGGCCCGAGTAGAAAAACATCCAGCCCATCAGACCCTGGAACTGAGAAGAGCGCGGATCCTGAACGCCGGCCAAGTAGCGGCTGTCGGCCCAGCCCAGCAGGCTCAGGCCGCGCACGCCCATCGACACCACGAAGTAGCCCACGAACAGGTAGATCGCCTCGCCGGCGTCGAGGCCGGACGAGAGCCCGCGCACGAAAGGATGGAGCGCGGCGATCGTGAAGCCGGCGATCGCGAGCGCCAGGAACACGGGCGCGGACAGCTGCGAGGCGAGCAGGGTCGCCGCAGCGAGTGCTACGGCCGCCACGATCCCGAGCTGGCGCCACGCGAGGCCGCTCACGTCCGGCCCTCCACCGCGGCGTTCACGACGGCGAGAAAACGCTCGCCGGCCTGGTCCCAACTCAGGGCCGGATTCCCGTTCAGATTGAACTCATCGTCCAGCGTCCCGCGCTTCCACGCCGCACGCAGCTTCAGGATGGCCTCGGCGACGCGCCCGGCACGATCCGGGACGACGACCCCGCGCCGCCGGCGGCTCACGTCCGCGGCCGCGACGTCGGTGTCGTCGTAGGCGACGACCAGCAGCGGGCGCGCCGCGGCGTAGTACTCGTAGAGCTTCGAGGGCACCTGCAGGCCGCCGCGCATGCCGAACAGCACCAGCGCGTGCGCGCTCTTCTGGAGCCCGGCGATGGCCGCTGCGGGCCGGAAGCCGCGGAAGTCGACGAGGCCGTTCAGGCCGAGGCTCGCGTGGTGGTCGAGCAGGGCCTGCGGCATGTGGCCCGCGAACACGCACTCGACGTCGTCGATCCCGCGCCGCTTGAGCCCGGCCAGCGCGTCGAGCAGCGTCCAGTGCCCGCGATCGGTGTCGGGGACGGCGCCGGTGAACACCAGCCGGAAGCGGGACGCGGTCTCCGTGGCCGGCTCCGCGTAGAGCTTCGCGTCGTAACCGGTCGGGATCACCGCGTAGCGCGACCGGGGGATGCGCGGGAAGTGGCGGACGTAGCCGTCCACCGTCGCCTCGGCGTTCACGATCACGCGGTGCGCGCGCTCGAGGACTCCGCGCTCGAGCCGGCGGTCGAGCGCCGCGCGCCAGCGCGGCAGGCCGATGCCGGGCGAGAACGACCACAGGTCGCCCTGGTGGAGCACCCAGGGCATGGACCGCGCGCCGTGGAGCATCCGGCCGACCAGGTGGCAGGTGTACGGAAACGCGTAGGTGAGCAAGAGGTCGTATCGCCGGCGGCGTAGCAGCTCGAAGCCTTTCGCAGCCGCCCACGGCAGCCAGTCGGCTCGGCCGTCGGGAATCATCCACGGGCGTACGAACCGCCGGTAGGTGTCGCGCGTGCGCGCGGCGCGGGTGGCGTCGATCGAATCCGCGCCCGGAGCCCCGGCCGCGCCGGCCGCGGCGCTGCAGCTCACGCGGTAGAGAGGGCCGGGGTAGGTGGCGTGCACCGTGACACCCGGCTCGCTCGCGCCGCGCAGGCTGTCGTCGACGCGGTAGACCGGATGCCCGGCCGAGTGGGCGGGCGTCACGACGTCCACCTCGCAGCCTGCGCGGGCCAGGGCCCGCGCGTAGTTGAGCGCCACCCGGGGGCTCATCCCCCCGACGGGCGGATAGAGGTAGGCGATGAACAGCGCCCTACGCGGCACGGGCCACCTCCCGCGGCCGCGGCGGACGGGCCTTCACGCACGCACGCGCCACGCCCTCGAGGAATCCCAGGCCGTAGGCGAGCTGCATGATCGCCATCGCCAGGGGCGCGAGCAGCGCTCCGCGCCCGTCCCCCTTTGTCGCGATGGTCGCGGCGCCGGCGAGGAGGAACGCGACGTGCGCCGCGAGCAGCACCGCGAGCGGCCACCAGAGCCGGCCGAGCGCGCCCAGCGCGATGCCGCCCGCCAGCGCGAGCACGAACGCCGCGGGCACGAGATGGCGCAGCGAAGCCGGCCGGCCGCCGCGCTTCGCGATGAGCCGCACCTTGTACAGGCCATAGGAGTAGTACTGGCGCCACAGGCCGATGAAGCTCCGGCGGCTCCAGTAGTCGACCGGGATCCGGGGATCGAGAACGATCCTGCCGCCCGCCCGGCGCAGCCGGTCGCTGAACTCGTCGTCCTGGTTGCGCACCAGCTCTTCGTCGAATCCCCCGAGGCGAAAGATCGTCGCGCGCCACAGCGCGCAGAACGGCAGGTGCTCCACCTCGCGCGCGTCGGTCGCCCAGCGGAACGCCGCCCCGCCCACGCCGAACGGCGAGCTCATGGCGCGGGCGATGGCGCGTCCCACCCAGCCCTCGCCCACCGCGCGAACCGGGCCGCCCACCGAGTCCCCTCTCCCGTCGAGCAGCATGCCCACACACACGCGGACGTAGCTGGGCGGGATGCGGCAGTGCCCGTCGACCCGCACGACGATGTCGCCGCTCGCTTCGCTCAGCGCGCGATTGAGCCCGTTCGCCACGTGCAGCCCCGGGTTGTCCAGCAGCCGGATGCGCGGGTCGCGCGCGGCGAGATCGCGCACGATCTCGCGCGTGCGATCGGTGGAGCGGCCGTCCGCCACCAGGATCTCGAGCCAGTCGGAGCGATAGTCCTGATCCCGCACCGCGGCGAGCGCGGCGGCGATGAAGCGCTCCTCGTTGCGGATCGCCATGATGACGGAGACGCGCGGTTGCGTGGCGTTTCGTCCCGAGCCCGGCGGCTCCACCGGGGCGGCGCCCGCCGCCCGCTCCCACGGCAAGGGCGGCAGCAGCGGCGACCACGGCGGCGGGGCGTGGCTCGCCTCCCGATTCACGCCGCGATCCCTTCCGCCATCGCGGCCCGCGGCGGGGTCCCCAGCGCGGGCGAGGCCTCGAGCGCGACGGCCTCGGAGGCGAGCAGGACCGGCACGCCCGCGCGCACCGGATAGCGCACCCGGCAACGCCCGCACGCGAGCCAGGCCCCGCCGCGCACGAGCGATCCGTGGCAGCTCGGGCAGGCGATCAGCGCGTCGAGATCGACGGCCCGCCGCGGCGCGAGGGCGAAGTGCAGCAGGCGGCGCGCGACTCCCTTGTGGGTTCCGGACCAGCGGACCGCGGCTCCGGGGTCGGTCTCGGTATCCTCGCGCGCGAAGGCGGCCTGCCCGCCACACGTCCGCGGGCGGGCGTCCGAGTTCCAGGCGATCTCGTAGTCGATCCGGTCCTCCCAGGTGAGCGCGGTGTAGAAGTCGTCGAAGTGCTCGAGCGTCAGCAGCGGCCAGCCCTTGCCCGAACGGGAAAAGCCTTCGAACACCGGAAGCAGGTCGCGGTACGGCACCGTCTCCGGCTTGCGGCGGCACACCAGACGCCCGTCCTGCATTCCGATCATCCAGCGGTGATAGGTGCGGCCCACGAGCTTCTCCCACAGCGGCGAGGGCGTCTCGATGTAGCCGCGCTTCGCGACGCGCATCAGCTCCTCCAGCGCCGTCCCCGGGTCCTCCACGTGCTCGAGCACGTGCTGGCAGATCACGAAATCCACCGCCTGGTCGCGCAACGGCAGCGCGGTGAGATCGCCGGCGACCAGCGGCCGGTCCCGGACCAGGGATCCGCCGCGCTCGGCGTCGTTCATCAGGTAGCGGTCGCACAGCACGTCGGCTCGCGGATGCGGCCGGTGGCCGCTGCCGACGTCCAGCACCAGGTCGGCCGGCCGGAAGCCGAGAAACAGCCGGCGCCGGAGTGTCTTCAACCGCCACAGCCAGAGGCTCGTCATGTTCGTTCCTGCCTTTCCTTGCGGAGGGTTTCCTGCGCGGGGTCGATTGCGGTCTGGTACGCGCGCGCGCGACGGAACGGCACGATGCGGAGCCCGGCGACAAGCGCGGCGTAGAACGCCGCCCCGAGCGCCAGCGACGCCCACGCACCGGGGAAGGCGGCCCGTTGCGCCACCAGCCAGAACGCCGCGAGGGCGAGGGCGGCGATCGTGAGCCCACGCCCGGAGGTCGCGAGCCAGCGCGCCGACACGGAGCGCCCCATCGCGAGCAGATAGCCGCCGAGCAGGACGGCGATCGCGAGCCCGAATGCGAGGGCGGCCCCGAGCGCCCCGTGACGCGGCACCAGCGCCAGCGCCACCGCGACCGAGACCGCGAGCGCCACCGCGTTGATCCGGGCCCGCGGCGCCTCCCCGCCGGTCGCGAGCAGGGCCACTTCGAGCACGCTGGCCAGGAACTGGAGCGGCAGCGCCACCGCGAGCACCGCCAGCGCGGGCGCCGCGTCGGCGTAGCCGGCTCCGAACAGGCCCGTCACCAGCTCGCGCGCGAACAGCCCGAGCGCCAGCGCCGCCGGCAGGCTGATCGCCAGCATGAGCGTGAGGAACGGCTCGAGCACCTCGCGGAACTCGAGCGAGTGGCGCCGCGCCTTCGCGAGCACCGGGTAGATCGGCCACCACAGCACCGCGCCCAGGCCCATGATCGCGGTGACGAGGCGGAACCCCGCCGCGAACAGCCCGACCTCGCGCGCGGTCGAGAGGGCGCCGAGCAGGATGACGGGCAGCAGCGTGATGCCCATCGCCGCGATCGCGCCGAGCGAGAACACGGTCGAGCGCCCGACGTGCGGCCGCCAGGCGCCGGCATCGAGCGCGAGCCGCGGGCCGCGGCCCGAGGCGAGCAGCGGCAGCAGCACCAGGCTCCCGACCGCGAACGAGCCCGCCCACGCGGCCGCCGCCAGCGCCGGATCCGCGCGCCACGCGAGCAGCATGACGCTCAGCGCCACGGTGGCGGCCGCGATCACCAGGTTCGCCAGGCTCAACTCGCGGAAGCGCTCCAGCCCGCGCGCGAGCCAGTCGGGCAGCGAGGCGTAGCACACGCAGTAGAGCGACGCGGCCGCGAGCACCGCCCGCCACGCGGGATCGAGCGGCAGCAGGAAGGCGGCGGCGAGCAGCAGCGCGGTGAGCAGGGCGCCCGTCGCGACGCGCAGCGTGTAGAGCTGGGAGGCGAGGCGGTCCCGCCCGGCTCCGGCTCGCGCGATCTCGCGGGTCGCGTAGCCGTTGTTGACCACGGCATCGCCGAACACCCAGGCGTACTGGGCCACGCCCTGCCCCAGCGCGAACAGCCCGAAGCCGGCGACCGGAAGCACGCGGGCGCAGAAGAGCGCGAGCCACAGCGATGCGCCGCGCCCGGCGAGGTCCGACGCCAGCGTCCACGCCACGTTGCGCGTGATGCGCCGCGCCACGGACGGCGCCGCCGGGGCCGGCGCGCACGCATCGTGCCCGTCCGCGGCGTGGCCCTGCTCGACGGGCAAGGCGCTCGTCGCGGCGGTCATCGCGGCCGCTCTCCGCCGGCGCCGTCCGGCGCTCGTGCGCCGTTCACGCCCGCCGCTCCCACGTCGTTCCCATCACCGCGATCGAGCGGAACGGGACGCCGTGCGCGAGCCGGCTGGCGAAGCGCCGCAGCCAGCCGCCGTGGGCGCGCCACGACAGGCGCCAGCGTTCCTCGGCGCGCATGCGGTCGGTGGTGAGCAGATCGGGCGGCCTCAGGAAGTCCAGCCCGTGGACGGGCTCGAAGCGCGTGCCGAGCCGGGCGAGCAGATCGGCGACGTCCTCCATCAGAATGTCGCCGTCCCGCGAGAGGCTCACGTCCCAGGTGATGAGGAGACGCCCGCCGGGCTTGAGCACGCGCGCCAGCTCGGCGATCGCGGCGGCCCGGCGGGGCACATGCTCGAGCACGCTCACGCAGGCCACGGCGTCGAAGCTGTGATCCGGGAAGTCGAGCGCCTCGACCCCGCAGACCCGGTAGTCGACCGCGCTGCCGAGCGCCAGGTTGGCGCGGCGGAACGGCGCGGCGAGCGTGGGGTCGATGTCCGCACACGCGACCCGGAACCCTGCGCGCTCGAGGAAGAACGGGAAGAACGTGATCCCGGAGCCGGCGTCCAGCACGCGCGCGGGAGCGTGAGAGTCGAGGTTGAGCCAGCAGTACGGGTATTCCCAGCGCCGGCTCCAGTTGTAGAGGCAGTCGCCGGTGAACGGGAACTCCGGCGTCCACAGCGCGCGGGTCGCGGCCATGAACTCGACCTGAAACGCCTCCATCCCGGCGAGTGCCTGCTGCATTGCGGGCAGCTCGAGATCGGGGAGGCGGGCGAAGCCGTTGCGCTCGATCCGCTGCGGGGCCGCCTCCGGCCGGCCGCGGCGGGTCTCGGTGGGTCGCTCCAGCTCCATCATCACGGGTCTCGACATGGCGGTCCTCACTCCCTGGATTTGGTGGCCGGGCGCGCGATCACCCACGCCGCGGCGAGCGCAGTACCCAGCAGAAGGCCGAAAGCGGTCATCGTGGTCCGGCGCGGCGCCACTCGGAACGCGGGCTCGGCGGCCGCGTCGAGCACGTTGAGCACCGGCACGTCTCGCTGCTCCTCCACCTTGGCCAGCTCGTACTGCCGGGTGAGCGTGAGGAAGATCTCCTCCTGCGCCCGCATGTCCCGCAGCAGCCGCCCCTGCTGGAGCAGCAGGTGCGGCGAGTTGCCGAAGCGGAGGTTGTTCTCGCGGAACATTCGGAGCGCGTCTTCGGCGCGGGCCAGGTCCCGGCGCGCGTCGGCGAGGCGGCCCTCGATGAACTTGCGATTTTCCCCGGCCTGGCTCGCCATCGAATGCACGGTGTAGTCCTGGAGCAGGGCGAACAGGGCGTTGGCGACGCCCGCGGCGATGCCCGGGTCGCGCGATCGCACACGCAGGGTGAGCACCCCGGTGCGGCGGTCGAGCGTGGCGTCCACGCTGCGGCGCAGCTTCTTCACCGCGAGCTCGAGGCGGGACAACGTGGGCCCGGGACGCTGGATCAGATCGATGAGCGGCGCCGGCGTTCCGCGGCTGGGAGCGAAGCGTGTCGCGAGCAGCCGCTCGAGCAGCCGGCGGCTGCGCACGATATCGGGATACATCGCGGCGCGATTGGGCTGGGCCCCGGTCGCCAGGCCGAGCTCCTGCGCCTGCGCGCTGAGCTGGTCCACCCCGGGGTTGCGACCCGGCGTCGGGGCCGGGATCACGGTGGTGATCGCTTCGAAGGTGGGCGGCAGCACCAGCGACAGCACCGCGGCCGCGGCACCCGCCCCCAGGGTGACCCGGGCGACGAAGCCGCGCCGCCGCCAGACCCGGCGCGCGTAGTCCCCGAGGCCGGGCTCATCCGCGGGCTCCGCGAGTGGCAGTGGCGCGACCGCGCTCAGGGCCGGCCCGGCGCTCATTTGCCCGCCTGCTGGATCAGGAACGCCATGGTCGCGGCGCCGGTGATCACGCTCACGATGCTCGCGAGGTCCTTGAGCGTCTCGCCGCGCTCGCGCGCCGGCCGGGTCGGGACCAGGATGCGGCTGCCCGGCGCGGGAGCGGCCCCGCCGAACAGTCGGTAGGCCCGGCCCACGTCGCCGTTCGCGCGCACCACGACCGCGCGCTTTCGATCGGCGTCGGGCAGGAACCCGCTCGCCTGCTCCACGTAGAAGTCGACGCCCATCCCCGGCCGGTGGAGCACGCTCACCGGGTTGCGCACCGCGCCCTCGACCCTGACCACGGGCTCGAAGCGCGGCACGTGCAGCGCGTCGCCTTCCTCGAGCACGAGGTTGTGGCGGCTGCGCTCATGGCGCAGCGCGTCCTGGAGATGGATGGCGACCGCACCGGCGCCCCCGGAGCGGGTGAAGCGCACGCCCCCGGGGTCCGCGAACGCCGTCAGTCCGCCGGCGCGCCGGACCAGATCCGAGAGCCGCTCACGGCGGTCGCTCAGCGCGTAGCGGCCCGGGAACCTGATCTCGCCCGTGATCCCGACGTACTGCTGGAGCGCCCAGTCGGGATTGCGGCGGACGAACACCGCGTCGTGCGGCTGCAGCGGGAACGTGCGGGCCTCGGGCACGAGCGCGTAATCGCCGTTGAGGAGAAAGGAGAGCGTGTCGGCGAGCTTCCCGCGCGCGCGGCTCGCCGAGTCGCTGCGCGCAATCTCCGCCCGCAGGTGGTAGGCGTCGTCGGTGAGCCCGCCGGCCTTGAAGAGCAGGTCACCGAGCGTCATGCCCTCGAGCAGCTCGTAGGTCCCCGGCGAGCGCACCATGCCGTCGAGGGTCACCGTGTAGCGGTCCTTCATGCTCCAGCGCGAGGCGATGGCCACGGCGTCGAGCGGCTCGAGCGTCACGTTCTCCTTCGGATCGCCCGCGAGCGTGCGCGCGAGGTCCACCCGCAGAATGGTGCGCGTGCGGTCGGGCAGCGTCCGCGTGATCTGGGCCCGCTCCAGGTACGCGTCAGGGGTCACGCCGCCCGCTTGTTCGACGAGGTCCTTGAGGGTCATGCCGGGGTGGAGCTCGTAGGTGCCGGGCTTGAGGACGCTCTGCCCGGAGATGTCGACCGTGTTCGTCCTGGTGTCACCGATCGAGGACACGAGCACCGCGTCGAGGTCCTGGAGCGGCACGTCGCGCTCCGGCGAGGCCAGCACCTCCCCGAGCGAGATGTCGATCGCAATCCGGTCCTGTCCGCGGAGCTTCGCGCGCTCCTCGAACGGCACGACACGGTCGATCTGGGCCCGCTCGATGTCGGCGGTGACGAGCGCGCCGCCCGCGAGCCTGATCAGGTCGCGCAGCTGCTCCCCGGGCTTCAGCTCGTAGATCGCCGGGCGGCGCACCGGGCCGATCAGGGCGACGCGCTTGCCGCAGGGCGGGATGAAGATCACGTCGCCGTTCTCGAGCCGGATCTCCTTCGAGGTGTCGCCGCCGAGGATGTAGTCATAGAGGTCGATCGTGGTGATCACGCGGTGGTCGCGCATCACGCGCACCTCGCGCATCGAGCCCGTGCGCTTCGGCCCGCCCGCCGCGTAGAGCGCGTTGAGCACGCGGGACACCGCGCTCACCGTGTAGCCGCCGGGGCGGACGACCTCGCCGAGAATGAACACCTGGATGGTGCGCAGCCGGCCGAGCGAGACGTCCATGAAGGTGGTGGGGCGCCGCTCGACCGGCCGCAGCCCGGAGTAGACGCGGGCGAGCGCGTTCCGCAGGCGAGCGCGCACCGCACCGAGGCTGAGGCCGTTGACCAGCACCTGCCCGGCCTCGGGCAGCACGACGTAGCCTTCGCGGTTGACTGGGAGCGAGAGCGAGAGCTGGTCGTCTCCCCACAGCGTGAGCGCCAGCTCGTCGCCGGGACCGATGGCGTAATCCGGATCCACGGGGCCGTAGGCGATCGGCTCGAACGTGGTCGGTGAGTAGCCGAAGATCTCGTAGCCGAACGGCTCGAGCCCGCGCCCGGACGGAGCCCTGGTCAGGCCGCCCTGCGAATTCTCCTCGGGCCGGGGCTGCGCCGGATCCGGCCTGGCACCTGGCGCCTCCGGGGCGGCGGCGCGCTCCGGCATGCCCGGACGCATGAACGTGTCGAGCGCGTTGGGCGGCAGCCCGGAGTCGCGCAGCTTCTGCTGGATCTCGGAGGGCGTGAGCTTCGACTGCTCGACCTTCGAGCGCACGTCGCCGTCGGTGTAGCCGGCGTCCCGGGCCTTCTGCTGGACCTGCCCCGGGGTCGGGGCCTCGGCACCCGCTGCCCCCCCGGCCACAGCCGCCGCGAGCGCCGCGGCGAGCACGAGCGCCGCGAGCTGCGCGGCGTTCCGTCCAGTTGCCCGGCCGCCATGTGCGCCCGCGAAGCGGTCCGCCGCGCACACTCCGGCTCGATCGTCGTCCTCCATCCTCACCCTCATCAACGCGTCGCGCATGGGCCTTCCTGTCGAGCAGGCGTCCGATGGGCCCCACCGGGGTGCCATCGAGTTCGCCTGCGCGAGGCGATGGTTCAAGGCTGTGCCGCGCGTCCTGGAGATGCCGCTGCCGGAACAAGGCAGGGCGAGGGGTGGGACGTGTGTTACAGCAACGACCCGACCGGCGAATGAGGGGAGGAGCGCCGCCGGGGGCTTCGGAATCCAGCGGGACAGCCGGCCGGGAGCGTCTCGCGCGTCGGGCCCGTGCCTTTCGGCCGCGGCCCGATCCACGATGCGGCCCGGTAACCGGCTTTCCGCGGCGGCGGACCTGCTGACCGATATCGCCCGCCGCTGGGACCTTCATCGGCGGCGCCCGGTGCGGACTTGATTGAAAAATGCACGGCCCCGGGTGGTATGGCGCATTGCGTTGTGCGCGGGAGATTGCAGTTTGGAAGGGCCGCGCGGTGCGCTCGGCCGCGGTTGGCTCGGCCTCGGCTCAGCTCAGCGCAGGGCCGCGAGCCGGCGACGCGCCTCGGCCGCCAGGTCGCCGCCGCCCGCGGCCACCACCTCGAGCTCGGCGCGCGCACCGTCCCGCTCGCCCAGCGCCGTCAAGATCTCCGCGCGCTCGAGCCGCAGGATCGCGGGCGGCTCACCCTCCGCCTCGAACCAGGCGAGCGTGCGCTCGACCGCATCGCGTGCTGCGCGCCACTCGCCGAGCCGGCCCGAGGCAGTGGAGTAGATCAGGCAGGCCTCGAGGTCCCCCGGCAGCACGGCGAGGGACGCAGCCGTGAGCCCGCGGGCCTCCGCCCAGCGCCCCACCTCCGCGAGGTTCACGGCGAGCGGCCCGGCCAGGGTGGCGAGCCGGCTCGCATAGAGCGGCGCCAGGCTTGAGACCCACGGCGCGGGCGCGCCGGTCGCGTCGCGCGGCCCGCCGCCGCGAGGCGAGAGCACGCCGAGTATCGAGTCGGCCGCGGCGCGGTAGCGCTCCGGGATCAGCTCCGCCCACCACAGCGGATCGAGCGGACCCCGCGCGGCGATCGCAGCGCGAGCGCGCCCCCCGAGGCGGTAGATCGCGATCTCGGGTCCGACGACGCCGCGCTCCGGCCGGAAGCGCGCCGCCACCTCGGCCACCGAGTCCAGCAGTGCGTAGAAGCTTCGTTCGGCCACGAAGCGCGGATCAGCCTCGAAGCGCCCGCGCACCGCGCTGCTCGTGAGCACGTAGTCCACGCCCGCGAAAAGCCGCGGGTCGTAGAGCATGGCGTTCAAGTCCACGACGTGCGGGAAGATCTCGAGCTCGACCGGCGGCCCCTTCCGGGGCTGCACCGACGCCACGCAGCGCCCGGCGATGGTGATCGGCAGGTGCACGATGCGGTACCAGGCCCTGGCGCGGTAGCGCCGCCGCGCCTCTACGCCCGCCGCCGCGAACAGCGCGCCCGACTCGGTCTCGAGCCGCTCTGAGCGGGTGAGGAGCGCGGTCCCGAACGCCTCCTGCACCAGCACGTCGCCGCGCCCGAGGTGGGCTTCGCACCAGCGTCCCGCCCGTTCCTGCGTCGAGTCCGCCCCCGCGGCGCCGGCCTCGATCCCGCGCGCCAGCGCCGGCAGCGCGAGCGCCGCCGCGGCCACCGCGACCGCCGCG
>CAZYQK010000099.1:0-12424 GCA_964650245.1 uncultured bacterium | reverse complement strand
TGATGGGCCTGATGCTCGCGGTCGGCATGCTGGTGGACAACGCCGTGGTGGTGCTCGAGAGCATCTACCGCCACCGCCAGAAGGGCGAGGGCCCGCTCAAGGCCGCGCTCACCGGCTCGCGCGAGGTGCTGGCGGCGGTGGTGTGCTCTACCGCGACCTCGATCATCGTGTTCCTGCCGCTGGTGCTGGGCGGCCGCACCGAGATCACCACCTGGATCGGCGAGGTGGGGCGCACCATCATCTTCACGCTGCTGTGCTCGCTGTTCCTCTCGCTCACCGTGATCCCGCTCGCGATGGGGCGCCTGCTGCCCGCGCCGCCGGCGCGCCAGTTCGCGCTCATCACGCGGCTGAGCGACGGCTACCTGCGGCTGCTGCGCTGGACCCTCGCCCACCGGCCCGCGACCGTGGGTCTGGCGCTGCTGGTGGTGGTCACCGCCGGCCTCGCGTTCGCGAAGGTGGACAAGAGCGCCTTCACCGCGAGCAAGGTGGAGGCGGTGCGCATGCAATACGAGTTCGCGGACAACCTGAACTACCGCGAGGTGGAGTCCGCGGTGGCGAAGGTCGAGCGCTGGCTCCAGGCGCGCAAGGACTCGCTCCACGTCAAGTCCACGTACTCGTACTTCACCCACAACTACGCGTTCACGCGCGCCTATCTCATCGCCGGCGACGCCAACGACGAAGGCGCGAGCCGGCTGCGTAAGCTGCTCCGCGCGCGGCTTCCGGCGCTGGCCGGCGTGAAGATCAAGTTCGACGACCGCGAGAACGGCGGCGGCTCCTCGCAGCTCGCGGTGCGGGTGTTCGGAGAGCAGGGGCCGCGGCTCGACGAGCTGGCCGCCGAGGTCGCGAGGCGTCTGGCGCTGGTGCCGGGCCTCGACGACGTCCACGTCGGCGGCGACAAGGGTGCGCAGGAGCTGGAGCTGCACGTCGACCGCGACCGCGCCGCGCGCTACGGCCTCAACACCGCCGACGTCGCGGGCGCCGTGTCGCTCTTCTTCCGCGGCCGGCCGCTGGCGCGATTCCGCGGACCCGAGGGCGAGGTGCAGGTGCAGGCGCGGCTGGCGCCCGAGGACCGCGAAAGCCTGGCCCGACTTCGGGATTTGCGCCTGGCGAGCGCCACCGGCGGGACGGTGCCGCTCGCCGCGGTCGCCGACTTTCGGGTGGTGAGCACGCCGCAGACCATCGTGCGCCAGCAACGACACACGGTGGGGGAGGTGGTCGCCAACTGCGATCCCAAGAAGGCCGGCCAGATCCGCAAGAGCGTCACGCGCGAGCTATCCGCGATGAGCTTCCCGACCGGCTACTCGTGGTCGTTCGGCGAGGGTTTCGAGGAGGAGGACGCGACCCAGAAGGAGATGATGATCAACCTGGTGCTCGCGTTGATGCTGGTCTATCTCGTGATGGCGAGCCTGTTCGAGTCGCTGCTCCACCCGTTCGCCATCATGTTCGCGCTGCCGTTCGCGTTCGTCGGGATCGCGTGGATCTGCTTCCTGACCGGCTCGCCGTTCAACCTGATGGCGCAGATCGGGCTCTTGATCCTGGTCGGCATCGTGGTGAACAACGGCATCGTGCTCATCCACCACGTCCACCAGCTCCGCGAGCGCGGCATCGAGCGTGGGCGCGCGATCCTGGACGCGGCGCGCGACCGGCTGCGGCCCATCCTCATGACCACGCTCACCACCATCCTGGGTCTGCTCCCCCTCGCCTTCGGCAACGCGCACGTCGGCGGCGTGCTCTACTTCCCGCTCGCCCGCACCGTGATCGGCGGGCTCGCCGCGGCGACGGTGCTCACGCTGATCCTCGTGCCGTGCCTCTACACGCTGCTCGAGGACGGTTCGCGGCTGTTTTCGCGCGTGTGGCGGCAGGGGCCGCGGGCGGCGTAGGCGACGTGGCCGCGGGTGCCGGCCTCGGGTAGACTGCGCCGATGAGTCCAACGGTGTTTCGAGAGGGAGCGTATCGCTTTTTCTTCTTTTCGCGTGAGGAGTCACGACCCCACATCCACGTCGCCCACCCGACGGGAGATGAGAATGAAATCCGCGCCGCGTGGCGACGACACTTCACTGGTTGAAGTGTCCGGTATTTCTCCCCATGGCGTTTGGCTCCTCCTGGGAGATCGGGAAGTATTCCTGGCCTTCGAGGAATTTCCTTGGTTTCGTGAGGCACCGGTGGCCGGCGTTCTTCACGTCGAGCGCCCCCAGCCACATCATCTTTACTGGCCGGATCTCGATATTGATGTGGCGGTAGATTCGATTCTCAATCCCGACCGCTATCCCTTGATTAGCCGCGAGCGGCCCGCCGGGCACTTGCGCCGGGCGGCGAGGCCGCGACGCGGTGCGCGCAAGCAGGCATCACGGCGGCCACGCGGTCGCTGAGACGCGCCGCAGCGGGGCAGTAAGGCACACCCAATCGTTCCCCAAAATCGAACTCCCCGGACTGTTCCCCGGGGAGTTCGATCGCTTCTGCGCCGACCGCGGCGGGCCTACTCCAGTGCCACCACCCGCAGCGTCCGCGGCTTCTCGTTGCCGAACGTCAGGGTCACGAAGTAGACCCCGGCGCCGAGCGGGGTTTCGCCCGACCGCAGCGAGAAGGGCTCGCTGTACGCGCCCGCGTCCTGCACGGTGTTGACCAGCGTGCGCACGCGCTCTCCCGCCACGTTGTACACGTCGATCCGCACCGGGGCACGCGACGGCAGCGCGTAGCCGATCGTCGTGCTCCCGGTGAACGGGTTCGAACCCGCGAGCCGGAACTCGAGCGAGCGCGTCACGCGGCCGTTCGCGAACGCGATGGTCTCGACCGGCCGCTCGTGGCCATCGCTGAAGATGCCGCTCAGGCGGTAGTAGACGGTGCCGTCCGCCGGCCGGATGTCGCGGAAGCGGAAATCGCCGCCGAGGGACATCGTGATCGGCTGATCGTTCAGGCGCTCGAAGCCCCCGTCGGGCGATGCCCCACGATAGATGTTCCACGCCTGCACCTGGCCGATGGCGCTCGACGACCACGCCAGCGTGACGCCGTCCGTCGCGCGCCAGGCGAGGAAACCGGACACGAGTGTCGCGACCGGCCGGTCGCAGGTCACAACCGTGTAGCAGGTCTGCCCGCCGTCCGGATCGCCCACCGGCTGGACCTTCCAGGACAGCGTGTCGTTCGTGCTGGGCGAGCAGTTGAGCGGCAGGTCGAGCTGGACGAAGATGTCGAAGAAGCTCGACGGGTTGATCGGGCCGGTGGTTCCTGAGGTCGGACCCGAATACCAGCCGTTCTGCTCGGTCAGGTACCAGTTGTAGCGGTCCGGAACCGTTCCGGTGTTGTTGCCCCGGAAGGTGAGTGTGGCGCTCGAGCCGCCCAGGTCGATCTCGTTGGCCGGACAGGTGACGGAATGCTGGAACTGAACCTTCGTGGTGTAGGCCTCGGGGCCGAGGCCGGCGGTGAAGGTGTTGGTACCGGGCGTCCGCACGTCCCCGGTCGAGAGCCGCTGGTCGGACCACGCCGGGAACACGCAGTCGCCGGAGGCCATCGCCTGGTTGTAGTCGCCCAGGTTGGGTATCGCGAGCGTGTTGAACGAGAAGAACGACAGCTGGTCGGTCACGCAGTAGTTGGGCGTCCAGGTCGCGCCGCCGTCACGCGAGGTGGTGCCGAACACGCTGGTGAGCGCGGCGTTGGTGCCGAGTCCCGGCGAGCGCGAGTCGTGCCAGAATACGTGCACGTGCCCGTTGCCGTCGGCGGCGATGAACGGCCGCCGGTTCTCGAGGCCCGCCGCGTCGTCGTTAACGCGCTGCTCCGGGCCCCACACGCCGCCCTGGTTGCTCGACATCGCCACCACCACATCGCGCGCGTCCCGCCCCGCGTTCGGCGCGCCGAAGGTCAGGTTGCGCACCCGCAGCAGGTAGGTGAACGGTACGGTGCCCGAGCTGCGCTGCAGCCGGATCAGGTAGCTGCCGGTCCTGGGCGCGGTCCACACGATCCGGTCGGCGAAGGTGCCGAGCGCGGAGGCGGCGAGCAGCGTGTCGGGGAACCCGGTCGGGTTCGGATACGGGCTCTGAGTTGCCCACAGCCGCAGCCGCATGCCCCGCGAGGTGCCCGTGATGCCGCAGTTGAAGCCCTGCGGGTCGAGGTCGAAGAAGAGGTTCTGGCCCTGGGTCGCAGAGAACGTCCAATAGTCGAAATCACCGTTGGAGGAGATCGATCCGGTGACGTTCTCGCCGATCACGAACAACTCGGCGCCCCCCGGATTGTTGTTGGCGGCGTCGGCTGCCTCGGCGCGCACGGCGCCGGCCGAGAGGTTCGAGGTCCACGTCGCCGACTCGTGCCAGGTGACGTAGATCCGGCCGTTGTAGGGCCCGCCCGAGCGGTCCACGGCGATGTCGGGGAAGTCGTTGCCGCGCTCGCGCAGATCGCCCGGTCCGGACCAGGTCCAGGAATGGTCCACCGTTCCCACTACCGTCTGCGGATCGTAGGTGGCGCCGAAGTTGAGCGAGCGCGAGAAGCCGATCACGCCCGTGGTGTTTGTAACGTTTCCCGCCCCGTCCGGACAGTTGATGTAGTTGGCGAACTTTTCCCACACCACGTAGACCTCACCGGCCGGCCCGCAGATCGGACGCGCGCCCTGCTTGGAAGACGTGATCGCGACGTCGGCGTCCAGCACCCACGCAGCACCCCAGGTCGCGCCCGTCGTGACCGAGCGCACGATCTCGATCTGCGGGGTCGCGGTGAACCGGGTGTAGGCAACGTAGACGTTGCCGGTCACCCGGTCCGCGGCCAGCAGGCACTTGTCGAGATTGCCGGAGGCGGCGGTGCCGATCGACGCCATCACCGGGACATTCCACACCATCACGCCCACCCCGTTGAAGCGGCCGCGGTGAACGCCGATGTCCTGCTCGGCGGTGGGCCCCGGGGCGCCGGCCGCGCGGGTGTAGATCTGGTTGTAGTACCAGTTGCCGCGCTCGTCGGTGTCGATGCCGGGATCGCCGAACGCCTGACTGGTGGCGAAGTCGAGCGGCATGTTACCGCCGTCCACGAACGTCACCCCGCCGTCGGTCGAGTAGGCGAAGCTGGAGAGGGTGTTGCCGGCGACGAAGCCGCGCGAGTCGTTCCAGCCGACCACGACCGTGTCGCGGTAGACCGCCACCGCGACCTCGGACTGGGTTTCGCCGATCGCGTCTCCGACGTGGTTGGTGTTGGCGTTCACGTTCAGCGGCCCAGGAGTGAAGACGGTGATGCGGCCAGAGCGGGAGGTCAGACCCATCGCGCGAGTCTCGCGCACGAAATCGCGGATGCTCCCGAGCGAGCCCTCGGGAAGCACGGTTTCGAATATGGCGGGATCCTCCCCGTTCGCGATGGCTGCCAGGATCCCCGCCACGGACATGTCGCCGGGATAGGGCGGGGTCTGATCGTTCGGGCCCGCGAGGGCAGGGACGACCGCCGCCAGCGCGATCAGCAACGAGATGAGGGCGGGAATGAGGGACCGAGTACGCATTGACACGGGCGACCTCCACGAAGAGGGGACCAGAAACCGTGCGGCTCCAGCCGCGGGGAATCGGGGACCGCGCGTCCGTGAGTCGAACGGGGCTCGGCCATGCAGCAGACGCTGGACGTGAATGCGGCCGGGGGAAACGTCGCGGGTTGGCGGGTCTTCCACGCTAATCGCCAGGTGCCGTCATCGGGCCCGACCAATGCGGTCACATTAGAAGGGCGCAGGGGATGTCCGGGCAAGCGAAAACTGAACGGAGTGCCCGGCAGCTGCAGGGTGACGGCAGCCGCGCACCCCCGGTCTGATTGGCAGATTAGTCTCGGTGAACAAACGCCCAGTGGGGGTATGTGGGGGGACCGAACCGCCCGAGGTGGCCGCGGCCGGCGGAAGCCGGCGCCCGGCCGATGGGCCTACATCCGCCCGCGCCCGCGGCGGTCCGTGGGTCTCGCGCGGCGCAGTCCCCGGCCGTGCGCGGGCTGCGCCGCCGCGGGTGTGGCTGCGCGCGGCGATGACCAGGCTCCCGCTCTCCCGCCGTTGCGGCCCCGGCCGCCGTCGCGCCCCCGCCCGCCCCGTCCGCCCGGGCGCTCGTCCTCGCGCCCCCGCGGCTCCTCGGTCGCGCGCTTCTTGTAGTCGAAGTCCGGCAGCGTGACGCGCGGGATCGCGCGCCCCAGGAAGCGCTCGATCGCGGTCACGTCCTTGTGCTCCTCGGGGCCCATCAGCGTGAAGGCGTCGCCGGTCGCGTCCACCCGGCCGGTGCGACCGATGCGGTGGACGTAGTCCTCGGGCGTGTGCGGCACGTCGTAGTTCACGATGTGCGAGATGTCCTTCACGTCGATCCCGCGCGCGGCGATGTCGGTCGCGACCAGTAGCTGGACCCGCCCGCGCTTCAAGTCCGAGAGCGCTCGCTCGCGCTGGCTCTGGTTGCGGTTGCCGTGGAGCGCGGCGACGCTGTGGCCGCGGCGCGAGAGCTGGCGCGCGAGGCGGTCGGCGCCGTGCTTGGTGCGGGTGAACACGATCACGCTGCGCATGTCCTCGCTCGAGATCATCTGGTGCAGCAGATCGGTCTTGAGGTGCCGCGGCACCGGGTAGATCGCCTGCGTGATGCCGGCCGCGGGGCGGCTTGGCGGTGCCAGGTCCACGCGCGCGGGATTGCGCATCGCGTCCTTCGCCACCTTATTGAGCTCGGGCGGCATGGTGGCCGAGAACATGAGCGTCTGACGATTCCTCGGAAGCAGGTTGAGGATGCGCTTCAAGTCGGGCGCGAAGCCCATGTCCACCATGCGGTCGGCCTCGTCGAGCACCAGCACCTCGACCTCGTCGAGGCTCAGCGACTGGCGGCCCTGGAGATCCAGCAGGCGCCCCGGCGTCGCGACCAGCAAGTCCACGCCCTGATTGCGCAGCATGCGCTCCTGTGGCGGGAGGGGAACCCCGCCGTAGACCACGCCTACCTTGAGCCGGGTGAAGCGCGCGTAGTCGCGGGCGTTGGTTTCGACCTGCGCCGCGAGCTCGCGGGTGGGTGTCAGCACCAGCGCGCGCAACGCACTGGGTCCCTCCAGCAGGCGCGCCAGGATGGGCAGCACGAAGGCGGCGGTCTTGCCGGTGCCGGTCTGGGCGGCCCCGATCAGGTCGTGGCCCTGGAGGATGATCGGGATGGCGCGCGTCTGGATCGGCAGGGGATCGGTGTAGCCGGCGGCTCGCACGCCGCGCAGGATGGCGGCGGGCAGGCCGAGTGCGGTGAAGGGCACGGGGTCTCCGAATGTGAGGATGGAACCGGGGGCGTGGCGCGGAAGATGGGCCGGGGGCCGCACCGGTCGAGTTGCAATCGGGGGCAGCGTAGGGGCTGGGAGTCCGGAGCGCAACTCGCGTGCGTGTGCGCGGTCGCGGCGGAACGGCTAAGCTGCGCGCCTCATGTTGACCGCACGTGGAGTCCTCGTGGTCTTGGTTTGCGCCGCCTGCCTCTCGATCGCGTTGCCGTCCGCCGCCGCGCGGACAGCCGGGCCGCCGAAGGCGGCGCTCAAGGCGATTCCGTCGCCCGCCGCGCCGGAGAGCGGCGAGCCCTCGCTCACGGTCGGTCCGGACGGCGGCGTGTGGCTGAGCTGGCTCGAGAAGCGCGCCGCGGGCGGACACGCGCTCAAGCTCGCGAGGCTCGAGGGCAGGCGCTGGTCGCGGCCGTGCACCATCGCTGAAGGGGATTCCTTCTTCGTCAACTGGGCCGACTTCCCGAGCGTGGTTGCGCTGGGTGACGGCACGCTCGCCGCTCACTGGCTGTGGAAGAGCGGGCGCGACGTCTACGCCTACGACGTGCGCGTGGCGTTCTCGCGCGACGCGGGACGCACCTGGTCCGCCCCGGTCATCCCGCATCGGGACGGTACCGCGACCGAGCATGGCTTCGTCTCGCTGCTGCCCGCGGGCGACGGCGCGCGCGCGATGTGGCTCGACGGCCGCAACTTCGCGAAGCCGCCCGGAGACACCGCGGCCCCTGCCGCGGGTCACGGCGAGCACGGCATGGACGCCGAGATGACGCTCCGCTCCGCAGTGCTCCATCCCAACGGCCGCCTGAGCGACGAGGCGCTGCTCGATCCGAGGGTCTGCGACTGCTGCCAGACCGCGGCGGTGACCACGCCACGCGGCACGCTGGTCGCATACCGCGACCGCGGAGCGGACGAGACGCGCGACATGTCGCTGGCGCTGCTCGAGGACGGGCGCTGGAGCGAGCCCGCGCCGCTTCACGCCGACGGCTGGAAAATCCCCGGCTGCCCGGTGAACGGCCCGGCGCTCGATGCCGCGGGCGAGCGCGTCGCCGCGGCCTGGTACACGGCCGCCGCCGACACGCCGCGCGTGTGGCTCGCCTTCTCGGACGACGGCGGCGAGAGCTTCGGCGCGCCGGTCGCGGTGGACGGGGGCGATCCGCTGGGCCGCGTGGACGTGGTGCTGCTCGATGACGGCGCCGCGCTGGTGATCTGGCTCGAGACCGAAGGGGACGATGCCAGCGTGCTGCTGAGAAGGGTGGCGCGCGACGGCACGATGCTGCTGCCGGTCACGGTCACGCGTACCTCGTCCGCGCGCGTGAGCGGCTTCCCGCGCATGGTGCGCAGCGGGAAGCGCCTGATCTTCGCGTGGACCGACCCCAGGAAGCCGGCTCAGGTGCGGGTGGCCGAGGCGAAGCTCTAGCCGGGCCCGATTTCTGCGGCGATTCCTGGCCTGCCGCGAAACGTGCGCTACCTGGCTTCACGCGAGTTCAGGTTGAACTTCACCGCCTCGCCTTGACGGATCAGCAATCCGTTGAAGGGCTGCTTCAACCCGGTGAGGAAGTGATCCGCACCGGCGTTGCCCAGGAAAATAGATGGTCCGCCGTTCATGACCACCACCCCGGCCGTGCTGTCGTCGAGGACCGCGATCATGACCCCCTCGGTGCCGTTCGGGGTGTCCACGCCCAGGGCGGTGCGATTCAGCGTGGGAAAGTAACCCCAGCCGGTGCGCTCGAAGCCGTCCTGGTCGTTGACGGCTATTCCCGACACGGGCGCGATGCGTTTGCCGATGTTGGGATCGGGATTGGGGTCGCCGAGCACGATGCGGTCGTAGCCCTGATCGTCGAGCACCAGGATCCCGTTCGTCGAGTGCTCGAGCGCGCGGTACCACTCGAAATCCGGGTAACGGCCGCCCCATGCGTTCCTGGCCTTCTCGAAATCGCTTCGGATTCGGTTTCGCGAGGCCGGGATCGGGGCTCCGATCAGGATTCGATCTCGCCCCTGCGCGTCGGTGATCACGATCCCGCGGGTTCGGATCACGTCGCTGGAACGGCCACTCGGGGCAAGCCCGAGGATCAGCAGGAGGCCGGAGAGGAGCACTGAGATCGTGGCGAGAATCCACGCCACCCGGGCCTCTTTCTGCAGACGGACCACGTTTTCAGCGCTCATCATGGACCTCCCTCGGATAGCCGAAGAATGGTGCGATCGAGAGTCCGCGCCGGGTCGGCCGGGGCGCGCAACCGCGAAGTGAGGCGAACTACGCGGAGATCAGGGAGCGGGTTTCACACCGCCGCGGATGCCCTCCAGGATCGGGGCCAGGGCCCGGTCGAAGCGCCCCGTCACTCCCAGCGGAACCACCTCAGCGCCGCGAAGAAGCTCAGCGCCCCCCATACCGCGAGCAGCGCCAGTTGCGGCGTCACCGCCGCCAGCCCCGCGCCCTCGTTCATGATCGCGCGCAGCGCGGTGTTGGCGGCGGTGAGCGGGAGCGCCTGGACCAGCGGCTGCATCACGGCGGGAAAGCGCTCGGCGGAGAAGAAGCTCCCCGAGAGCAGCCACATCGGCAGGCTCACCACGTTCATGAGCCCCGAGACCGCTTCGATCGTGCGGGCCCGCACCGCGACCAGCAGGCCCATCGCTGAGAAGGAGAGGGTGGTGGCCACCGTCACCAGCACGAACGCCGGCCACGAGCCGCGGACGATGGTGCCGAAGGCGAGCGCGCCGAAGCCGAGAATCGCCGCCACCTCCAGCACCAGCCACACCAGCCGCGCGAGCATCAGCGCCAGCAGGAAGTCGCTGCGCTTCATCGGGGTCGCGATCATCCGCCGCAGCAGCTTGTTCTGCCGCCAGTTCGCGATTGGGAAGGCGATGCCCCACATCCCGGTGCTCAGGAGATTGAGCCCGATCAGGCCCGGGACCAGGAAATCGATGTAGCGGCTGCCGGGCCGCACGAACGGCTCGAGGCGCGCCCCCACGCGGTCCGCGCGCCCCGCAGCGCGTTCCAGCGCGTCCACCGTGGCGAGGTGGGCGAGCCGAGTCTCGGGCCGGGTCGGATCGGAGACCAGGACCGGCGCGCTGTCCGCGGGGGCGCGCACCAGCAGCGCGATCCGGCCGCGACGCAGGGCGGCGGCTGCGGCCTCCGGCGCGACGGTCACGACCTCCAGGTCGGGCGAGCGCGCGAGCGCCGCGGCGAGCGCCGCCGCGCGCGGGCCCGACTCGACACCGATCCGCGATTTCGGCGTCCCCTGCGAGCGGAACGCGATGCCGAGCGCCAGCGCCATCAGCACCGGGAACGCGAACACCCAGAACGCCACCTCGGGCTCGCGCAGGAACGACATCACGCGCGCCCGCGTGAGCTGCCAGAGCGCGTTCTGCTCGAGCGCGCTACTCATCGCGCAGCGTCCGGCCGGTGAGGCTCACGAACACGTCCTCGAGCGTGGCGTGGTGGGTGGTGAGACTCATCAGCTCGCTGCCGTTCTTCGCCAGCGCCGCGAGCAGCGCCGGGATCGAGACGTGCGGCTCCTTCACGATCAACGCGACGCCGCCCGCTTCGCGCCGCGCGTGGCTCACGCCCGGCAGCCGCGCGACCGAATCGAGATCGAGCGCGCCGTCCACCGTGAACTCCACCACGTGGTCGGCGCCGAGCGTGGCGATCAGCTCGGCCGGGGTGCCGAGCGCGATCACCTTCCCGTGGTCCATGATCGCGACCCGGTCGCAAAGGCGCTGGGCCTCGTCCATGTAGTGGGTGGTGAGGAGCGTGGTCCCGCCCCGCTTGCGGAATGCGTCGATCAACTCCCAGACCTGGCGCCGCGACTGCGGATCGAGCCCGGTGGTGGGCTCGTCCAGGAACAGCACCTCGGGCTCGTTCACCAGCGCGCAGGCCAGCGACAGCCGCTGGCGCTGCCCGCCCGAGAGCTTGACCACCCAGGCGGTGCGCTTCTCCTCGAGCTGGACCGCGCGAATCACCGCGTCGGGCTCGGGGCCGCGGCGGTAGAAGCTGCGGAACAGGCGCACCGTCTCTTCCACCGAGAGCTTGTCCTGGAACTTCGCCTCCTGGAGCTGGATGCCGAGCCGCTCGCGCAACTCGCGGTCGTCACCCTCGCCCCAGCGCGCGCCCAGAACGCGCACCTCGCCCGCGTTGGGAGTTTTGAGGCCTTCGAGAATCTCGATGGTGGTGGTCTTGCCCGCGCCATTGGGACCGAGCAGGCCGAAACACTCGCCCGCGCGCACTTCGAGGTCGAGGTGATCGACCGCGGTGACGTCACCGTAGCGCTTGACGAGGCCGCGGCAGAGGAGCGCGGGGGCGTTCGCGGATGGAGAACTCGAGAGCATGGACATGGAGGCGCGGAAGACTAGTGAGTGGCGGGCCGCGAGCGCAAACGCCCCGCGCATCCGGGCGGCGGGCGCGCCACCGAAGTTCGTGCTAACCTCCGTCGCCGATTCTCGACCAGCACCATCCTCCCCGTTGTGTTGCCCGAACCGCGGGGCTGTCCGCATAGCAAGGAACGTCATGCCCGTCCGGCTCGATTTCATCCAGCGCGCCAACCTGCCCTACATCGAGGAGCAGTACGCGCGTTATCGCCGCGATCCCGCCTCGGTGCCCGAGGAGTGGGCGCTGTTCTTCGCGGGATTCGATCTGGCCGGCGCCCGGCCCGCCGCCCCCGCCCTGCACGGGCAGCCGTCGGGCGAGGTGTTCGGGCTGGTCCAGCATTTCCGGGTGTTCGGGCATCTCGCGGCCCGTACCGACCCGCTGAGCGATGAGCCGCACGACACCTCGCTGCTCGATCCCGCCACCTTCGGCTTTCACCCGGACGACCTCGACCGCGAGGTCTCGGGCGTGCCGTTCAAGGGCGATTTCCGCGGCACGCTGCGCGAGCTGCTCGCCCTGCTGCGCGAGACCTACTGCGGCTCGATCGGCGTCGAGTACATGAGCCTCACGGACCCGGAGCGGCGCGACTGGCTGCAGGAGCAGATCGAGCCGTGCCGCAATCGCACCGCGCTGTCCTCCGAGGACCGGGTGCGCGTCCTGAAGCTGCTGCTCGCCGCCGACCGCTTCGAGGAGTTCCTGCACGCGCGCTATCCGGGCCAGAAGCGCTTCTCGCTCGAGGGCGCGGCGAGCCTGATCCCGATGCTCGACACGCTGATCGAGATGGCGGCCGGGCGCGGCGTGGAGCAGCTCGTGATCGGCATGCCGCACCGCGGGCGGCTGAACGTGCTCGCG
>CAZYQK010000098.1:0-12465 GCA_964650245.1 uncultured bacterium | reverse complement strand
CCCAGTCCTCGGAGGACTTTCACCTCCCAGTCAGCGCCCATGCTGGGCGTACCAAGAACGGCGGGCGGGGTGTGTAACCCCGCCCGCCGCGACCGCTACTACCCTGACGCTTCGACTACTTCAGGACCACCATCTTGGTGCTGTTCTCGAACCTGCTGTTCGCGAACTTGATGTGGGTGAAGTAGACGCCCCGCGCCACCTGACGACCGCCGTTGTCCAGACCGTCCCAGGTGAGCTTCTGCGGGCCGGCCCTGAACAGCTGGCCGTCCGCAAGCGTCCGGATCAGGCGCCCGCTCACGTCGTAGATCTTGACCTCAACCCGGTCAGTCTTCGCCAGCGTGAGATTGATGGACGCCTCGCCCGTCCGCAGCGGGTTGTTACCGATGGTCGCAAAGTCTACGAACGTCTTGCCTTCGGGATTCTGCGGCGTTTCGGTGACAGAGCCGCCCGAGCCGGTGAGAGCGCAGATCTTGCTGAACACCGTGCTCAGAACCCGGAGGTAGTAGAAGTTACGTCCCCGGTTGGTAACGCAGAACCGCTCTCTCAGGTTGAACACGTTCCACCCGTCCACCAGCGACTGCCAGTAGTTCGGGGGACCGGGGTCAATGTCCTGGAACACGCCCGAGATGTACGGGGCATTGATCGGGTTCGCGCCAACCGGACTGTAATACGATCCGACCTGGCCGGTCCCGACGAGGTCCAGCACGTCGAGCGTGAAGAGGCAAGTGCTCCGCATCCCGTAGATGTCGGCGGTGCCCGTGATGGGCGCCGTCGTCAGAAGGTCGGGGCACAGATTGAGGTTGCCCCCGAGAATCAGGTACGACGGGTTACGGAGTGCGACACCGAAGGTGTTGAGCCACGGATCGCCGTCCAACGACTCGACGAATCCGTCACCCTCGATCATGATGCCGCGGTGCTCGTCGCTGGCCGCGGAGAGCAGCCACGAGGTGATGATGCCCTGGTCATCCTGGCTCTTGTCGGTGAACGGTCCGAACATCTGCGAGTTCAGATCGCCCGTCAGGATCAGCATGACGTGGTAGTACCTCTCGAGCATCTCGATGGTCGGCGCGTGCTTGCCAAACTCGCCGTCGAAGTTGCTCGGCGTTCCTTCGTATCCGTAGCGCTCGCCCAGCGATGCGCTGCTGGTGTTGAGCGATTCGGACGCCTTGATGCCGTACATGTCCCACGTGGTGCCCGGCTGCTGGTTCCCATTGACGAAGTAGAGCGGATTGTTGATGTCCGCTCCGCCAGGCGCGGACCAGCCATTGTGGGCGCCGTTCTTGGCCGTCGCCGTCGCGCCGATCGAATCTGCGATCGAAACCCAGATTCTCTCGTTGCCACGACGGTCGTTCCAGTCGACGTAGAGCATGCAGGCCGCACCCAGGCCACTGTTGTGCCCGATGCCGTAGTTCGTGAACTTCCACGCATCGGGTAGCACGCTGAACTCCTGCCACCGATGAGCGTCGAAGCTCGACTCGCTATTCTGCGGGAACACGATGGCGGTGTCCGGGCACAGATTGACTTCGAACGGAGAATCGAGATTCTTGCGCACGTAGAAGTACTCGACGTGCGATCCGGGCGTCAGGATACCGTCCGGAATGATCTTCGTGTACTCCAGGGTGTTCTGGTTGCCGTCATAGCCCGTGCGGCTATTGGGCACCCCACCGAGGGTCGTGTCAGCCCAGATCGGCACAGTGCTGCACGTGATGTTGTTCTCGTTGATCACGCCAGCCGTGTCGTCCAGGAAGCACTTGGGCTTCGGAATGCAAATAATCGCCCGCTTCCCAAGGAACTCATCCTCGTGGTAGATCGACGCGAACAGGTTGGTGAGGAGCTGGTTGTTCAGGTTGCGTGCCGCGATCGGGAAGATGTTCTGCTCCGCCGTGTCGCAACGCGCGCTGTTCCAGACCAACGGGTTCCAATTGGTCGGATGGCCACCCAAACCCTTGTTGTGCTCACCTTCCTGCTTGCCGTTGTTGAGGATGTATGAGGTCCAGAACGTGCTGTCCGAGGCCTCGATTACCGCGTTATCCGTCGGCACCCGCTTCAGCGAATCCGACAGGCTGCCGTCCGGAGCCAGGTGATAGTTGCCGGGTCCCGGAAGGATGCGGAAATTCAGCTGGACCTCGACATTGAGACCCGACACCGTGACGACGGTGCTGTCCTCCGGAATGCAGTAGCGGTTCAGATTTCCGGGCGACGGAGCAGAGTTCAGTGCCGGTTTGACCAGCGCCGCACAGGTATCGAACGCGGTACCCGCCCCCGCGAGGAGGCCGGCATCTTCGTTCTGCGGGAAGGTGTCGTTGAAGAAGTCCCAGATGTTAACCGTGATCGGCGCACCTGAGCTCTCCGCACCCACGCCCTGGTCGACGATCGCCAGCGCCATGTTGTCCCAGTAAGCGCCGTCGGTCGAACCGCAGTCCGTGGTGATGTTGAAGCGGTAGCACTGGGCCAACTTCAGCATTCCAATCCGGATCGAGTCAGGCTGCAGCCCGGCGTTCGAGGTGCGGATCATGCCCCACGCCCGGAACGCATCCAGGTTTCCGAAGCACTGCTTGTCCGGGTTGAAGTACTGGAACGGCGGCAGGCGGGCCTCACCCCACATCCGGGTGCCGTCCGACTGCGTGGCCGGGTAGCTCCTAGCCACGAACTGCCAGCCGGAGCCCTGATCGAAGATGCTGAAGCAGCCCGTGTAGGACTCGTAGAAGATGTAGAAGTCTTCGGTCGGGGTGGCCATGTCCAGATCGAGGCCCATGTTGTTGATGTCGCCGGTCCCCGCCGAGGCGAGGTTGATGGCCGGCGATTCGATGCCCTGACGGTGCTCCTGTTCGGCCGTGTTGAGCGGACCGTTGATGGCCTCGCCCAGATCGTGGTCGCCCATGGAGATGACGGTCCCGTACAGGTTGCAGATGCGGTTCACCGACCCTGGCGGGCCGCACAGATCCTGATAGATCAGATCCGACAGCTCGTGGGTGTGGAACGCGATGGCGGGCGGCTTGCTGGAGGTCTTCCAGGCGGCCGTCGCCGGGCATCCGGCATCGTTGTTGATATCGCTCTGGTTCTCGAAGTCGCCGATCAGGACCGACCCCGCGCCCAGGTCAACGCTGACGCTATCCAGCTGCGCCGCGCCCTGACGGCCCGAGTTGTATGCCGCGACCGAGCCGTCCTGGTCGTCGAAGCCGCGGTTGGTCTTGACGCGGAACACGAGGCGTACCTTGTTGCCCCAGGTCGACTGCAACGTGCCGTACGTGACGTTGCGCATCGCGCAGACGTCCAGGCTCAGGTTGCTGTCGGCCGCCGAGGCGATGGGCGGACGGTTGCCCCACGTGGTGTAGACCTCGTAGTGCCCGCTGGCCTCGTTCGCCCGGATCAGCTCGCCGAACCAGCGGCGGACCGGATCGAACACCTCGTGCGACAGGCCATCGGAGCCCAGCCACTCGGCGCCGACCGTGTCGGCCACCGGGCAGCCCACGTACACCATGAACGAGTCGATCACGGCATCGGCGCCAGCATCGCTGCTGCTGATGAAGTTGCCATCAAGTGCCGCCGGAATTGACAGCGGGTCCTTGTCGAACCAGCCGGTCCGGGTGGCGTTCGCCGTGTTCTTGCTGCTCGACATGCGGGTACGCAGCTTGAAGTAGACCTTGACCACCGAATCCGGATTCGCCCCGGAGATGTCGATGTCGCGGTAGAGCATCTGGTCCATCTGCGACAGGTAGCCCGGGAGACGGCGGTTGGTGCCCGTCGCGCCGGTCGAGTTGGTCGAGCCAGCCCAGAACGTGTCGATGTTGTAGCCGTTCCCGGTCAGCGGGTCCACCCGGGTCACGTCACCGTGCGAGCGCAGACCGCACCACGCCGAGCCGAGGCCCGAAAGCGGCAGCCAGCGCGGCATGAGGGGATTGACGTCCAGCTTGCCGTCTTCGACGACGGGACCCTGACCCGGGTCCTGGTGCCAGGCGCTCGTCACGCCGAACGTCCGGCGCAGAGAGGTGTTGCAGCCCTGGTCCTGGTTGATCACGTAGCTGATCGAGTTGCCCTGGTCGATGGCATGCCACGGACGGATCTTGTCGTTGCGCGTGCCGACCGCCTGGATGTAAAGGTAGCGAACCGGCCACCAGCCCTGGAGCGAATCCCCGTTGACCGGGGTCTCGAAGTCCCAGTAGCCGCGGTCCTTGTCCGCCGGAGGCGGAGCAGCGCCCTGCGGACCGAGTTCGCCGACACCGACGCACCAGTAGTTCGAGCCGAAGTACGCCGGATTGAACCCGACGTAAATGGTGTCGTTGGCACCCGGATTGTGAGTCGACGGGCCGATTCGCGCGGCACGCGACCTCAACTCCTTGGCCATATACGCGTTCATGAGCTTCCCGTTGACGGGGTTGTCCCCGAATTCATCGTCAGGGGACGCGAACGCCGTATTCGCCAAGGCCGCCGCTCCCAGAATGAGAAGCAGCGCGACGAATGACTTTCTCATGTGACTACCTCCATCGTCGCAATGCATGGGCAATGCGAAGTCTTCCGGAAACAGATTGCGAGCGAGGTGTCGCCTGAAACGAATCGGCCGACGGCATCAACAGGCGGTTTGGCCCGCGACATCCGGCGGCTGATGGCTGCACTTGTGGGTGCCCATCCCCCCTTTCCGCTGCCGCGCCCGATCCTTAGGCAGTTCGAATCGAACACGGCACTCTAGTGCTCACGAACTCGTTGGCGAGTCGCCGACGAACGCGGCCGCTGCCAGCCACGAGCCATCGACAACCGCGGAACTTGAGGTGCTTCTGGGGGTTTATAAGGGAAGCGCCTGAGACCCCAGCACGGAACAAAGGCTAGACCCCACGACAGGGTTCTGTCAATCCGTTTTTTTGCTGCGACTTGGCGCAATCCGACACCCCCTCCCCCACGATCACGGTCCGCGCCCCGACCCTGTCGAGCCAGGGGTGGTCCTGACTCGCGATCAGGACCGGGTCACGCCCGGCGCGCTCCGCCACCATCCCGGCGAGGGATTCGCGGCGTACCAGGTCGAGCCCGGCCGTGGGCTCGTCGAGGGCGACGAGGGAAGCAGGAGCCACCAGCGCGGCAACCACTTCCAACAGCCGGCGCTCCCCGGCCGATAGGTCCCAGCAGCGCGTCCCGAGGAATCCGCTCCCGCCGAGGCCGAGCGCCCCGAAGCATTGCTGCGCTTCGGCCAGCGCCCGCTCACGGTCCATCCCGCGGCTCACGGCCGCGAACGCCACCTCGTCCCGCACCCGCTCCTCGAAGATCTGGAGCTCGGGGTACTGCGCGGCCAGGATCGGGGGAACCTCCGGCACCCGGGCCCAGCGCACGCCGATCTGGGGCAGATCGAGCAGCCCACAGGCGGCCGCCAGCAGCACGCTCTTGCCCGACCCGTTGCGGCCCGCGAGCCCGGTGATGCCCGGCGTCCGGACCTCGACGCGCAGGCGGCTCCGGGTCTGGACGCAAGGGCCATCGGCATCACCCCCTGGCGCCACGTCGAGCGCGAGCGCCACCTCGGTCGGGAGCACCACGCCGTGCCCGGGAGCCGCATCGCGCCTCGGCGCCCGCCACTCCCCCGCAGCGGCCGTGCCGCCGGCCGCCGCCACGCCCAGGTCGAGCGTGCGGCGCGCGCGCGCTCTCTCCGTGGCTTCCTGGGTCACCCACAGCAGGGCGAGCCCCGATGCCACCTCCCGGTCGAGCAGGTCGAGCGCGCGGGCGCGGGCCCCCGCGTCCAGGTGCGCACCCGCCTCGTCGGCCACCAGCAGCCGGGGCTCCGACACCAGCGCGGCGCCGAGCAGCACCAGCTGCTGGCGCCCGGCCGACAGCACGCGCGGGTCGCGCGCCAGATCGTCCACGAGGCCGAGGCCCGCGCTCAGAGCTTTCAGCCGCGGCGCGATCTGGTCGTCGGGCCGGCCCAGGTTGCGCGCGGCGAACGCGAGCTCGTCGCCGACCGTCGGCTGGAGCAGCTGGCTCGAGGGCTCCTGCAACACAACCCCGATCTCGCCGCGCGCGCGCGCGCGCTCGAGCGGCTCGCCCGCCAGCGTCACATCGCCCGCGCGCAGCGGCAGCAGTCCGGCGAGCGCCAGCGCCAGCGTGCTCTTGCCGCAGCCGTTCACGCCGGTGAGCGCCACCCATTCGCCGCGATCGATCTCGAGCGAGACCCCCCGCACCACGGGAACCAGGGCCCCGGGCGGAGCGGCCGCGACCCCGCGCGCGACCAGCAGGCTCACGGCGCGCCCCGGCTCCGTTCGCGCCACGCCGCGAGTGCGGCCTCTGCCACCTCGCGCAGCGGACGGCCGGCGCGCTCGGCGGCGAGGCGCACCGATTCGAACTCGGGAACCGCGCGCTCGCCGCCCTCCGGGAGCGTGGCGACCTTGAGCGTCACCGGGCCGAACGGGGTCTCGACCTCCTCGGTGCGGCGCTCGAGCTCGTAGCGCTCGTCGAGCCTGAGGCGCACGCCGAGCGACGAGGTCTCGCGCAGCAGGAGTGCTGCGATCGCGTCGGCGCGCTCGGGTTCGGCCAGGGTCACGAGCCACACGCCGGGCCGGCCCTTCTTCATCACGCTCGGCACCACCATGGCGTCGAGCGCGCCGGCCGCGAGCAGCCGCGGCAGCAGCGCCGCCACGAACTGCGGGTTCTCGTCGTCGAGCGCGGTTTCGAGCACCGCCACCCGGCGCCGCGCGAGCGCCGCGCCCTCCGCTTCGCCGATCAGCACCCGCAGCACGTTGGGCCGCTCCTCGAGGTCGCGCGCGCCCGCTCCGGTGCCGACCCGCTCGAGCCGGAACACCGGCGGCGCGCCCCAGCTCTCGACCAGGGTGGAGAGCAGCGCCGCCCCGGTCGGCGTGGTGAGCTCGACCTCGGGGGGCCCGAGCGCGATCGGGACACCGCGCAGCAGCAGCACGGTGGCGGGAGCCGGCACCGGGATCAGACCGTGCTCGCTCTGGACGCTGCCGCCGCCGAGCCGCGGCGGTGAGGAGAACACCCGCTCGACCGCGAGCGCGTGCAGGCCCTCGAGCGTACCCACCACGTCCACCAGCGCGTCGGCCGCTCCCACCTCATGGAAGTGCACCTTCTCCGGCGACGTGCCATGCACCTCGGCTTCGGCCGCCGCCAGCCTTCCGAACACCCGGCCCGCGCGCTCTCGCACCGCGGGCTCGAGCTCGCCGCGCTCGATCTGCTCGAGCACGTGATGCAGGTGGCGGTGCGGCTGGCGCTCCGCCACGGAGACCTCGACCTGCGTGGCCGCGAACGGCCCGCGCCGCACGGCCCGGATCGCGATCGACACGCCGTCGAGCCCGAGACGGCGGGGCAGCGACTCGAGCTCAGGCTCGGGCCAGCCGGCCGAGACCAGCGCGCCCAGGCACATGTCGCCGCTGATCCCGGAGAAGCAGTCGAACCAGGCGACGCGCATCAGCGCCTCTCGGGTGAGCGTCGGGAATGACCCAGCTGCAAGGCGGCGAGGAAGCGACGAGCGAGACGTATCCGCAGGATACGTCGCAGCGAGGAGCGACCGAGCCAACGCAGCAGATGGGCCATTACCGACGCTCACCGGCGGTGTTGATGAGGTGGGCGGCATAGCCCGCACCGAATCCGTTGTCCACGTTCACCACCGTCACTCCCGGAGCGCACGAGTTGAGCATGGCGAGCAGGGCGGCGAGGCCGCCGAAGTGGGCGCCGTATCCGACACTGGTGGGCACGGCAATGAGGGGGCGGTCGACCAGGCCGCCCACCACGCTGGGCAGCGCCCCCTCGAGCCCCGCGACCACCACCACCACCCGCGCCTGCCGGAGCTTCGCGCGGTGCGCGAGCAGGCGGTGAAGCCCCGCCACGCCGACGTCGGCCACCCGCTCCACCCTGCTGCCCATGACCTCGGCGGTGACCTGCGCCTCTTCGGCCACCGGCAGGTCCGCGGTTCCGGCGCTCACCACCAGCACCCGGCCCCGCCGCCGTGCCGGCCGCACGCGCAGCACCACCGCGCGCGCGCGCGGGTGGACCTCGGCGCGCGGATAGGCGCGGGCCAGTGCTACGAGTCCGGCCTCGTCCACCCGGGTCGCGAGTGCCAGGCCATGCCGCGCGTAGAGCCGGCCCACGATCGAGACCAGCTCGTCGGGCCGCTTCCCGGGACCGAACACCACCTCGGGGAATCCGGCGCGCAGGGCGCGCTGATGATCCAGCGTCGCGAACTCCAGCCGCTCCATCGGCGCCTCGGCGATCCGCCGTGCAGCTGCCGCGGGCGACACCGTGCCGCGCCGCACGCGCCCGAGCAGCGAGCGCAGCTCATCCGGTCGCAACCAGCCCCTCCAGATCCGCGTCGTCCGCGGTCCCCCCGTCTCCGGTGAACAACAGGTGCCCGGAGCGCTCCAGCTCCTCGAGGTAGCGGCGCAGCAGGTCGCCCATCTCCGCGACGGTCCGGGTGCGGTTCACCTGCTCGCGGACCCGCGCGCTGTGGGGCAGCCCGCGGATGTACCACGCGACGTGCTTGCGCATCTCGCGCGCCGCCGCCCACTCACCGACGCTCGCGACCATGAGCGCCAGGTGCTGGAGGCCGGCCTCCAGGCGCTCGGCCGCAGTCGGAAGCGGCAGCGTCTCGCCGCGCTCGTGGAACGCCCGCACCCGCCGGAACACCCAGGGGTCGCCGAACGCCGCGCGCCCCAGCATGACCGCGTCGCAGCCGGTGGTTTCGAGCATGCGCACCGCATCGGCCGGCCCGCGCACGTCGCCGTTGCCGATCACGGGAATGCCCACCGCCTGCCGGGCCTCCCCGATCATCTCCCAGTGGGCGCGCCCATCGAACTTTTCGGCCCGGGTGCGGGCGTGAATCGCCACCGCCGCGGCCCCCGCGTCCTCCAGCGCGCGCGCCACCTCGACCACGTTGCGCGTATCGCCGTCCCAGCCGAGGCGGATCTTGGCGGTCACCGGCAGGGAGCTCGCCGCGGCCATGCGCGACACGATGGCCCACGCGCGCGGCACGTCATTGAGCAACGCGGCGCCCGCGCAGCGGTTCACCACCTTCCGCACCGGGCAGCCCATGTTGATGTCGATCAGGTCGGGCCGCCGCTCGGGCGGCAGGTCGCTGAGCAGGCGCGCCGCGTCCGCCATGATCGCGGGATCGGAGCCGAAGAGCTGGATGCCGATCGGCCGCTCGTGCGGCTCGAAGGCACAGTATTCGAGGGTCGCGCGGTTCCCGCGCTTGAGGCCGTCGGCCGACACCATCTCGGTGTAGACCGCGGCCGCGCCCTGTCGCCGCGCGAGCTGCCGGAACGGCGAGTCGCTCACCCCCGCGAGCGGGGCGAGCAGGAAAGGAGACTCGATCTCGACCGGTCCGATGTGCATGGCGGTCAGGGCCGGCCGGGATGGGCCGAGGTTTCGAGCCGGCGCGCCAGATCGGCGACCTGGGCGAAGCCGTCGAAGGCGTGGGCTTCGACGCCCTCGCGGCGGCACCACGCGAGCAGGCCGCCGCGCGCCATCACCGCGTCGGCCGCACGCGCGCCGCAGCGGTCGGAGAGCCCGTCGCCCACCAACACGGTGTGGAAGCCCAGCGCGCGGTAGCGCCGCACGTGCTGGGCCTTGCAGTTGCCACAGCGCCCGCAGCCCCCGGCCGCGAACGGGAACTCGGGCTCGAGCCGGCCGCCCTCGAAGCGCGCGCCGTTGGCGGCGCGCGGCAGGCTCGAGAGCCCGGCGCGGGAGAGCAGTTCGTGAACGTAGAAGTCGAAGCCCTCGCTCACGATCATGACAGCTTCGCCTCGTCCCAGCGCTTCGCGCGCGAACGGCTCGAAATGCGAATCGAGGCGGAAGCCGCGCACGAACTCGAGCGCGGCGTCAGGTTCGACCCGCACCGGCCCGCACTCGGCCTCGGTGAGCTCGCGGTGCCCGATCTCGTCGCGGAGCCAGCGCTCGAGCAGAAGCCGGCGCTCGCCCTCGTGGCCGGGCGCGAAGCGCCGGATGAGTGCGGCGCCGATGTCGGACGGCGCGACGGTGCCGTCGAAGTCGCAGAGGAATGCCAGCGGCATGGTCAGCGCGCCGACGCCCGCCGCGCGGGCCCCGGCTTCTCCACCCCGGCCGCCGCGAACACGTCGCCCGGCGCCTTCGCCTGGACCAGGACCGCGAGCGCGCGCGCGAACACCGGGTCGCCCTCGAGCGCCACCCGCGCAGCTGCCGAGTCTCCGGCCAGCCGCCGGGCCAGCTCGCGGTGGAGCGCGCGCTCGAGCAACGCGCGCTCCGCGGCCAGCCGGGGCCCCGGAGCCTCGAGCTTCTCGCCCGCGAGGAAGGCGGTGAACTCGGTCCACATCGGCCCGCCCGAAACACTCCCGAGCTTCGAGTCCGGGTGCGTGTTGACCCAGCGGTTGGCGAAGCGGAACGGCAGCCCGCGCCGCTCGACGGCCAGGGTGAGCGCCGGCAGCGTGTCGGCGAGCACCGTGACGTCGGGCGTGATGCCGCCGCCGCCCAGCACCTCGCGCCCGCCCGCCGTGCGGAACGCGGTGGGCTTCGCGGAATCGGGCGCGGCGGGCGGGCGCGCGCCGCCGCCGTCGTCCTCCCCGTCGGCGAGCGAGTCGCGCCTCGTGCGATGGATGGACCGGCCGCTCGGGGTGTAGTAGAGCGCGGTGGTGAGCTTGAGCGCGGCGCTCCGGTTCTTCACCGGAAACACGCTCTGCACCGAGCCCTTGCCGTACGAGGTGCGCCCCACCAGCAGCGCGCGGTCGAGGTCCTGGAGCGCGCCGGCCACGATCTCGGCCGCCGAGGCGCTGCCGTTGTCCACCAGCACCACCAGCGGCCAGCGGCTCTCGGCCCCCGCCGCCGAGGTGTAGAAGCGCTGCTCCTGCGCCTTCGTGCGCCCGCGGGTGTAGACCACCAGCGTCCCCCTGGGCAGGAACGCCTCGGCCACGTCCACCGCCTGATCGAGCAGCCCGCCTGGATTCTGGCGCAGGTCGAGCACCGCGCTTCTGGCACCGCCCGCCCGCAGCCGCGCGAGTGCCTCGCGCACCTCGTCGCCCGACTTCTCGGAGAAGTTGGAGAGCCTCAAGTAGCCCACGCCCTCCTTTGCCACGAAGGCGTATGGGACGCTGTGGGTCACGATGATCTTGCGCTCGAGCGGGACGTCGCGGTCCACCGGATCGCCCTCGCGACGCACCGTGATGGTGACCCGGGTGCCCTCCGGCCCGCGCAGCTTCCGCGCGGCATCGTCGATGGTGAGCCCGGCGGCCGACTCGCCGTCGATGCGGACGATGGCGTCTCCCGAGCGCAGCCCCGCGAGCCAGGCCGGGCTGCCCTCGATCGGCGAGATCACGGTCGGAAAGTTGTCCCGCACGCTGACCACGATGCCGATGCCGCCGAAGCTACCCTGCGTGGTGCTCTGGAGGTTGGCGTATGCGCGCGAGTCGAGGTACTGCGAGTAGGGATCCAGGTCGTGGAGCATGCCCTTCAGCGCGCCGTCGATCAGCTTCTCGGGCTTCGTCGGGTCGACGTAGTTCTGGTCGACGCGGCTCAAGACCTCGATGAAGAGATCGAGGTTGCCGTAGAGGTCGCCCGCGGCTCCCCCCCGGCCCACCCACCAGCCGAGGCCGAACAGCACCGCGAACAGCAGCCCTAAGACGGCGCGCTTGCGGATCAATCGTCCTCCCGTCGAGGTCTTGAGGGGTGTGCCGCGCGGCCGGTCCCGGTCGCGGCGACCGGCGCGCCCGGCACGGTCCAGGGGCCGCCGACATTCGCTCCCTGGAGAAGGGCTCGGACTATAGCACAGCGCTCGCGCGCGTCCCGCGCCGTGCCAAGGGTCAGACGCGCAGCCGCTCGAGCCTCGGCTCGAGCGAATCCCACACCAGCCGCTCGAGGCGGTCGGGCGCGAGCGCGCCGTCCAGCACCGCGAAGCGATTCGGCTCCGCCACCGCCAGCTCGAGAAACCGCGCGCGCACCCGCGCGTGGAATTCCTCGGGCTCGCGGTCGAGACGGTTCAAGTCCCCGGCGGCGCCCGCGCGGCGTGCGAGCCCCACCCGCGGGTCCACGTCGAACAGGAACGTCATGTCGGGCGTGAGCCCCCCGGTCGCGGCCAGGTTGAGCGAGCGCAGGAGCCGCGCGTCGAGCCCGCGGCCCGCGCCCTGGTAGGCCAGCGTCGAGTCGTCGTAGCGGTCGCACAGCACCACGCGCCCGGCCTCGAGCGCCGGGCGGATCGCGTTCGCCACCAGGTCGGCGCGCGCCGCCTCCATGAGCAGCGCCTCGGCCATCGGCGCCGGCCGCCGCGACGGATCGAGCAGCAGCGCCCGGATGCCCTCGGCGAGCGGCGTGCCGCCCGGCTCGCGGGTCACGAGCGGATCCAGGGCGCGCCGCCTGAGCCGGGCCGCCACGCGCGCGAGCTGCGTGGATTTGCCCGAGCCATCGCCGCCCTCGAAGGTGACGAACAGACCGGGCACGCGCGGCTCCGGCTAGCGCTTCGCCGCGCGGCCGGCGCCGCGCTTGCCGCGCGCGGCGCCGCGCTTCGACCGCGGC
>CAZYQK010000097.1:0-12655 GCA_964650245.1 uncultured bacterium | reverse complement strand
AGATCCGCGTCACCGTGATCCGCGAGACGCGCGCGGTGGACTACGCGAAGTAGGGAGTCATCATATGCTTCAGCGCTCCACGTTTCCATCGAGCATCGGCTGTGGCGTTGGCCAATCAATCGCGGAGCAAGAGAAGGCGCCGTGATCCCTGAACCAACGACGATGGCAGAGGCCATTGCCAGGGCATTGGGAGGAGGGCTCGCTTGGGCGCTCGAGTCTGCTGTCTTCGTTACACTTCTGGTCCTAACGCGAATGCCGAAGGTTCGCGCCGCCCCTCTCGGCGCCTCGCTCACTGGCTTCCTACAAGAAGGTTCTCTCAGTGAGAGATTCATTCGAGCGAGCTGCCTTGGCGCGGCAACACTTATCGCTTGCGTTGCCGTCCAGAGCCGTCCGGCTGCAGTCGAAAGCAGAGCCGTGCGCGCGATGATCTGGGTGGCACTGCTGCCCGTCGGAATCACTCTCCTCTCGACGGCCGCGGCCGTCACGGGTGTGCTCGTCGCAGAGGGAGCGCATCTTCGGTTTGAGCTGTGCGCTACAGCAGCCGCGATTTCAGTCGCGACCGTTCTAGGTTCGAATGGGAAGCTCCTCCCGGAGAAGCACCTTGGCCGTGTCACGCTGATCATCGGTACGGTGGCGCTCGCGGCTTTGGCAGATGGTGCGGGCCAGCTTTACGAACCGGCCCCTCGTTCCACGCGCGCGGAGGCCCGCCATTCCACCGAGGCCGACAATTCCAGTGCTCCTCGTACTTTGACGTCCCGCGATGGTCTCCTCGCCGTCACATTTCCTTCAGGGGCCTCGGCTCCGTCGAGGCGCGATACTGTCGTGGACGGACCTTTTGGTAAGGTGGTCGTCACGACCTACGCCGCGGACGGGCCGTCAGGCGACGCCTACATCGCGGTGGTGAGCGATCTCCCGGTGTCGGCGTTCGAGAAAGCGCCCCCCAAGGACCTTCTCGATGGCTGGCGCGACAACTGTCTCGCCGGGCTCACGGCGAGGTCCATCTCTCAGGAGGAACTCTTGCTGGGGGGCTGCAATGGACGCCGGATGCACTTCGAGTCCGCCGAGCCGGGAGCGCCGCTATTCGGCCGCATGGAGTGCTATCTCGCCAAACCTCACCTCTACCAAGTCGGATACGTGAGCCCCACGAAGGAGGCAGTATCCGCACCCGGTGTGGCCGCATTCTTCAGGTCGGTCCGGCTCGGTGGGGTTGGACTCTACGGGCAATAAGAGAGGAGCGCAGGTGAAAGGAATCATCCGAGTTCTTGGAGCAGCGCGACGAGCGGGCGTGGAACCCGAGGCCCCTCACTGGCAGGTCGCGTTGGAAGTTGAGACCGACGGACACCAGAGGTACCGATCCCTCGTCGGTGTTTATCAGTTTCGGGATGTGGCGGACTTCTCAGCGGTGTCACTAGCAACGCCCCATGATCTCCCCGAGTGGGTTTGCGAGGAAAGCCTTCGCGACACGGTCGGTTCCTATTTCGCTCAACAAGTAGCGGCGAGAATGAAGCGCCCTGACGGCGCGTTATCTGATGCGCTTGAAATCATTGCACGCATTGAGGATGACTACGGTGCCGACGCACTGCCTTGGAACTATCTGGGGACGACAGTGCTTCCATCACGCGAGGATGCAATCCCAGGGGTGCGGGTGAGCGTCGGCAGCAGCCGAAACCCAGTTCGAGGGCAAGATTGAGCGTCGACCCCCACGTTCAACCTGTGGTGGACCGCTCTTTGTGACCGAGGAGTGACGAGTTCCCTGCTCATCAGGAGACAGCGGACGACTGCGATTCGAGAGACGCGCACGGTGGACTACGCGAAGTGGCAGGGCCCGAGGCGGCCGCGATCGCGGATGTTTCGGATGAGGGGAAGGGACCTGCGAAGGCCGACAATTGCAGGTAATGAAAGGACAGTGAGATGAACAATGAACCGAAGGGCAACGAATCGGAGGGCCTCTCCGTGCCGGAGAAGATCCACCGCGTGCAGGATCTCTGGGACGAGATTGCGCGCTCGCCACAAGATGTGGAGCTGACCCCCACGCAGCGGGAGGAAGCCGAGCGACGCCTGCGCAGGCACGAGAGTGATCCCGGAGAGTACTCCTCGTGGGAGGAGATCAAGCATCGGCTGGAGAGTGAGCGGTGAACCGAATGGTTCAGTTGCTGCCGGAGGCGGAGCGGGAAGTGTACGAAGCCTTCCGATGGTATGAGCGCCAGCGGCCGGGGCTGGGGCTAGACTTCCTTCTTGCGCTCGATGCCGCAATGGAACGCCTTCGCCGGTTACCCGAGGGACATGAGATCGTAGCCCTGCGAACCCGGAAAGCACTCCTCCGGCGGTTCCCGTATCTTGTCCTCTACGCGCTCGAGGAGAAGCGGATCCTCATCACAGCCGTGTTTCACGGACGGCGTGACCCGCAACGCTGGTCGGATCGTGTGCGTGAAAGCGCGCTCGCGCTAGAGACCCATCATGCGGCTCAGGTTTCTCCATGACCGCGACACCACGCCGGTCGCCCGCCGCGGGCGGAGAAGGGAGAAAGAGTCGGATGCGGCTCGAGCTCACGGCGGTATTTCGCAAGGCGCCGGAAGGCTACATCGGCTTCGTCGAGGAGCTGCCGGGCGCGAACTCGCAAGGTGCCACGCTCGAGGGGGCCCGACAACATCTGCGAGAGGCCGCGTTGCTCGTGCTCGAGGCCAACCGGACGCTCGCGGAAGAGCAGCTTCGCGGGCAGGACGTGATCCGGGAGCCCTTGCGGCTTCCGGCGGCGTGAAGCGGATCGAAATGCTCAACCTCCTCTTCATCGCCGACGTCATCGGCTCGCCCGGCCGCGAGGTGGTACGCGCCCTGCTGCCCGGCCTGCGCCAGCGCTACGACGTCCACCTCGTCATCTGCAACGCCGAGAACTCGGCCGCCGGCTTTGGGCTCACGCGCGACGTGGGGCGCGAGCTGTTCGCGGCCGGGATCGACGTGCTGACCGGCGGGAACCACCTGTGGGACAAGAAGGATTCGCTCGAGTATCTGGCCGAGGAGCCGCGGCTGGTGCGCCCCGCGAACCTGCCGGCCGGCACGCCGGGAGAGGGCTTCCGCGTGTTCCGGGCCACGGACGGGACCTCCATCGGCGTCGTCAACCTGCTCGGCCGCGTGTTCATGAAGGAGGTGGATTGCCCGTTCCGCGCCGCCGACGCGGCGCTCTCCGCGCTCAAGCCGCAGGCCCATGTGACGGTAGTGGACTTCCACGCCGAGACCACGGCCGAGAAGGTGGCGATGGGCTGGCATCTCGACGGGCGCGCAAGCGCGCTGCTCGGGACTCACACCCACGTGCAGACCGCGGACGAGCGCGTGCTGCCGGGTGGCACCGCGTTCATCTGCGACGCGGGCATGACTGGCGGCTTCGACTCGGTGATCGGGATGGACCGGCACGCGGCGCTGCGGCGCTTTCTCACGCTCCTGCCGGAGCGGCTCACTCCGGCCGGCGGCGACCCGCGCATGAACGCGGTGCTGGTGCGGGTCGATCCCGCGAGCGGCCGCGCGCACTCGATCGAGCGGCTGCAGATCCCGTACGCGCCCGCGGCCACGGAGGGCGCGCGCCGGCTCTCGGGCGAGGAGCCCGCGATCGCGGTGCGCTACGCGGCGCGGCTAGACGTCGAGAAGCTGCGCGCCGCCGGCGTCGAGCCCACCCTGGCGCTGGTCGCGGTGGGCGAGAATGCGGCATCGCAGATCTACCTCAAGCGCAAAGCCGAGGCCTGCGCCGAAGTCGGCATCGCGATCCGGCGCGTGACGCTCCCGCCGGGAACCGACACCGTGAGCGTGGTCGAGCGGCTACGCGCGCTGGGCGCCGATCCCGACGTACACGGCATTCTGGTGCAGCTTCCGCTCGCACCGCCCGCCGATCCGCAGGCGGTACTCGATGCCATCCCACCCTCGAAGGACGTGGACGGATTCCATCCCGCGAACGTGGGGGCGCTCGCGCTCGGGCTTCCGGGCTTCGTGCCCGCCACGCCGGGCGGCATCGTCGAGTTGCTGCGCTTCCACCAGATCCCGCTCGCGGGCCTGCACGCCGTAGTGTTGGGGCGCAGCAACATCGTGGGCCGCCCGCTCGCGACGTTGCTCTCCTCGCGCGCCATCAACATGACGGTCACGCTCGGCCACAGCGCGAGCGGTCCCAGGCTCAAGTGGCTGGCGCGCGAGGCGGATCTTCTGGTGGCAGCCATCGGTAGACCTGAGGTGGTGACCGCCGACTGGGTGAAGCCCGGCGCTACCGTGGTGGACGTCGGCATTCACCGCGTGCCGTCGCCCGGCGACCGTCGCGGCAGCCGGCTCACCGGCGACGTGGAAGCGGTCTCGGCATCGCGCGTGGCGGGTGCGCTGACGCCGGTGCCGGGCGGGGTCGGCCCGATGACGGTCGCCATGGTGGTCGCCAACACCGTGCTCGCCGCGCAGCGCCAGACCGCGGGCGTCAAGGTCTAGCGCGCGCGGGGCGCGGCCGGCAGGCGCCGGAAACATCGGAGGAGTCCATGCCCACCCGGATCCAGCGCATCCTCGAGCCCGTGGCCGGCCTTGCCTCGCCGCTGGCCGGGCTGTTCCTGTGGCAGCTCGACGACCAGACGCGGCGGCTGACCGAGGACACCCGCGGCGCGACCGCCGCGGAGCTGACGTGGCAGAGCGCGTCCGGCATGAACACCATCGGGATGCTGCTCGCGCACATCGGCGCGGTCGAGATCGGCTGGATCAATGGCACGGTGCTGGGTCGGCCGCGGGGCGAGGGATGGATGCTTCCCATCGCGTGGATCGACGTCGGCATTCCGCTACCCCCGGATGCCGCGCCGCCCGCGGCGCTCGCGGGCCGGGAGCTGCCGTTCTTCGACGACCTGCTGGCGCGCGCCCGCGCGTTCACCAAGCAGGCGCTCGCGCCGCTCACGGACCAAGACGTGTATCGCCGCTTCCACGTCGCTTGGAGCCCGGAGCTCGAGATCGACGGCAACGTGGGCTGGACGCTCTACCACGTCCTCGAGCACCAGGCCGGCCACCACGGCCAGATCAACTTGCTGCGACACCAGTACCGCGCCGCGCACTCCGGACGCTGACGCCATGGCCGTCTCGCCCGCGCCCGAAGCCATCCTCACCGTCGGCGCCCTCACCCGACTCATCAAGGACGCGCTGGCCGGGGCGTTTCCCGCGGTGTGGGTCAAGGGCGAGCTCTCCGGCTTCAAGCGCTCCGATCGCGGGCACCTCTACTTCACCCTCAAGGAGGGCAAGGACGCGGTGCTCGACTGCGTGATGTGGAAGGGTACCGCGGCGCGGCTCGCCTTCGAGCCGCGCGACGGCGACGAGATCGAGGCCTTCGGCGGCATCACGGTCTACGAGCCGCGCGGCAAGTACCAGCTGGTGGTGGAGGAAATGCGGGCGAGCGGCCTGGGCGCGCTGCTGGTGGCGCTCGAGGAGCTCAAGCAGAAGCTCGCGGCCGAGGGCCTGTTCGACGCCGCGCGCAAGCGGCCGTTGCCGCGCTATCCCGCGCGCATCGGGCTCGTGACCTCGCCGGTGGGGGCGGCGCTGCGCGACATGGTCAAGGTGCTGCGCGCCCGCTGGCCCGCGATCGGCATCGTGCTCGCCCCCGTGCGGGTGCAGGGGGAGGGGGCGGCGGAGGAGATCGCGGCCGCCATCGAGCGCTTCAACCGTTACGCGAAGGTGGACCTGCTGATCGTTGGCCGGGGCGGCGGTTCGCTCGAGGACCTGTGGGCGTTCAACGAGGAGCGCGTGGTGCGGGCGGTGGCGGCCTCGAAGCTGCCGGTGGTCTCGGCGGTCGGCCACGAGGTGGACTGGACGCTCACCGACCTGGCCGCCGACCTGCGCGCCGCCACGCCATCGAACGCCGCCGAAATCGCGGTGCGCGACCGGGCCGAAGTGGCGCTCCAGGTCGAGGGGCTGGCCGAGCGCGCCACGGGCGCGATGCGACGGGATCTCGCCGACCGCCGCCGCCGCCTCCAGCGCCTGGTCGAGCAGTATGGCTTTCGTAAGCAGCGCGACGCGCTGGGGTTCCTGCAGCAGCGCATCGACACCGCGATCGAGCGCATGCGCGCCGCCATCCGCGCCCGGCTCCGCGCCGCGGCCGAGTGGCTGAGGGGCGTCACCCAGCGCTACGGCCTGCGCGAGTGGCCGCGCTCGCTCGCCACCCGGCGCGATTCGGTCGCCGCGCTGCGCGAACGGCTCACCGGGGGCGTGGTGGACGCGATTCACGCGCGACGCACCCGGCTCGGTGCCTGCGCCGACCGGCTGCGCGCGCTCTCGCCGCGGCTGGTGCTGGAACGCGGCTTCTGTATCGTGCGGGGGGCGGATGGCTCGTTGCTGCGCACGGCATCGAAGCTCGCGGTGGGGGATCTGATGAGCGTCGAGTTCGCCCGCGGCGAAGCCGACGCGCGCGTCGAGACCGTGCGTCCCGCGACCGGGTAATCCCCGAGCCGGGCTCCGAGCCGGCTGCGTTACAATGGCGGCTGCGCATCCCCCGCACGAGGCGGCCACCATGACGAGACCGGCACCGAGCCAGGCGACTCCGCACCCGTGGCATGCACCTTTCCGCCGCCTGCTCCCGACGCTGGCGCTGCTGTCGCTCTGGACCCCGGGCGTCGCGTTTGCCGTGCTCGACAACCGGGATCGCGGTCCGACCCTCGACGCCGGCAACTTCGTCCTGCGCGTCACCAACGCCGGCATTCTGGGCAACGCGTTCCTCAACGCCGGGCTGTCGAACGACCCTTCGTTCGAGTTTCCCCCGGGCTCCGGGCACGAGGCGCTGAACTACACCGCGCTGTGGGTGGGAGCCCTGGACGCCTCCGGCGCGCCCCGGGTGTCGGGCGGCCCGCTGCTCGAGTGGCGTCCCACGCTCGATCCGGACGATCGCGTGCGGGTCGGCGAATACGGCCGGCTCGCCGCCCTGCGCTGGGTGGACGACGACGGCGACGGGAGGGTGGACGAGGAGACCCTCAACGGACGGGACGACGACGGCGACGGCCGGATAGACGAAGACCTCGGGCTCTTCTCCCAGCAAATCGCGCTCGCGGACTTCGTGGACGACCGGCCGGAAGCAATCCAGTTCGGGTACGCGGGGGGCGAGGGCCACGCGCCGCTCGGGCTCACGGTGCACCAGGAGGTCTACGCGTGGGCGGTTCACGGCTACGACGGCATCGCGGGGATTCAGTACACCATCACGAATCACGGCACGGGGACGCTGCTCCAGCTCTACGTCGGGCTCTTCGCCGATCTCGATTCGCGCGCCCGCAACGACCTCGCCGGCCACCTCAACGACCGCGTGGTTCACGTGAGCTACCCCAGCTCCACTTCTGGCCTGGGTCCCAAGGTGGGCGCTCCCTGCGAGCCGCCTTACAACCCGGAGTACTGCGAGCAGCTGAGCGTCGGTCCGTGCTGCGCGCGAACCTGTTTCACCTACATGGGGCAGACGCTGCCGGTGGTCACGGACGGCGTGGCGAGCTCGGGCCTTCCCGCGGTTGCCGTGGTGCCGCTCGATCACACCATCGATCCGCTGGCGCTGATCGAGCCGATCGAAGCGCAGCGCGCGGCGAGCGCCCCGGGGCGCGTCTCGTTCCGCTCCGCCGTGTTCACGGCCCACGGTCTGCCGGGCCAGGGGGGAGTCCCGGCGGTGGACGCGGAGCGCTACGCGGCGCTGGCGGGCACTCTCCGCTCCAGCCTCGAGGACGAGCCGGACGACTACGTGGTGCTGGTCTCGTGCGGGCCGTTCGCCTCGCTCGCGCCCGGGCAGTCCATCCAGTTCGCCGCCGCGCTGGTGGCGAGCGAGAGCGCCGACAGCCTGAGCGCGCTGATGGGGCGCGCGGCCTTCGTCCACGACGGAACCCTCCGAAATCTGCTGCCCGACAGCGCCGGAACGGCCTTCTATGTGGGGGCCACCGGGAAGAACGGACACGAGGTCTGCCTGGAAGCCCCGCTAGGGGTCAGCTTTCAGATCGACCCCGATTGCACCAACAAGTTCGCGGTGGATGCGCGTCCCGACCCCATCTACCGGACCTACACGCACGGCAACTGCATCTGGACCGACGCCGACTGTAGCGGCTGCACCGGCTCGAGCGGCAACGAAACCATCGCGCGCTGGATCGATCCCGGCACGCTACCCCCCGCGCCGCGCACGCGGATCGAGCCCGGTGATCACGCGGTGCGCATCGCGTGGGACAACACGCCGGAGATTCTCTTCAACGCCCGGATCACGCTCAGCCCGAATCGCCAGTACGACGAGTCACGGTTCCTGGGCTATCGCGTCTGGAAGTTCACGGACTGGAGAAACCGCCCCTCGCTCGATCCCGACCGCTCGCGCTGGGCGCTGCTCGGGGCCTTCGGCTTCGACACGCTGAGCAGCCAGCGGCTGCTCTCCAGCGCCACCGACAGCACGGTGGACTATGAATGGATCCTCTACCGCCAGCGGCTGTATCCGCCGGGACGGTACGCAGTCGTGGACCGCGACGTCCTGAACGGCTTCGACGTCGCTTACGCGGTCACCAGCGTCTACGAGATCCGGCAGCGCGATGGCACCGGCCTGCTGACTGTCACCCGGCTCGAGAGCCCGATCGAGACCTCGTTCGCCGAACGCGTGGTGCCGCACGCCACCGCGGCGTCCGGCGGCTCGTCGGTCCGGGTGGTCCCCAATCCCTTCCGCGCCCGGGCAGACTGGGACCGGTCGCGAGCGCTCGGCGACGAGCTCACGCGCCACATCGACTTCATGGGGCTCCCGCGCGCCCCGTGCACCATCAAGATTTGGACGGTGGCGGGTGACTTCGTGGCGCAGCTCGTGCATGACGGCAGCGCCGGCGACGGCCAGGCCGCGTGGGACCTGGTCACGCGCAACGGGCAGGAGGCAGAGTCCGGTATCTACCTGTTCACGGTCGATTCCCAGCTCGGCCACCAGGTCGGTCGCTTCGTGGTGATCCGATGAAGGCGCCGCGCGTCACGAGCTTCGTATGGTTGCTGCTTCTCCTCGCACCGGCCTGCGGTCCGCGCGCGCGGCATGCTACCGCCCCGCCGGTCGCGGCGCCGATCCTGGTCCAGGGCGTCTACCCCGCTGCGCGCAGCGCCGCCGTGTTCTACGACACCGCGATCTGGGTGCAGCTCGTGGAACCGATGGATCCGGCGAGCATCAACGAGCGTACGGTGTCTCTCAAGGTCGACACGCGCTACTTGCCGGTCACGGTCTCCTGGGACGCCGGAACGCGCACGATCCGCCTCGTCCCGCGATTCGCGCTGGACCTGCGCGAGACCTACACGGTGGAGCTGAGCCCGGAGCTTCGCACCACGAGCGGCCAGCGGCTCGGAACGACCTACGCCTGGCAGTTCACGACCAACAGTCTCCGCCGCCCCGACCACCCGTTCCCGCCGGACGGGTCGGCCGCCGAATCTCCGCTCGCGCCGCTCGCGTGGCAGCGCACCGAGGCCAGCGCGGGAAACGTACGGTACGAAGTCTACGCCGGAACGGATTCCACGCTGATCGCGACGCGTGCAGTCACGCCCGCCGCGGCCCCCGTCCATCCCTACCTGCTCACGCCCGCGAGCCGCGCCCCCGCGACCACCTACTACTGGGCGGTGACGCCGGTCAACGCCACCACCGGGGAGCGGCTGGAGGGCCCGGTGCGCCGCTTCACGACCGTGCCCGCCTGGCTGCCGATCGATTCGGTGGTGGTGCCGGCAGCGGACTGGAGCTGGTACCGCCTGGATCCCAACGATCCGCGCAATAGCCGGCAGTTCTGCATGGATAACGGCTTCCTCAGTGGCCCCTTCGCCACCTGCGCGATCCGCTGGCGGGTAAAGGAGTCCGCTCCGGCGCTCCCGCTCGCGGGGGCATCGCTCCAGCTGACGATGGATATCAATCGCAACGCCGTCCCCAGCCTGTGGGCGGCCCAGGACACCTGGCCGGTGTGCGGCGTGGGTCCGAACGGGCCGCCCTACTACGAGACCGACGGGAACGTTGCGGACGGCGTGACGGTCTCGGGCACGCTTCGGCTGAGATTCTCCTCGAATCGCCTGACCTCGCACCTGCAGGGGATGGCGCGAAGCGACGGCTTCTTCGGGTACGTGCTGCGTTCGAATGCGCGACAGACCTACTGGTCGCCGACCGACACCCTCGCGAGTCGGCGGCCGGAGCTGAAGCTCTACTATTACCGCGTTCCGTGATCGCCCTGGCGTCCGGCCTCCGCCGGAGCGGCCGGCATCGCGCCCTGCCGGGCGCGTTGCGCTGCGGCCCGGCTCGAAGCTAATCTGCCTCGCGTCGCCGGCCCCGCCGTCGGCGAGCGGGTGTCGCCGGAGTTCGCGCGGGGCGAAGCCGACGCGCGGGATCGAGGTGGTCCGTCCCGGAGGAACCGATGACAGCTGATCAGGATCCGGCGCAGGCCGACGCCACGGGCGTCGAGGGCCTGACCTTCGAAGAGGCGCTCGAGCGGCTCGAAACGGTGGTTGAAGAACTGGAGAGCGGCTCGCTCACGCTGGAGCAGTCGATCGCGCGTTACGAGCTTGGAGTGCTGCTCTCGCGCCGCCTGACCCAGACCATCGACCAGGCCGAGAAGCAGATCGAGCGCCTGGCCGAGGACGACGAAGGCGAACCCGAGACCCGCCCCGCGGAGCTCGAGCTCAAGAGCCCCGAGCCCGGGAGCGAGGGCGAGCTGCCGTTTTGAGGCACGCCGCCGAACCCCGCGAAAGCCGCGTGCGTGCGCCCGCGATCGCGGCGCGGGCGATTCCCCGGCGGGGCCGGGCCGCCTCCGACCCGTTCGCCGCGCGCCGCGACGCATTCGAGCGCTACTTCGCCCGCGCGCTCAACGCGCGCTGCGCCGGGCCCGCGCTGCTGGGCGACGCCATCCGCTACGCCGCGCTCTCGCCGGGCAAGCGCCTGCGGCCCCTGCTCGCGCTTGCGGCCTGCGAGGCGGTGGGCGGACCGTGGCGCCGTGCGCTGCCCGCCGCGGCCGCCGTCGAGTGCGTCCACGCCTTCTCGCTGGTCCACGACGATCTTCCCGCGCTCGACGACGACGACTTCCGGCGCGGCCGCCCGACGACGCACCGCGAGTTCGGGGAGGCGACCGCGATCCTCGCCGGCGACGCGCTGCTCGCGTTCGCGTTCGAAGAGCTGACGCGGCTCGCTCGGGCGGGCGTGACGCCCGCGCGCGTCGCCGAGGCGGTGCGCCGGCTGGCGCGGGCGAGCGGGGCGCAGGAGCTGGTCGGCGGGCAGGTGCTCGACCTCGCGGCGGAGAGCAAGCTCGTGGACGGCGCGAAGGTCCGCGCCATCCACGAGCGCAAGACCGGCGCCCTGTTCGGCGCGGCGCTGGCGCTGGGAGCGATCGCGGGTGGTGGCGATCGACGGAAGGTCGGTGCGCTCGAGCGCGCGGGGCGGATCCTGGGGCTCGCGTTTCAGATCCACGACGACCTGTTCAACGCCGGCTCGTCGCTGGCCCGGCTGGGCAAGCGCGCCGGCACCGACGCGAGGCGCGGCAAGGCAACCTACCCGCGCGCGGTGGGCGAGGAGGCGGCGCGAGGCGAGGCCGCGCGCCTTCTCGACCGCGCGCGCCGACGCATCGAGCGCTTCGGACCGCGCGCCGCGTACCTGGCGCGACTGGTTCTGGCCACCGCGGAGCGCGAGCGGTGAGCGCCTGACCACGAGGCGCCACCCCGGGAGGCGCGTCGACCGCGCCGCGGCGCCAGTTGCCCAATCCGCGCGCCCCGCTTATCGTGTCGCGCGGGTCGGCCCACGGAGCAGACGGACCTCAAGCCCGGAGGGGAGATCACGGAATCGTTCTGGCTCGCGCTCAGCGTCGGCTTTCTGGTCCAGGGCTACAAGGGCTTCCGCGAGTTCTTCGCTCACCGCCGCTGGAACCTGCGCCGGTTCGTGGAGACCGGCGGGATGCCGAGTTCGCACGCCGCGTCGGTCTCGGCGCTCACCACCATGGTGGGCATGCGCGACGGCTTCGGCACCGCCCTGTTCGGCGCCACGCTGTTTTTCAGCATGATCGTCATGTATGACGCCGCGGGCCTGCGGCGCGCCGCGGGGCGCCAGGCGGCCGTCCTGAACCGCCTGATCGCGGAGCATTTCCAGCATCCGGAGGCGGACACGCAGCGCCTGATGGAGCTGCTGGGCCACACTCCCTTCGAGGTCCTGGTCGGCGCCGTGCTCGGCGTCGGCAGCGCCCTGCTCTGGATCCGAGTCCACTAGATGAGCCTGCTCGAACGCATCCAGTCCCCGGCCGATCTCAAGCCCCTGTCGCGCGCCGAGCTCGACCAGCTCGCCAACGAGATCCGGCACGTCATCATCCAGACCGTCGCCCGCCGCGCCGGGCACCTCGCCCCCAACCTGGGCGTGGTCGAGCTCACGCTCGCGCTCCACCGCGTGTTCGACTCGCCGCGCGACAAGATCATCTGGGACGTCGGGCACCAGTCCTACCCCCACAAGCTCGTGACCGGCCGCTTCGAGCGGTTCGACACGCTGCGCAGCCTGGGCGGCATCCGCGGCTACCCGGCGCGCGTCGAGAGCGAGCACGATCCGTTCGGCACCTGCCACGGCAGCACATCGCTGTCCGCGGCGCTCGGTTTCGCGGTGGCGCGCGACCTCAAGGGCGAGGACTTCGACGTGATCGCCGTGATCGGGGACGGCGCGCTCACCGGCGGCATGGCCTAC
>CAZYQK010000096.1:0-12721 GCA_964650245.1 uncultured bacterium | reverse complement strand
CGAAGCGGGCAGCGACGCCCGCGCGCTCGGCGTCCACGCCCGCCATCGCGTGAGCGTGAGCCTCAGCTGGCCGGCGGACCGCGGCGAGTCCGACTCGGCCCGCATCACCGTCGTCGCCGAATGGCCCGGCGATTCGGCCGGTGTTCCCGAGGCGCCCGCGGCCCCGCCCGAGACCACGCCCGCGGAGGCGACCGGGCCCAAGCCCGCGCCGTCAACGCTCGCGGAGTTCCCGGTGGAAGAAGGCGCAGCGGGTGAAGCGCCCGCGGCCGAGCCGGTCGTGGCGACCGCCTCCGTCTCCGGAGCCGACTCCGTCGGGCCGGCGATGGAAGGCGAAGTGCCGGGGGACGGCGCGGATGCGCCGCCGACGGAGGCCGCGAGCCCGGGCCAAGGCGAGTGGGACGCCGCCGGTGAGCCCGATGCGTTTGCGGTGGCGAGCGGAGATGAGGAGAAGCCGGAGCGGCGCCGCAGCGTCTTTCGCGCGTGGCTCGATCGCGTGTGGCCGTGGCGGCGCGGGCATGCCCGTGCTGCGTTGGCCGAACCCGCCGCCGTCGGGGCGGAAGCCGAGCCACCAGGCGCCGAGCCGGAACCCGCCGCCGCAAACGGCGAAACCCTATCGGCCGGGCCGCTGGCCGACCTGATTCCGCCCACGCCCGAGTCGCCCGAGCTCACCGCGCTCGCATCGGACTGGAGATCGTTGCCACCGCTCTCGAGCGCACCGGTCGGTCACACTCTCCTGTTGACGCCGCTGGATTCGCCCGAGTCCGAAGTCGAACCGAACTTGCGCGACCTCGGTGAACCCGCCGCGGTACTTCCCGTCGCGGCGGCCGGGCCGGCCGAGCCCGTGACCGCGCTCCACCCGCATCGCGTGACGGTGACGGTTGCATCCCCGTCGCTCGAGACGCCGCTGCCGCCGGTGGCGGGCGCGACCACGATCGAGCTGGAGGATGCGAAGCTCCCGGAGGCGGCGGCATCGCCCGCGACACCGCCGGCGGTGCCGGCGATCGAGCCCACGTCGTCCGCCGTGGACGCGGCGCCGGTCCCGCCGGAGCTGGTGATCGAGCACGTCCCGTTCCCGGAGTCCAGGATCATGGTGACGCCCGAGGCGCCGCCGGAAACCGGCGCACCCCCCACCGTGCCCCCGGCGGCGGCCGCGGAGATCGAGCCACTGCCCGCGGCGGAGCCGGAGCCGGCCGATGCGCCCCGCACACCGCTGCGGCCGGCGTGGCCTTCGGCGCTCGAGCTCGAGGGCGGGCGGCCGCTGTGGAAGCGGACCTGGTTCTTGATCGCCCTGGTTTTCGCGCTGTTCGCCGGCGGCTGGCTGGTGGGTGGATTACAGGAGAATCACCCCGGCGTCGCGACGCGACGCAATCCGTTCATGGCCGCGCTGCGTTCGCTCGGCATCGCCGGGGCGCGCTTCGAGGTGATGGTGAATAGCCGGCCGCAGGGCGCGTGGATCGCCGCCGACGGCCGGGACCTCGCGCGCCGCACCCCGGCGAGCGTGGAGCTCTCGCCGGGTGCTCATCAGATCACGCTCTCGTTCTCGGACCTCGGCAGCGCCACGTACGAGACGCGCGGTCAGTCCGGCGACCAGCTGGTGCTCGACGCGCCGCTGTGGGGATCGCTCGCGGTCCACGGCACCGATGCCGCCCTGCCGATCGGGGTGGCGCTCGACGGCCGAAGCGTCGGGTTCGTGCCGCTGGTCGTGGACAGCGTGATGCCGGGACCGCACGAGCTGCGCTTCTCGGGGCCGGGCCTGGCGTCGTGGGGGCAGACGGTGCGCGTGCGAGTGGGTGAGACCGCGGAGATCCTCGCGCGGCCCATGACGTCGCCCGCGACCGGCGTGATCGAGGTGCGCGCGAGCCTGACCGGCGAGCGGGGCACCGAGTCGCTGGGCGGCGCGATCGTCCGGGTGGATGGGGAGAAGCGGGGCGTGACGCCGCTCACGCTCGAGCTGCCGCGCGGCCCCCACAGCATTCGCGTCGAGTATCACGGCGAGGAGGCGCCGATCCAGGTCATCGATCTGCCCGGCGGCAACCAGCGTTTCGCCAGCTTCGAGCTGGGAGTGGACCTCGACCATCCCATGCTGCGCGCGCTCGCGGCCCCCGCGCGCATGCCGGTCGACCAACCCTCTGTGATTTCGGCCGGGCTGGAGGGTGTGATCGCGTCCGAGGTGCGCGAGATGTGGCTGCACACGCGCTCGCCCGAGGGCCAGTGGCGGCGCTACCAGATGGTGATGCTGAAGGCGCCGGCCGGGGTGGTGGGGGTGGCGATCTTTCCGCTCGCGATGTTCGACGAGTATGGGCTGACCCGCTACTACCTGAGCGCCTCGATCCAGACCGGCGACGAATTCTTTACCGAGATGCTGACCGCGCAGCTCGTGGCCCCGGCCCCGGCAACGAAGCGCTGACGCGTTCGGGCGGAGGCGCGGGCCTCCGGTAGGGGCCCGCCGCGCCGGACCCTGTCGCTCCCGGAGCGGGGGGCGTCCACGGCGTGGACGGCGCCCGCGGCGCGTTCGCCCGCAACCTCCACGGCGCACGCGTTCGCCACCCTCAGCGTAGCTGGCACGGCTCTTCCGCCCCGCGAGCCGCATGGGCGGACGGTGCGCGATTCCGGTGGCGGTCGCGGTGTGGCTCGGTCTCCTGTGGGGCGCGCGGCTGGATACCGTGGCCGGCGCACTCGCGCTCGGGATCGCACTGCCGTTCGCGCTGGTCGCGTGGCGCGCCCCCGATCGGACCGGCACCGTGGCGCTGCTGGTAGCATTCGCGCTCGCGGCTACCGCGCGCGGCGCCGCGCATCGGGCCGCCCTGGAGCGCGCGCGGGTCGGGCTCGACCTCCCCGACGCCCTGTTCAGAGTGAGCGGGCGCGTCGTCGAGCCGCCCCAGCGCGAATCCGGCGAGCCGCTGGCGGTGGTAGCGGTGATCGATGCGTCGCCCCCCATCGCGCGCGGCGCGCGGGTGAGGCTGCGCCTCCCGGCCGGCAGCGCTGCGGAGTGGGGCGATCGGCTGGAGGCGCTCGCGAGCCTCGAGCTGCCGCCCCGGCTGCGCAATCCCGGCGGCTTCGACGCGCGCGGTGCGGCCGACGCGGGCTCGCTCGCCGCCACCGGGCGCGCGCTCGACGACGCCGTGCTGAGCGGCCGCGGCTTTGACGCCCTGCCGCGCCTGACGGTCGCGCGCTGGCGGCGCGCGATCGAGGCGCGCTTCGCACGCCATCTCACCGCGGAGGCGCGCGAGCTGGTGACGCCGCTCGTGATCGGCGACCGCTCGGCCCTTTCGCCCGACTTGAACGCGCGGTTGCGCGCTTCGGGGCTGATCCACCTGCTCGCGCTCTCCGGGCTCCACGTCACCTGGCTCGCGGCGCTGGCACGGGGCGCGAGCGCGAGTTTGGGCGCCGGGGTGCGGGCCCGCGCCCTGGCGGGCGGGCTGTGCGCCGTGTTTTACGTGGGGATCGCCGGGCCGCTGCCCTCGCTGATGCGGGCCGCGGCAGGCGAGGGCCTGCTGGCCGCGGCGCGGCTGCTCGATCGCGCGCTCGATCCCGCGCAGGCGCTGGCCATAAGCGCGGCCGTGCTGCTCTCGCTGGCGCCGAGCTGGGCGGGCGACCTGGGATTTCAGCTCTCGTTCGCGGCCACCCTGGGGCTGGTCGCGGTCGGACCGTGGCTCGCGGCGCGCTGCGGGAGGTGGCGGCCGCTGGCGGCCCCGTTCCTGCCCACGCTCAGCGCCCAGCTCACCGCCATGCCGCTCCTGATCGCGCGCTTTCACGCGCTCTCCTGGGTGGGCGCCCTCGCCAATCTGCTGGCGGTGCCGGTCTCGGGTCTGCTGCTCACCGCGGCGTGGCTCGCGGCGGTGGTGGATCTGGCGCTCCCCGGCAGCGGGCGACTCGGGTTCGACGCGTGCGAGGCGCTCGCGGCCGCACTGCGCGCCATCGCCTCGCTCGCCGCGCGGGCTCCGGGCGCGATGCTCGGCCTGGGGCCCGAGTGCGGGATCGCGGTGTGCGCCGCGCTGGGCGCAGTACTGCTCGTGGTCGCGCTGCCCGAGCCGCGCGATGTCGAGGGCGGGCGCTGTCCGGTCTCGCGGCCGCGGGTGGCGGGAGCCGGGCTCGGCGCGAGCTTCAGCGCCCTCGCGCTGCTGCTCGCCGTGACCGCGGCCCCGCTCCGGCCGCAGCCCGGGCGCTGGTGGCTGATCGCGCTCGACGTGGGGCAGGGCGATGCGCTCGCGGTCGGGTTCGAGGACGGCTGGTGGCTGGTGGACGCGGGCCCGCGCACGCCGCACGTGGACGCCGGCGAGATGGTGGTCCTGCCGTTCCTGCGCTGGGCGGGCGTGCGGCGGCTCGAGGCGCTGGTGCTGACCCACGATGACGGTGACCACACCGGGGGCGCCCCCGCAGTCAGGCACGGGGTGAGCGTCGTCCGCGTGCTGGCGCCGGTGGCGCGGCCCGGGGTGCCGGGCCCCGCCCTGCGTTTCGGGGCGGAGACGCTGGCCCGCGGCGACACGCTGCGCCTGGCACCGCTCGCTCTGGTGCGCTGGCCGCCGCGGCCGCCGGAACGGGGAGCGGATGGGCGACGCACCGACAACGCGGCGGGACTCGTGATCGAGGTGGGCGAGGCGCGCGGCCGCGCGCTGCTCGCCGCCGACGTCGACAGCACCGTGGAGGAATCGCTGGCGGTGGTGCCCGATGTCGCGCTGCTCAAGGTGGCGCATCACGGCTCGGCGTCGTCGAGCGGCGCGTCGTTCCTCGCGCGGGCGCGCGCGCGCCACGCCCTGCTCTCGTGCGGGCGGCGCAACCCGTTCGGGCACCCCGATCCGCGGGTGGTCGAGCGGCTGCGGGCGGCGGGTGCCGCGATCCACCGCACCGACCGCGAGGGCGCGCTGTGGTTCGAGCTCTCGGATCGCGGCGCGCGACGGCTCGACTGGCGGCGCGCCGAGCCGCGGGCCGTCACGGCGCAGCCGCGCGGCGATCGCGCCGGCGCCGCGCTTGCCCGCGCTCCGGCCCATTGGTAGATTGCGGCGTGCTCTTCTCTTCACCCGCCACGCTCGGGGTGCTCGCCTCGGGAACGGGCAGCAACTTCGAAGCGCTCGCCCTCTCCGCCCGGCGCGGCGAGCTGCACGGACGCATCGCGGTCCTGCTCTGCGACCGGCCCGGCGCCCCGGTGATCGAGCGCGCGCGGAGCTTCGGCATCGAGGCCCTGTGCCCGCCGGCCGGACGCTCGCGCACCCGGATCGAGGACGAGCGGCCGTGGGTGGAGGCGCTGCGATCGCGCGCGGTCGAGGTCGTGCTGCTCGCGGGCTTCATGCGCCGCCTCCACCGCCCGCTGCTCGGGGCGTTTACCGACCGCATCCTGAACCTCCACCCGTCGCTGCTTCCCGCGTTCCCGGGGCTCCACGCGATCCGCCAGGCGTGGGAGCATGGCGCGCGCGTCACCGGCTGCACCGTTCACGTCGTCACCGACGAGCTGGACGGCGGCCCGATCCTGGCGCAGGCGGCGGTCGAGATTCGCGGTGACGACACGCTCGCGACGCTCGAGGCGCGCATCCACGGCGCCGAGCACCGGCTCTACCCGGCGACGGTGCGGCGCTACCTGAGCGAGCCGTGGCACCGCGAAGGACGGCGCATCGTGTTCGGCGCGGCCGCTCCGGAGGCGGCACATGGCTGACCGGCCGCGGCTGGACGCCGTCGTGTTCGACGCCGGCGGCACGCTGGTGAGGCTCGACTTCGAATGGATCGCGGAGCAGGTTGGAGAGCTCGGCGTCCGGCTCGATGCCGCGGCGCTGCGGCGCGCGGAGATCGCGGGCCGGCGCGCCTACGACTCGAGCCGCGGGCACGCGCGGCGGCCCGGCGAGCCGCATCCACCGCTCGGCACCCGGGGCGACACGCGCGCCTACCTGGGCGGCATGCTGGCGGCAGCGGGTCTGGGGCCGCCGCTGCTGGAACCGGCTCTCGACCGGCTGCTCGCGCGGCAGATCGAGCACGGGCTGTGGACGCGGGCCATGGAGGGCGCGCGTGCGACGATCGACGCGCTTGGGGGCCAGGGCCTGAGGCTCGCCTGCGTGTCGAACTCCGACGGCCGCGCAGAGTGGCACCTCGAGCACTGCGGCGTGCGCGAGGGGCTCGAGTTCGTGGTGGATTCGCAGCTCGTGGGGATCGAGAAGCCCGATCCCGCGATCTTCCGCATCGCGCTCTCGCGCCTCGGCGTGAAGCCGGAGCACGCGCTCTACGTGGGTGACATTCGCAGCGTGGACGAGGTCGGGTCGCGCGCGGCGGGAATGCATTTCGTGCTGCTCGATCCGTACGGTGACTACGGCGACGCGAACGTGGCCGCGCTCGCGCGGCTCGAGCTGCTGCCGGCCTGGCTCTGCGAGCGCTTCGCCATCGCGGGCGCCGGGAGCCGCGCGCCACGATAGGACCGGCCGCGCCGTTCCCAAGATCCGGGCGGGAGGAGGACGCCATGGAAGTCACGAGCACGCCGCACGAAGTTCCCCCCGAGCTGCTCGATCCCACCCGCGCGGTGTTCGAGGTCCGAATTCCCGGCGTGGAGCCATGGCGCCGCGGCAAGGTGCGCTCCATTTACGAGGCGGGGCCCGATCACCTGGTGATCGTGGCGAGCGACCGGCTCTCGGCCTACGACTCGATCCTGCCGACGCCCATTCCCGGGAAGGGCGTCATGCTCTCGCGCATCTCGGCGTTCTGGATGCGCGCGCTCGGGAGTGCCAGGCCCCATCATCTCGTGAGCGACGACCCGCGGACGTTCCCGGCTCCGTTCGCCGCCCACGCCGCTCTGCTCCAGGGCCGCGCCCAGCTGGTGCGCCACGCCGCGCGCATCGACATCGAGTGCGTGGTGCGCGGCTACCTCACCGGTTCGGGGCTACGCGAGTACCGCGAGCGCGGAGAGGTGTGCGGGAATCGGCTGCCGCCCGGGCTCGAGGACGGCTCGAAGCTCGAGCCCGCGCTCTTCACGCCCGCCACCAAGGCCGACGCCGGCCACGACGAAAACATCCGATTCGAGCGGATGGAGTCGCTGGTCGGTGCCGCGACCGCCGGAGCGCTGCGCGCCCGGAGCATCGCGATCTACGAGGAGGCGAGGCACCGGGCCTGGACCCGCGGCCTGGTCCTCGCCGACACCAAGTTCGAATTCGGCCGGATCGGCGACGAGCTGGTGCTGATCGACGAGGCGCTCACCCCCGACTCCTCGCGCTACTGGGATCGCGGCGAGTACGAGCACGGCCGGCTGATCTCGTTCGACAAACAGGTGGTGCGCGACTGGCTCGACCGCAGCGGCTGGAACCGCGAGCCGCCCGCGCCCGCGCTGCCGGCGGAGGTCGTGAGCCAGACCCAGCAGCGATACTTGGAATCGCTGCGACGGCTCACCGGGAGGGCGCGATGACGAAGCGGCCCGCGCGGCCCGCCCGGGCGGCGCACTGGCTGCGGTGCCCATGAGCTGGCCGCGCGCCGCCCTGCTCTCCCTGTCCGACAAGCGCGGGGCCGCGGAGTTCGCGCGCGCGCTCGCGGCGCGCGGAACGCGGATCCTGGCCTCGGGCGGAACCGCCGCCCACCTGCGCGAGGCCGGCATCGCGGTCACCGCGCTCGAAGAGTGGACCGGCTTCGGCGAGCTGCTGGGCGGGCGCGTCAAGACGCTCCATCCGAACGTGCACGCCCCGATCCTCGCCCGGCGCTCCGAGCCCGCCGATCTGGCGGCGCTGGCCGAGCGCGGCCTCGAGCCCGTCGACCTGGTCGCGGTGTCGCTCTATCCCTTCGAGGCGCGCGCCGCATCGCTGGACGAGGCCGGCGCGATCGAGGAGATCGACATCGGCGGCGTGGCGCTGCTGCGCGCCGCCGCCAAGAGCCACCGCGACGTGGTCGTGGCCCACGATCCCGCGCAGTACGACGAGGTGCTGGCGGCACTTGGCGCGGGCGTCACGCCCGGCCAGCGGCGCGCGTGGGCGATCCAGGCCTTCATCCGCACCGCGAGCTACGACGCGGCGATCGCGGACGAGCTGGCGCGGCGCGCGGCGCCGGAGGATTCAGCGCCGGCCGGGCCGGTGGCGGCGTGGGCGGTGCCGCCGCCGCGCGTTCTGCTCGCGCTCGAGCAGGTGCGAGGCCTGCGCTACGGTGAGAATCCGCACCAGGCGGCGGCGCTCTACGCGCGGGCTCAGGACCGCTCGCTGCCCGACGCGTGGCGCGAGGGAAAGGAGCTCTCCTACAACAACCTGCTCGATCTGGAGGCGGCGGTCTCGCTGGTGTGGCGGTTTCGCGAGCCGGCATGCGTGATCGTCAAGCACGGCGAGCCGTGCGGCGCGGCGTGCGCTCCCTCGCTCGCCGACGCCTGGAACGCGGCGCTGCGCTCGGACCCGATCTCGGCCTACGGCGGCGTGGTCGCCGTCAACCGGTCGCTCGACGGTGAAACCGCCGCGCAGCTGGCGAAGCACTTCATCGAGTGCGTGGCTGCCCCCGGATTCGCGCCGGAAGCCGACCTCGCCTTGAAGTCGAAGAAGAACCTCCGGGCGTTACGCCTTGCCGCGGAGGATCTTCGGTCGCCCGTCTCCTGGTCGCTCCGGCTCCTCGGCAGGTGGGGGCTGCTGCAGGCCGAGGCACCCGGGCCCGCGCCGGAATGGAGGGTGGTGACCTCGCGCCCGCCCACCCCCGACCAGCTGAGCGCGCTTCGCTTCGCGTGGGAGATCGCCGCCGCCGCGCGCTCGAACGCCATCGCCATCGCGCGCGATCAGGCGCTCGTCGGGCTGGGATCCGGCCAGACCAGCCGGGTGGACGCCGTGGACGTGGCGCTGATGAAGGCGCGCCGCGTCGGCCACGAGCTGAGCGGCGCGGTGCTCGCGAGCGACGGTTTCTTCCCGTTCGCGGACAACGTCGAGCATGCCGCGGCGGCCGGGATCGCTGCGGTGGCGCAGCCCGGCGGCTCGATGCGCGACGCCGAGGTGATCGCCGCCTGTGACCGGCACGGCATCGCGATGGTGTTCACGGACCGGCGGATGTTCCGGCATTGATTCGCGGACGGGAGCGACGGCCATGACCGAGGAAGAGCGGGCGAGGATCTTCGTCACGATGTCGCGCGGGCGGCACCGGATCGACGAGCTGCGGCAGATCTCGGGCCCCGGACTCTACGCCATCTTCCTGGAGGAGGGTGCGGTCCTGCCGGGAGTCGAACCCGGGTCGGAGCGGCTGCTCTACATCGGGGAGACCGAATCCCTGCTCGAGCGGCTCGCGGAAACGCACTTCAAGAAGGGCCAGACCGCGTTGTCGCCACTGCGCCGAACGCTGGGGGCCATTCTGAAGGAGGAGCTCGGTCTCCTGTCGATTCCTCCGACCAGCGCCACGAAAGATAAAGACCCCTCGCTCTTCAGATTCCGGCCGGCGGACGAGACCCGGCTGACGCGCTGGATGGCGAGGCACCTGCGGGTCGCCGCCGCTGCGGGCCCGGACCTCCAGGACGAGGCGCCGCGCTTCATCGCCCGCCACCGGCCGGCGGTGAACGTCGAGGGGTGGAAGAACCCGGCCCGGGACCGTCTCGAGAAACTGCTGCAGGCCTGCCGCGCCGAAGCCCGCGCGACGACGAAGGAGTAGAGGGTACGATGCTCGTGACGGACGTGATCGCCGATTTCGACCGCTGGCCCGCGGGATGGATTGAGGATAGCCGGCCGTTCAGGCATTAGAATGGTGACCCGCCCCCGGGATCGGGGACGCTTTGAGCCCACGGAGAAAGCCCCCGTGGTCGAGTTGGAGTGTTGGTTTTGCGGAGCACGCCCTCGAGCAGGCGATCAATCGCGGCCTGACCGAGCTCGACGTCAGGCACATTCTCGAACACACGCGCCGCTACTGGCGCAGCCGCCACAGGGGCAGATGGCTCGTCTCGAGTAGTCTGCACGGCGTCCCGTGGATCATCGTCGTTCAGCCAAGCGCGGAGCAGCTGCGCTTCACCGTCGTCACAGTGTTCGAAAGAAGGGAGTGAGGATGAAGGACGCCATGTACGAACTGGACCTCAGGATCCACTACAGGGACGGAAAGGCCTACGCGGCGTATCTGACCCTTCCCCACCCGGTGGGGGTGAAGAGCTGCCGCCAGCGCGAAGTCGAGCCCGAGATCATCGTCGACTTCGATCGTGAGGGGCAGCCGATCGGTATCGAGATGCTCGACCCGCGGCAGGCCACGTGGACAAAGCTCAACCGGATCATGAAGAAGCTGAAGATGCCGCCGCTCCGGCGGGAATGGGTGCGGCCGCTCAGGGCGGCGTGATGGCGCGGTACCGCGCATGTTCAGACATGGAAGCCTGATGAGGTGCACGCAGGCCGTTAGACATCGGCAGCGAACCGATCCGCCGACCCTGGGACGCCTCGCCGAGTCCGGCGCTCGACAGCCCCGCATTTCGGATTGAGATGACGCCCTCCCTCGTCCTCATCCTCGACTTCGGCTCGCAATACACCCAGCTCATCGCGCGGCGGGTGCGCGAGCTGGGCGTCTACTCCGAGATCGTCCCCGGCACCACGCCGCTCGCCGCGATCCAGGCGAAGCGGCCGGCCGCGCTCATCCTTTCTGGCTCGCCGGCCAGCGGCTATCGTGCCGGGGCGCCGTTGCCGGACCCCGGCATCTACCGGCTCAGGCGCCCGCTGCTCGGCATCTGCTACGGCTTCCAGGTCACGGTGCAACTCATGGGCGGCCGGATCGCGAAGGCCGCGCGCGCCGAGTACGGCACCGCGACGTTCATCCAGGACCGGCGCTCGCCGCTCTTCGCCGGCGTCCCGAAGCGTTTCCGCGCCTGGATGAGCCACGGCGACGAGGTTCAGGCGCTGGGCGAAGGCTGGCAGCGTGTCGCCCACACCTCGAACTGCGCGTTCGCCGCGGCGATGCACGAACAGCTTCCGTTCCACCTGATCCAATTTCATCCCGAGGTGGCGCACACGCCGTGCGGCAAGCAGGTGCTCTCCAACTTCCTCTTCCGCGTGGCGCGCTTGAAGGGCGGCTGGAGCATGAAGAGCTTCCAGAGGAGCGCGGTCGCCGAGATCCGGGCGCGGGTCGGGCCCGGCGGCCACATCCTGTGCGGCCTCTCCGGCGGGGTGGACAGCTCGGTGGTCGCGACCCTCTGCCATCGCGCGGTGGGCAGGCGACTCACCTGCGTGCTGGTGGATCACGGGCTGCTGCGCGCGGGGGAAGCCGAGGAGGTGGCCCGCGAGCTGGGTCGGAAGCGCGGCCTCGAACTCCGGGTGGTGGACGCGCGCGAGCGCTTCCTCGAAAAGCTCGCGAACATCACCGACCCGGAACGGAAGCGCAAGATCATCGGCAACGAGTTCATCGCGGTGTTCGAGGAGGAAGCGCGGCGTATAGGCCCGGTAGAGTTTCTCGCCCAGGGCACGCTTTACCCCGACGTGATCGAGAGCGCCTCGGAAGGCTGGGGGGCCCAGGTGATCAAGACCCACCACAACGTGGGCGGGCTGCCCGAGCGCATGAACCTCACGCTGATCGAGCCGCTGCGCTGGCTGTTCAAGGACGAGGTGCGCGAGCTGGGCCGCGCGCTCGGCCTGCCCGATCACCTGGTGGACCGCCACCCGTTCCCGGGTCCGGGGCTCGCGGTGCGCACGCTGGGCGCGGTGAACGAACCCGACCTCGAGGTGCTGCGCCGGGCCGACGCCATCTTCATCGAGGAGCTGCGTCGCGCGAAGTGGTACGGGCGCACCTGGCAGGCATTCGCGGTGCTGCTGCCGGTGCAGACCGTGGGCGTGAAGGGCGACGAACGCTCGTACGAAAAGGTCATCGCGCTGCGCGCGGTCGACTCGAGCGACGGCATGACAGCCGACTGGACGCGGCTGCCGCCTGCCCTGCTCGCGCGGGTCGCGAGCCGGATCGCGAACGAGGTGCGCGGTGTGAACCGCGTGGTCTACGACTGCACGAGCAAGCCGCCCGCGACCATCGAATGGGAGTGATCGCGCGCGACGCGGTTGCGAGCCAGGAGGGAGTGTCTCGCGCGCGCCGCGCCGCGGGGCGGCCGGCCTGGCCCGGCGGCCCGATCGCCGCGGCCGCGCTGATGATCGCGGCGGTGGCGGCCTGGCACCCCGCGCGCGCGACGGCCGACTGGATCGCGCTGGGCCCCCCGGTGGTCGACTCGTCCCGCGCGGTGGCGTGGACGCGACCTCCGCCGCGGCCGAGCCCCGCGGACAGCGCGGCCTTCTGGCGGGAAGCGCCCGCGCAGCCTCTGCTGCGTGCCGCAGCGTTCCACCGCCTCGCCACGCTCTCGCTTGCCACCGGGGACTCCGCCCGCGCCGACTCGCTCTGGTCGCTGCCCGATCTTGCGGCTTCGATCTGGGCGTGGGAGGCGCTGCGCGCGCGGGCCGACCTGGTGCTCGCGCGGGGCGAGGCCCTTCACGCGGACTCGCTGCTCGAAACGGCGGACCGTCGCGGCTGGCCGGAATCCGAGCGCGCGGCGTGGCTTGCGCGGCGCGTCCAGCTGCGCGCCCAGCTCGGCGACACCGCCCTGGCGCTCGATTTCGCCCGGCAGGCGATCCGGGTCTATCCGTCGCTGCCGGCCACGACCCGTGCGCTCGCGATGCTCGATGCGATGACGCGCGCCGGGCGCGACTCGCTCGCCCTCTCTGACGAGCTGGCGGCGGCCGAGGTGGATGCGTACCGGGGCGATCGCGCTTCCGCGGCCCGGCGCCTGCGGCGAGCGCTGCGTTCCGGCGGAGCGGCGGATCGAAGCCGCGTCGCGCTGCGCCTCGCCGAGATCGAG
>CAZYQK010000095.1:0-12728 GCA_964650245.1 uncultured bacterium | reverse complement strand
CTACGGCATCCGCGCCGCGCGCGGCTTGAGCCCCAGCTTCGCCAGCGCCGACTGCATGCCCTCGCCGTTCATCTCCCAGTACTTGAGCCGGTCGCTCGCGAGAAGCTGCGCCTGCTCGCCGTCGCTCGACTCCCACTGGATGATGCGGTGCGGCTCGACGCGCTCGACGTAGAACGTCCAGGTGCGCCCGCCGGCGATCGCCGCGGTGCGCACCTCGGCCTCGAAGGTCCCGGCGGGAACGGTGATCTTCCGCGGCACGGCTTCGCACCGGAGCGTCGCCTGCTCCCACGCCAGCGGCTGGTGCTTGAGCCGCGCGATCTTGAGCGAGCGCAGCAGCCGCACCTCGCGCGTTTCGCCCGGCGCGAGCGCCGGCGCCGCCAGGCCGCGCGCCCACATCAGCAGCGCGTCCTCGGCGCCCCCGTCCGCAGGTGAGGGGAGCTGCTCGCGACGGTCGGCCTCGCCGTCGAAGTAGCTGTGCAGCTCGTGGCGCACTTCGCGCGCATCGAACAGCGCCTGGCTGTAGACGTGCCCGCACCATTCCTGCGCGGAGAACGAAATCTTGGTCGGTGTGCCCGCGGCCCGGCCGTTCACCGGGGCCAGCGCCACGAACGCGCTCGTGAGCAGGTTGTAGTCGTAGATTCCGGTCGGAAAGTCCTGCACCAGGTTGAGCTTCATCACCGGAAACTCGTCCGACTTCGGGTGCCGGCCGGGATCGGCCTTGACGCGCAGCGCGCTCGAGAAGGTCTCGGTGACGAACACCGTCACCGCCATCCCGGCCCGCGGCGTTCCGTAGCGCGGAAGGGTGAGGTCGTAGGCGGCGAGCTCGGCGCGGCCATCGCCCCAGCGTTTCCAGAACGCCTCGCCGAAGGCGGGAGACGAGGGCGGCGTCGGTGCCGCGACGCCGAGCGGCATCGCAGCGAACGCGGCCGCCAGCATCACGGCCAGCGTGGTGAGTCTCGAAGCAGACCCGGACATGTCGTGCTCCCTTCGGTCGCGGCGCGGGTGGTCGAGCGCCGGAGCATACGACACGCGCGGCGCGCCGTGACAGCGGCCCGCCGTGATATTCTCCCGCGCGCCGCAGCGTCCCGTCACCCTCCACTCCGTTCCGAGGGACTCCCATGCCGCACGTCCGACGTCTCCCGCGCCTGCTACTCACGTCGCTCGCCGTCCTCGCGTTCGCCGCCTCCTCCGGCCGCGCCGGTTTCGCGCCCGGCACTATCACGCTGGCGGTGGACGCCAGCGAGGCGCCGAAGAAGATCCTGCACGCGCGACTCTCCATTCCGGTCGAGCCCGGGCCGCTCACGCTCTCCTACCCCAAGTGGATCCCGGGCGAGCACGGCCCCACCGGACCGCTCACCGACATGGCGGGGCTCCGCATCACGGCCGGCGAGGAAACGCTCGCCTGGCGGCGCGACCTCGAGGACATGTACGCCATCCACGTCACGGTGCCGGCGGGCGCCACCACGCTCGACGTGAGCTTCGACTTCCTGTCCGCCGCGGCGCCCCAAGGGTTCTCATCGGCGGCCTCGTGCACCGAGAACCTGGCGCTGCTGTCGTGGAACCACGTGCTGCTCTATCCGAGCGGCGAGCCCTCGGACGGGCTCACGTACGCCGCCAGCCTCACGCTTCCCGCGGGCTGGAAGTACGGCACGGCGCTCCCGGTCGAGAGCGAGAGCGGCGGCGCCATCCGCTTCGCGCCGGCCTCGCTCACCACGCTGGTGGATTCGCCGGTGATCGCGGGTGCCAACTTTCGCCGGGTGGACCTGGCGCCCGGGGTGACGCCGCCCCAGTACCTCGACATGGCGTGCGACAGCAAGGCCGGGCTCGCGATGCCGGACGAGCAGGTCGCGCGGCATCGCCAGCTCATGGCCGAGGCCTACGCACTGTTCGGCGCGCGGCACTTCCGCGAGTACCACTTCCTCTACTCGATGAGCGACCACGTCGCGCACTTCGGGCTCGAGCACCACGAGTCGAGCGACGACCGCGTGCACGAGCGCATCTGGCTCGACGACGACCTGCGCATCCTGCATTCCAATCTCCTCGCGCACGAGCTGGTGCACTCGTGGAACGGCAAGTACCGGCGCCCGGTGGGGCTCGCGACCCCCGACTTCCAGAAGCCGATGACGGGCGAGTTGCTGTGGGTCTACGAAGGGCTCACCCAGTACCTGGGCTTCGTGCTCGCCGGTCGCAGCGGCATCCGCACGCCGCAGCAGTCGCGGGAAAACCTGGCGCTGCAGGCCGCGGTCCTCGACAGCCGTCCGGGCCGCACCTGGCGGCCGTTGATCGACACCGCGGTCGAGGCCCAGCGGCTCTACGAGTCCGCCCCGCTGTGGGCCGCCTGGCGGCGCGGCACCGACTTCTACAACGAGGGCCTGCTCATCTGGCTCGAGGCCGACGTCCGGATTCGCCAGCTCACGCAGGGGCGCCGCTCGCTCGACGACTTCTGTCGGAAGTTCCACGGCGGCGCGAGCGGCCCGCCGGCGGTTGTGCCCTACACCTTCGACGACGTGGTGAGTTCGTTGAACGAGGTCGCGCCCCACGACTGGCGGGCGTTCCTGCTCGAGCGCCTCGAGTCGCTGAGCCCGCGCGCACCGCTCGGCGGAATCGAGAACGGCGGCTGGAAGCTCGCGTTCACCGACAGCCTGCCGGCCTACATGAAGTCGATCGGGGAGGCCGAGAAGAAGATCGACCTGCAATTCTCGATCGGGATCATCGTGCACGGGGAGGACGGGCTGATCGAGGACGTGATCCCGGGCAGCGCGGCGGCGAGCGTGGGGGTCGCGCCCGGCACGAAGCTGGTCGCGGTGAACGGGCGCCACTGGTCGAAGAACTTGCTGCTCGACGCGGTGCGCGCGACCGCGAGCGGCGATCCGCTCGAGCTGCTGGTGGACAACGGCGAGTTCTACCGCGCCTGCCGCCTCGACTATCGCGGCGGCGCGCGCTATCCGCGGCTGGTGCGCGATACCGCCAAGCCCGATCTGCTGAGCGCGCTCCTCAGGGCGCGCACACCGCCGGTGAAGGCGGGGGCGATGAAGAAGTAGCGGCGCGGGGCGCCGCGCTCAGCGCCCGAGCAGGGTCTCGAACTCGATCACCGCGGCGCTCTCGTCCTTGTAGATGTGGTAGATCGAGTGATAGAAGACTGGGTGATGCTTCACCAGCGGCACGAGCTTGCGGTACGCGGCGGCGGCAGCGGTCTCGGTCTTGAGGGCCTCCTCCAGCATCACGCGCGTGTCCCCCGTGTGTACGATCGGCGCCGGATCGCGCGCCGTAACGGCCTCGCCGCCCAGCGCCGCGATGATGTCGCGCAGCTGCTTCGCGTGCCCGACCGACTCCGTGACCTCCCCCTCGAAATGCCCGGCCAGCGTGATGGACTCGAGGCCCTTCACGTAAGCCGCGTAGTGCGCGTACATCGCCTGCGCGCGCAGCTCCCAGCCCAGCGCCTGGTTGAGCAGCGTGGCGAGCCTGCCGCTGCCTGCCCGCTTCCTCGCCATGTTGAGACTCCTTCGGTGGCGGCCTCACGCCGCTGAGATCACGGTGGGACTGACGACCGAACCCTAAGACGGGGCGCACTCGTGGCGCAAATCTTCCGTCCGGGCCGCGGTTGTTTTGGGGTTCAGAACTTCAGTTTGGTACCGGCCAACTTCCGCATCCGGGGAGGCCCGAAGGGGTCGTTTTGGAATGAATCCACCGCCCGGATCGCACATGGGGTTACCGCCGCGCGGGAATTCTCTGTCCGCGTTGCCCGCGCGGGCGTAGAGTTTCGGATGCCTTCTGCGTGGGACCCTCGATCTCGTCGTGGTCGCGCGACGTCACGCGGCTCTCACGCCTCTCCGGTCGTTGGCGCGCGACGACCCCCCGCGTGGAAGACGGAGATCTCGAAACGGACCTGTCGAGATCTTTGCTTCCGCGCATCAGGTCCAAGATAGGAGGTGCTGGCATGCGCTCATGGCTAGCACGCGGCATCCTGGTTCTCCTCGCTGTCGGCGCAGTGGCTGGCTTCTTCCTCGTGCCGATCCATCCTCTGACATCGGAGTCCACCGCGCAGAGCGGGCCGACCACGCTCTATCTCGACCTGCCGGGCCCGGCTCCGGTTCCCGGGCAGGGCTGGGCGGTTCCTCCAAACTGCACCTACTGGCACGAGCTGTATCCGAACTACTGCAAGGAGTGGCACCAGACCGCGTATTTCGACAGCTTTCCTTCCAACGGGCTGCTGGACCCGTGCGACAACATCCTGCTCTACAACCTGGGCAGCGGCGTGCAGAAGGAATTCCACATCGACGCCGTCGTGCCCACCTACTACATGACGTGCTACCCGGCGAGCGGTCCGCCGGTCCAGATCACGGCAGAGCCCCAGTTCACCGTGCCCGGCCCGAGCCCGGTGTGCGAGACCTGGCACGAGGTGTGGCCCAACTTCTGCCGGAACTTCCACATCAACCAGTGGATCGACAACGGCAACGGCTACTTGGACGCGTGTGACGACGTGTACACGAAGGACTATCCGGGGGCGCCGGAAGTGCGCTATCACATCGATCGCATCTCCTGCGACATCATCGTCACCGAGAAGCACATCACCCCGACGAAGCATCGCTCGTGGGGCTGGATCAAGAGCATGTTCCGCCGCTGATCGCGGCGCAGGATTGAAGCGAGGAGAGGCGCGAGAGGGCCCGCCCGAGCATCGGGCGGGCTCTTCTCATTTGCCCTTTTCGAGATCCAGTCCCAAGGCCTGCCAGCCGGGGAGCCCGTCGCGGAACCACCACAGATTGCGGAAGCCATGCCGTGCCGCGATGCTAGAGCAGTTGCGGCTGCGCACGCAGGTGACGCCGTAGCAGTAGACGATGAGCGGCGTCTTCGCGCGGTCGGCATCCGGCCAGCGCCGCGTGACGATGGAGTCGAGATCGTGCTCGAAGTTCCACGAGGGGAGTAAGATCGCGCCCGGCACGTGGCCCCATTCGAACTCGCGGTCTCCCCGCAGATCGAAGAGCATCACCCCGCGCGGTGGAATCTTCCTCAGCCGCTGCCACAGCGAGAGGCCGAGGTGCTTGCGGACCTCCTCGGCGTTCACGATCCGCACTACCGACGCCTCGGCGTGCGACTTCCACCCCGCGAACCCCTCCGGATAACAGCGCACTCGCTCGATGCCCACGACGCGCGCGGCGAGGTAGGGATCGATCGAAACCTCGCCCGGCAGCGCATCGCCGAAGACCACGAACTCGTCGTCCAGACCCACGTAGTCACGCTCGCGCGGCCCGAAGCTCTCGAATGCGAGCCGCATCGCCGGGGCCTCGAGCCACGTGCCGCCGGGTCCGACCAGCTTCTCGAGCGGGAACGGCAGGCTGTGTGGCACGTGGCCTGTGTCCCAGCGCCGGGGCGAGCGCCAGTCCACGAGCGTGTGCCCCCGTGTGCCGAAGACGCGCCTCACGTAGCGATAGTCCGCGAGCTTGGCCGTGTCGGGCCGGGCGTCGAAGCGCGCGGGCCTCGCGGCGGGCGCGCCGCGCTCGATGCCTCCACCGCGCGCGCGCCATGCCTCGATCCCGCCGTTCAGCACGCGCACCTCGCGGTGTCCGGCGATCTCGAGAAGCCAGAAGAGCCGTCCCGCGGCGCCCCGATCGAGCGAGTCGCCGTAACAAAGGGCGATGCCGCTCGAAGGAATGCCCGCCGCCGCGAAGCGTGCCCCGAGATCCGCCGGATCGGGAAGCGCGGCCGCGGCGTCGAACGCGACCGCTCCCGCGATGTGGCCCGCGGCGACGCGTGCCGCGTGCCGCGCGTCCACCAGGGTGAGGCGCGCGTCGCGGCGGTGCGCGGCGAGCCAGCCGGGGGAGACCAGGATCTCGGGGTAGCGAGGCGGCGGCCGCTTCTCCTGGTGCCAGGGCGGCCACGAGGCGCTCGTGCGCCCGGCGGGGACCGCGGTCAGGAGCGCGAGCGTGAGCCATGCGGCGCGCGAGAACGCGGTGCGGTGACGCGACGATGCGGACGATGAGGGTCGGGATGCGCTCATGGCGGAGAGTCTAGCGCCATCGAGCGGCGGATTCGAAGCGGGTTCCCGCAGCCCCTGGACTCGGCACGTGGTCCCGCGCCCTTCACGGTCCCGCACGCAACCGGCGCGGGGGGCCGCCGGTCACGCACTCGACCTCCCGACACGTGGGGGCGGCCTCTCGCCGCCGCGCGAATTGCACGCCCTGCGCGCTGAGAGTGCACGCCCCGGGCGACACCCGGCACCGGGCCTGCGCCGCCTCGTGGTCCCGCCCCGCGTCCGGGCGTGCGGTCCGCGCCCGCCACAGTCGAGGCGGAAACGACACGAAACCCCTGCCCGGTCGGCCACGCAATCCGTTGACCCGCCGGGGAAAAGCGCCGGGCACGGACCTTGATACCGATGGCCGTGACCGCTTCACCGCTCCCCGGTGCACAGGTTTGGAGGCTCGAGATGCACTCGCAACCGCACAAGGTCATGGGCCTGCTCGACCGCGCCCTGATTGGAACGCTCATCTTCATCGTCATCCTGCTGTTCGGGGTCGAGGCGGCACGTGCCGTCGAGATCGTGCCCTCGATCGGCATCACCCGGGCCGCCGACAACAGCGGCACGGACGCGAAGACGTTCGGGGGGCTGGCGCTCCGCAGCCCGCTGACCCCGCTCACCAAGACCGAGATCGCAATCGCGTGGCGCAACGAGAACTACAACAACGGCGACCTCAAGGTGCGCATGTGGCCGGTCACCGCTTCGCTGTGGCTGAGCCCGGTGCCGATGCTCTACGCGGGAGGCGGCGTGGGCTGGTACCACACGACGCTCGACTACCGAAACGGCCTGGGGCTTACCGACGAAACCACGCGCAAGTTCGGCACGCACCTGGGCGGCGGCATGAACCTTCCGATCGGTCCCATGACCTCGCTCGATCTCAACGGGCGCTACGTGTTCATGGAGAAGCAGCGCAGCCAGCTTCCGCCGAACGAATTCGATCCAGACTTCTGGTCCATGTCGGCGGGGCTCGCGATCAAGTTCTAGGGTGGATCTCCCGGTGCGGCCCCGGGAGTCCGCGGCGGCGGGGAGCAGTTCCGAGCCCCGCCGTCTGCATTTCGTCCCGGCCACCTCGCGGCGCCCGCGTAGCCGCGACCCCACCTCGCGATCGGTTCCGGTCGCTCCCGGGCCGCCGAACGCGGCCCCCGGCGGCGGTCTGTCGTGGCGAGCGCCTGAGCCGTGCCGGGATTGACTATGTCGGACGACCCCACGGGTCTAAGCTCTCTCACAGGTTTCCCGCAAGGCCACGTCCTGGAGGTTCGCCATGGTCCGCCCGTTCGCTGCCTCCCCGTCCGCCCCCCCTCGATTTATCCGCTTTTCCGCGCTCGCGTCCGTGTTGCTTCTGCTCGTCGTGGTCCCCCAATCCGCGCAATCGGACTGCCTCGGTCTGGGGCCGACTCCCGTGCCGAACGTCTTGTGGGGCGTCAAGGACTCGGTCTCCGCCTGTCCTGCAGCGGACACTCTCACGTCTCTCGTCTTTCCCCCGTCGGTGGGATCACGTCCGTCGAAGCTCAGAATCACGCTTTTCTACTCGGACGCGAACTGTGACGCGAAGACTGGCGTACCGCCCGAGTCCATCTGGGTCACGACTTCGACCCAGTTCGGCAACCTCAAGGCGAACGACACCGGAGCGAAGATCTTCGCGGACGACTCGACTAACGCGCTCGGATTCGCGCGGATAACGGTCGGGAGCCTCTCCGGCTGCGGCCGGCTGCGCGTGACGCTTTACGTCTCTGGGGTCTCGCAGGGCCCGAAGACCGTCACCGCGCGTACGACAGACAAGGATGCCGACGGGCGAACCACAAGCTCGGATTCGCCGCCCTGCGACCTCAACTACAATGGCACCGCGGGGGATGCGAACGACCTCGCCGCGGCGCTCGATCACCTCGACCACTGGCGCCGCAATGTGCTCTTCGGAACGCTCGTGAGGCGCACGAACCTTTGCGAGACGTGTGCTGTTGAGTCCACCGGGACGATCGGAGATAGCGAGGTCTTCTGGTCCCCGGACGGGAAGCTCCTGGCGTTCACCGTGCACACGGGTTCGGTCGATGCAGACACTGTCGCCGCGTGTAAAGTCTTCCTCGTCCGGTCCGACCCGAAGGAAGCGAACGCCCTCACACAATTCACCTTCCCCGACAGCAACCTTCATGACTACGATCCGAGCTGGTCGCCGCTCGGCGACCTGATCGCGTTCGACCGCGACGATCGCCGAATCCTGCGCAAGGGGATTCCAGGCGCGAACCCGGATACCGGTCTCTACCTCGTCACCGCAAGCGGGGACCAGTTCAATTCCGGCGACGCGACCCCCGCAATCTCACCCCACGGCCAATGGGTCGCTTTCAGCCGGCGCGATGCTGGTCCTCGCCACATGTGGAAGGTCCCCATCACTGGTGGGACGCCGACCCAGCTCACATTCGAGGCAGATGGTGTGGACTTCTATCCGCAGTGGACGTCGGACGGCAACTGGATCACCTTCGACCGCCAGAATGGCGCGAGCGACCAGCCGCACCACGTATACAAGGTGAAGAGCAACGGCGACTCTCTGCAGGCAGTCTTCGATGCTCCGGCAGGACAGGACGCTGCGACCCCTGCATTCTCGCCGGACGGAATGATCATCACGCTGGGCGTGGGGACGCACACACTCACGAACCCGCCGCGCGACGTGACCACGAGAACCCTTGATCCGGGGCTCGCGGTCAAGAAGATTCTCCCCTACTTCGCCGACATCACCTTTGCTGTCCAGGGCCCCGATCCCGTGCTGTCCCCGCGACTCTCGCCGGACGGCACCCGGCTCGCACTGCGTTCGAAACAGCTCTGGGCTGCACGCAGGAACATGAGCCTGCCGCCCCAGTTCACATCGATCGGCGCTCAGCCGGTCGCCGACAGCACGACCGTTGTGTTCACCACAATGTCGCAGGAGCACCCGGGCTCCGTCGTCGTTTCTGCCAGCGATCCGGAGAACGATCCTCTGACATATGCTGCTTACTTTCTGCAGCTCGGGATGCAATTCAGCCCGACCACCCGGACTTTCACTTGGTTCCCGCCGGGCGGTACCGCCGGGCATACGTACTACGTCCGCTTTCAAGTAGGAACGCCAAGCGGCGGAACCGACGCGATCATCCTGGCGATCTACGTTGACTCTGCGCTTCGCGCGCGTGGTGCCAGAGATGAAGGTGAGTCGTTCGTCGTCGGCCCCAACCCGACGCGCGGCCATTTCGTGCTCAGCACGCCCTACGTCCGCGGCGCGACTGCCGGGCTCTCGCTCCACGATGTGGGTGGGCGAAAAATCGCCACCATCCGCGGCCGAGCGGGCGCTCGTCTCGAGTGGGACGGCAGGGACGCGAGCGGGGCGCTGGTGCCACCGGGCGTCTACCTCTACCGGATGGAGGTCGCTCAGCTTCGGCGGCAGGGCGCGGTCACTGTGTTGCGCTAGGGGATTCGCGGTGTTTCGCCTCGCTCAGATCTTCGTCGTGCTGGTGCCCCTTGGGGTCAGCGCCTTCGTCGCGGGACCGGCGCGTGCCACCGCGTGTGCACCGGAATCAGTGGGGGTGGATACCTCGAAGGCGACTGCATCGGGCGATGTGATTCTTGGCAAGGCCTGGGGTGAGACCTTCTGCGCCTCCGACACGTTGATCCTCTCCGTGACCGTGTGGCGAATCGCCTCCGAGCACAACGACCCGAGCCCCATGAAATTCTGGATCACCGAAGTGGACTCGGGCGGAAGGCCGCACACGCACCTCGTGGTCCAGGAGGGGCCGATCCTCAGCGTCACGAGCCCAGACTCAACCCATCCCACGAAGATTCAGTTTGTTTTCGATCCTCCCCTAGCCTTGCCGAGGCCCTCGCAGTATTGCTTCTGGGTGCAGGAGATCTGCACTGGCTACTTCGACCTTCTGATCGACCCGAACGACGACTACCCCGGCGGCCACCTATGGCAGACCTACCGCAGCAATTTCGAGGGCTGTATCCTGCGAGATTATCCTGCCTCTTTCCCCGGTGCCGACCTCGGCTTCACCATCGAATTCTGCCAGCCTCCGACAGTCACCCGACGCCGGACGTGGGGACAGGTGAAGGTTCTCTACCGGTGATCTCGCGGGCATAGCCCCGCCCGTTTACCCGCCTCAACTCCACCCTTCGCGCACCGCGCGCGCGTAGGCTTCCCAGTAGGGATCGGGCTCGGGCTCGGTAAGCGTGCGCACCTTTCCGTCGGGCTCGGTGAGCCACAGCGCGCCCGCGCCACGCACCACCTCACCCACCTCGGTGGCCGGAATGCCGGCGTCCGCGAGTGAGGCCAGCACTTCGGCCGCGCTCTCCTGGCGCGCGACGGCGATCAGCGCGCCCTCGGCGAGCGCCCAGTAGGGATCGATCCCGAAGACCTCGCACGCCGCGCGACACTCGGGCGAGAGCGGAATCCGCGCGCGCTCGACCCGCAGGTCGTGGCCGCACGCCTGCGCCAGCTCGACCAGCCCTCCCAGCACGCCACCCTCGGTCGCATCGTGAAGCGCCGAGACCCCGCGCTCGCGCACGCCTGCGCGCAGCGCAGCCTGGCAGTCCTCGACCACGCTCACCTGCTCGAGCAGCGCGCGCGCGCCGCGCATGCCGTCCGCGTCGAGGCGTTCGGCGAGGCGTTCGGGAAAGAGACGGGCCGCGACCGCGGCGGCCTCGATCGCGCAGCCCTTGGTGACGATCACGCGGTCGCCGGGCTGCGCCATCGCGGGCGTGAGATAGCGACCCTCGTCGCCGAGGCCGATGAGCGTGGCCGCGCCGACGATGGAGTAGTCGCAGCCCGGGTAGCGGCCGGTGTGCCCGGTTACGACCGCGACGCCCAGCTTCGACCATTCGGCACTCATCACGCTCCAGTAGCGAGCGAACTCGTCGTCGGTCATCTGCGGCGGGAGATTGAGATTGACCGCGACATGGGCCGGCGGGATGCCACTGGTCCAGAGGTCGGAGGCGAGCAGGTGGCAGGCGAGCCGCGCCGAGGCCTCGAATCCGAGCGCGGGGATCACCGACAGCGGATCGGTAGTGATCGCCATCACCCGCCCGGCGCCGATCCTGACGATCGCGCAGTCGCGGCCCGCGCCGGGCCCGACCAGCACCTCGTCGCGGGCGGCGCCGAGACGCGGGGCGATCATTCGCTCGAACGCCCGCGCTCCGATCTTGCCGAGCGCCCCGCTCACCCCGCTGCCCTCAATCCAGCGCCGGCGCGTACGTGATGGCGTTGAGCAGCAGCCGCTCGGTGTTCCGCCAGAACAGGCGGAACGCGGGCGGGCCCTCGATCATGATGACGTGGCCGCCGCCGGTGGGCTCGTCCACGGCGTAGGCCGTGCCCTTCAGGCGCCGCTCGGTCTCGGGCCAGCTCCAGCCGCTGAGCTTCAATGGCTCGCGCTCGAAGGTGATGGGATTCGCGCCGTCCTTCGAGGGCTTGAGGAAGAGCCGCCCCTGGAGCAGCACCGGGATGCGCGGCTGCTCGAAGCCGTAGCACAGGAAGTGGCGCGGATCGAGGCTGGCCCAGAAGATGGTGCCCGGCAGGAATTGCGGCCGGGTCTCGCCCTCACGCACGCTGTCGGGCTTGGTCTCCTTCTCCTCCTCCTCGCCCTTCGGCTCCTTCTTCAGCACGCCCACCGGCCACGCGGTGGAGAGCCCCACGCTCTTCAAGGTCGGGAACTCGGCCGCGTCGTCCAGGCACACCAGCGCGCCGCCGCGCGTGATCCAGTCCTTGAGCATTGTGACACCGCCCTCGCCGACCGCGCGGGCGAGCGCGCCGCCGTTGCCGTCCGGAACCACGACCACGTTGTAGCGGTCCAGCTCGATGCCGCGCAGCGAGCCGGCCCGCACCGCGGTGAAGCGCAGCCCGAGCCGGCGCTCTAGCAGGAACCACAGCCAGCCGTACGAGGTCGGCGAGACCGGATCGTCCACCAGCACCGCGATGCGCGGGCGCTTGAGGCTCACGATCGACTCGGAGCCGACGCCGGTGTCGCCGCGGTCGGTCCACGCGCTCTGCACCGCGAGCACGCGGGCGCCGCAGCTCCTGGCGAGCGCGGCGACGCGCTCGTGCAGCCGCTCCGGGTTGCGCTCCACGCGCGCCACGAACGAACCGCGCGGGAAGTCGCGCCCGCCGGCACGCAGCACGCGGGTGCTGGTCGCGATCTTGAAGTCCTCCTGCAGCAGCCGGAGTGCCAGGCGCAGCGCCCCGTCCTGCGCGCTCGACCACACGTAGGCGGTGGTGGCACGCCCGCCCTCGATCGCGCCGCTCACGTCGAGCGCGACGGCGCCCGCCGCATCGCGGAGCACCAGCGCGGCGGCGCGGCTCGAGCGCGCGGTCTGCGGCACGCCGACCGCGAGCGAGTCGGGGAGCCGCTCCTCCGCGGGATCGGCCACGTCGGGATCGGGTGGGGCGAGCGCCACGCCGCCCGCCGGGACCTCGCCCAGCGCGTAGGTCTCGACGCCGTAGGTCACGGGCAGCGACCACGCGGTGACGTCGTAGAAGTCGTAGTCCTCGCGCGGCGCGTTCTTCCCGCGCTTCAGGTTGCGCTCGTACTTCTCGAGCTGGAGGCGCGCGAACGCGGAGTCGATCGGGGCGTCGCGCTCGAGCAGCGCCCGCGCCACGCGCGCGGCGGGCTGGGCGAGATCTACGACGAAAGCGCCGCGGTCGAAGGCGTGCGGCGCCGCGGCGGGCGGCGGGGCCGCAGGCGCGGGTGCCGCGGAGGCGCGCTTG
>CAZYQK010000094.1:1809-13083 GCA_964650245.1 uncultured bacterium | reverse complement strand
GACGGAACTTTCGTCCGGCATGAAGCAGCGCCTGCGCCTCGCCTTCGCGCTGCTCCACCGGCCGGCGCTGCTGCTGCTGGACGAGCCGGGCAGCCACCTCGACGACGAAGGGCGGGCGGTGGTGGCGCGCGTGGTGCGGGAGCAGCGGAACAACGGGCTCGTGTTGCTGGCGACCAACGACGAAAGGGAGTGGCGGCTTGGCGATGAGCGGATCGAGCTCCGCGGTCGCGGTCTGGGCGATCCTGCGTAAGGAGTGCCGCAGCGAATGGCGCACGCGCTACGGGCTCAACGCGGCGCTGCTGTTCGCGATCACCACGCTCACCGCGGTGAGCTTCGCGGTCGGTCGGCTCGGCGACCGCACCGATATCCTGAGCGCGCTGCTGTGGGTGGTGCTGCTGTTCGCGGCGTTGGCCTCCTTGAGCCACGCGTTCGTGCGCGAGGTCGAGGGCCACACGCTCACGCTGCTGCGGCTGGTGGCGTCGCCGACCGCGATCGCGCTCGGGAAGCTGCTGTTCAACCTGCTGTTCCTGGTCGTGCTCGAGATCGTCACGGTGCCGATGTTCCTGGTGCTGATGGGAGCACCGCCGCCGGGCTGGGGTCCGTTCCTGGCGCTGCTCGGGCTCGGGAGCCTGGCGCTCGCCGCCTCCACCACGCTGGTGAGCGCCATCATCGCCCAGACCCGCGGCCGCGGCGCGCTGTTCGCCGGCGTGTCGCTCCCGCTGCTGCTGCCGGTGCTGGCCGCGGCGGTCAAGGGCACGCGCGGCCAGTGGCAGGGGCTTGAGACCGGCGGCGAGGTCAAGCTGCTGGTGGCCTACACCGCGGCGGTGTTCGCGGTGAGCGTCCTGCTCTACGACCACCTGTGGGAGGACTGAGATGATCCTGCGCGGCCTGCTCTTCGTGTGGATCGCGGCCTGCCTGGTGGCGGCCTTCATCTGGGCGCCGCTGGTGCCGGTGCTGGGCGACACCACGCGCGTGCTCTACTTCCACATCCCCGCGGCCTGGATCACGGTGCTGGCGCTGGGCTGGTCCATGCTCCACAGCGTGCTGTACCTCAAGCGACGCGACATCGGGCACGATCACCACGCCGCGGCAGCTGCCGAGCTCGGGGTCATCTTCTGCGTGGTGGCCACCGTCAGCGGCTCGCTGTGGGCCAAGGCGATGTGGGGCTCCTACTGGAACTGGGACCCGCGCGAGACCTCGATCTTCTTCCTGCTGCTCATCTACGCCGCCTACCTGGCGCTGCGCAGTGCGGTCGAGGGCGAGGAGCGTCGCGCGCGCCTATCCGCTGTATACTCCGCCGCGGCGTTCGTGGCGGTCCCGTTCCTCATGTTCGTCGTGCCGCGCATCTACTTCACGCTGCATCCGGATCCGATCGGCAAGGGCGAGATGGACCCGAGGATCCGCATCGTCTTCTACGCCATGCTGGTGGGATTCACCGGGCTGTTCTTCTGGCTGTTGTCGCTCCGGGTGCGTTTCTCGCGCCTCGAACGGCGGCGGTTCGAAGCCCTTCACGCGGGATGACCTCGCGGGGGAGATCACTCTGAACGGTAATCTGGTGGTGCTGGGCGTGGCCCTGCTGACCTGGGGCCTGCTGTTCCTCTACCTGGTGCGGCTCGAGCGCCGCATCCGGGAGCTGGAGAAATCATGAACCTCAAGCTGGCGCTGGCGGTGGTCCTGCTGGTGGTGGCCGCGGCGGTCGGGATCTCGAGCTTCAAGAAGTCGGTGACCCCCTACATCTCGTTCGCCGAGGCGAAGCACGCCCCCGGCATGGTGCAGGTGAACGGCGTGCTCGCCGACAAGAACTACGTGCTCAAGCGCGACGAGCAGTATCTCGAGTTCAAGCTCCGGGACTCGCACGCCGAGATCCTGCCCGTGATCTACCGCGGCACGATTCCCGGCAACTTCGACCAGGCCACCTCGATCGTGGCGATCGGGCGCTACCAGGACGGCCACTTCGAGGCCGACCAGCTGCTGGTCAAGTGCCCGTCCAAGTACCAGGCCGCGGCCGAGAAGGGAAGGCCCGTCTCGTGAACCTGGGCCAGCTGCTGGGCTGGATCGAATTCCTCGCGGCGATCGCCGCGGCGCTCGCCTTCCTGGCCGCGAGCGGCGGGCGCGAGTCGGCGCTCAAGCCCGCGCGCATCGCCTTCCGCGTCCAGTGGCTGGCGCTCGCGGCCTCCGCCGCGCTGCTCTGGACGCTGCTCTTCCAGCACGACTTCCACTACGAGTACGTCGCCACCTATTCCTCGCGCGCGATGGAGCCGCACTACGTCTACGCGGCCTTCTGGGGCGGGCAGGAGGGGACGTTTGTGCTGTGGGGGCTCATCACCTGCACGCTGGGGCTGGTGCTGATGCGGGTGCGGCATCCGCTCACCACGCCCGCGCTGTTCTTCCTCAACCTGCCGCTGGTCATGCTGGGGCTGGTGACCGTGATGCGCGGCCCGTTCCTCATGTTCCCGGGCGGGCGGGTTCCGATGGACGGTCAGGGCCTGAACCCGCTGCTCCAGGATCCGTGGATGGTGATTCACCCGCCGGTGCTGTTCACCGGGTTCTCGTCGCTGGTGGTGCCGTTCGCGATCGCGATGGCGGCGCTGGTCAAGCGCGACTACGACGGTTGGATCAAGGCGGCACTGCCCTGGGTGGTGTTCTCGACCGCAATCCTCGCGACCGGCTTCATCATGGGCGGAGTGTGGGCCTACAAGGTGCTGGGCTGGGGCGGGTACTGGGGCTGGGACCCGGTGGAGAACGGCTCGCTCATTCCCTGGCTCTCGAACGCGGCGCTGCTCCACGGGCTGCTGGTGCAGCGCGTCACCGGGAGCTTGCGCCGCACCAACTTCTTCCTCGCCGTCACCTCCTACGTGCTGGTGCTCTACGCATCTTTCCTCACCCGCAGCGGGGTGCTTGCGGATTTCTCGGTGCACTCGTTCGTGAACCTGGGGCTGAACGGCTTCCTGCTCTCGTTCCTGCTGCTGACCGCGGGCGTGGGCTACGGCGGGCTGCTCTACCGGCTGCGCGACATCCCGGGCCCGAAGGAGGCGCTCGGCAACTTCTCGCGCGAGTCCATGATGTGGCTGGGGCAGCTCGTGTTCATGCTGATGTGCGCGCTGACCGCGGTCGGGATGAGCGCGCCGCTCATCACCCGCCTGTTCGGCCCGCCGTCCAACGTCCAGACCTCTTACTACAACCTGGTCAACGCGCCGCTCGCGGTGGCGATGGGGCTGCTGCTCGGCCTGGCGCCGCTCATGCGCTGGCGCAAGCAGGAAGCGAGGGCACTGTTCAAGGCGGCGCTGCCCGCGGTCGCGGTCGCCGTGCTGGTGACGCTCGCAGCGGCGGTGGCCGGGGTGCGCGACCCGCTGCCCGCGGCGATCGTGTTCGCGGCCGGCTTCGCGCTGGCGGCCAACGCCATCGTGACGGTGCGCGGCTTTCGCTCCGGGTGGAAGCACGGCGTCGCCTTCCTCGGCCACCTGGGCGTGGCGACGCTGCTGATCGGCATCGTGGCCTCCTCCCAGTACGGCCGCTCGGTGCAGGTGCAGCTCCCGCAGGGGCAGGAGCGCGCGGCGCTCGGATACCGGCTCACCTTCGAGGGCGTGCAGAAGGCGGAGAACGGCAAGGACCACGTGCGGATCGCGGTGAACGCGCCAGAGGGCCGGTTCGAGGCGCGGCCCGCGATGTTCTGGAGCGAGTTCAACCAGGGCTACATGAAGAAGCCGCACATCGAGCGCTTCCTCACCCACGACATCTACATCTCGCCGCTCGAGATGGTGGGAAACGATCCCGCGGAAAACGTGCTGTGGCTCGCCAAGGGCGAGACCAAGCAGGTGGGGCAGATCAAGTACACGTTCATCGACTTCGACCGCCAGATGGGAGAGGTGGTGCGCGTGGCCGCGCGGCTGCGGGTCGAGATCGGCGGACGCACCGTGACGGCCCGCCCGGTGCTCGAGATGAACATGCAGAACGGGGTGCCCAACCGGATTCCGGACTACCTGCCGGGCGGCGCGTCGGTCCAGATCGCGTCGGTCGATCCCAATACCGGACGCGTGGCGCTCGAGGTGCCGGGGATGGGCAATGGCGGGAACGGAGGAGACATCCTCGCGGTCGAGATCAGCACCAAGCCGCTGATCAACCTGGTGTGGCTGGGCGCCATCATCATGCTGGGGAGCGCGTTCTTGAGCGTGCTGAGGCGTGCGATCGACCTGAAGCGGGTGGCCGCGGGGGCGTGAGCTTGGAGTCCACGATATTTTTCCGACACGACGCGGGACACGGTCCCCCACGAAGGTACGTTCGTCTCCGTAGCCCGCGAACTGCACGGTCCGCCAGTTGAGCTTGTAGGCGAACAGTGCCGAGGCGCCGAGGTCGGCGCGCTCGGGCGGCATTGGCGGGCGCGGGCGATTCCCCTACCAATCGATGTGCAATCGAATACCCTGCCTTCGTCGTTCGCGCAGTACCCCGCGTTCCACGCACCTGGGAATCGGAGCGCCGCAGAATGTGGTTGGGCCGGCACAAGAACAACAACTCGCTAGTCGTGTTCATCCACGGCTTCACAGGCAACCCCTGGGGCACTTGGAAAGAGATTATTGGGCGGCTTCAAGAAAGGTTTCCGGCCGATCCGTATCTCAGAAGCTACGATCTCCATTCTTTTCAGTACGACTCCAGTTGGCGGCGGCAGCCGCAGATTAGGCCGTTCGTCGTTGCGAAGCTCGACACCTTTCTCCGACGCCATCGGGAGCGCTACCACACAATTGCCTTGGTCGGGCACAGTCAGGGCGGATTGGTCGCCAAGCTTTATGTTCTCGACGAGCTTGGAGCGGGCCGCGGGCTCGATCTCAAAGTGGATCTCATTATCACGTTCGGGACTCCGCACCACGGCCTCAAGCCGCTCGATTGGCTCCGATGGTTACCGCGCGTGCCGTTCGTCGGCAATCGGCTACTGCAACAGCTCTTCGAACTCTCAAGCGTCGGCGCGAACATCAGGTTCTTGAAAGAGCATTGGAAGGGGCCTGCCATCGTGCAAGATCCGGCGCCTCCATCCCCGACGTCGCGTTACATCCGCTCGATCGCCGTCGTGGGCGCCAGCGATCGAGTGGTAGGTGCGAAGAGCGCCGCCGGATTCCCTGTCGATATCGATCGTTACCGGTCCGGGGCCCACCCACTCGCCAGTTCGGTTAGCGAGCTGGAGGAGGACGCGGGGATTATCGAGGAAGAACTGCGAGCGCACGGCAAGCCCGTAGATCTCCTCCGTCGGATCACGACCATCCGGACCGATGTCGTGGCGCTACAGAACTTCATCCAAAGCAACGAGCGGTGGGTCGCTGCCGAGGTCGCGATACGTCGTCCGGGTCTTTCACCTACGGGCAGGGACATCAAGACGGCGAGTCTGTTGAACGACTTCTTGAACGACTTCTCGGAGCGGCCGCTGCGCGCTATTGATCTGCAAGTGGCGCTGCAGATCTACATCGAGCGCAGCTTGGGAGATGATTGGTGAGCGATCCTTTCGCCAATTTGAGCGAACTGATCGACGCCTGCTTCGAATCTCCACGGGATCAGAAAGCGCTGACGCGCCTCAACGCCGAGCTTCGTCCATATCTGCTCGCAGTCCTCGCTTCGGTCAACCGCTGCGGACGGGACCAAATCGAAGACGCCTACCAATCAGCGTTCATCCAGTTCATCCTCATTTTTCGCGCTGGTCGCAGGCGGGGAGTCAACTACGAGGCCTACTTCGTCGCAGTCGCCAAGAACTGCCTGTTCGATTTGGTGCGAAAAGAACGGCGGCTCGTTGCCATTGATGAAGTCCTAGAGTCGGAATTTGCGCTCCCGCCGAACGATGAGGAGGCACGGACGGACGCGCGCATCACTGTTTGGCAGGCTCTCCAGAGACTCGATCGCCCTTGCCAGTTCTTACTGGAGCGCCACTACCTCGAGGGATTCACGGCTCAGGAACTCGCAGACGAGGACGACGTCACGATCGAGAACATCCGTGTCCGCCTATCCCGTTGCCGTGCAAGGATGAAGCAGGTCTTGGACGCGGCGAAGCGTGGTTAGCTCGATGCAAATTATCACGTTCTTCTGGACTTGGTCCGTTACGAATTGGCCTTCTCGAGCGTTGGGAATTCGAAGGGAAGCCGGAAGGAGGCAACGCAATGAATCCGCTCGCGGTGTTCCGTGACCAAATCTTGCAATTCGCCATTGCTCTCAACGAGAAGCCGGCAAGCGCATTCGACCGGTCTGTCGGCAAGGACGAGGGGTGCCTGTCGCCCCGGCGCATCGTGCAAGTCATTCAGGTCGGGGCATCCCCAGAAGACCTGGAGCACCTGAACTCCTGTCGAGTTTGCAGAAAAACGCTGGCTCGTCTCGAAGGAAAGCGTCTGGAGCCCGATCCCGACTTCGTCGCACGCGCCATGAAGGAGGCGAACGAGGCCAGCCCCACGTCAGCAGAATCGAGCCCGCGTAAGGAGCCACAGTTGCTCGCTGCGGTTCTTGGCACCGGGGCTGAGTTCGTCCGAGTGGGAGACGAGTCTGGCAAGGATGTGCATCTCGTCCTCAACCTCATTCCAGTGTTTCGGGCAACGCTTCTGAGGAGACTGGTCGAGAACTCGCTGCGCGTGAGCGGCGCCTTCTCCGCCGATAATGGAAAGATCGACGAGTTCGTTGACCTCGACGGCGACTCGGCACCGGATTCTCTCCGCATCTCGTTCGCTTCCGGGCAACTCGCAGCTCGGGTGCGCGAGGCCATCCGCCACCACCGCCGCGTAATCGACACGGTCGAAGTCCGTGGGAAGTTCGAGGGCTCGGAACAGGAACTCGTGGGGCGAACTACGCTCGAGTTCAGAGAATAGCGTCGTGCCGCCAGTGTGCTGACTCGGAAGTAGCCTTGCACACGGCGTACATGGTTTCGAAGCGCTCGTAGGCGGATTTCTGTCAGCGGAACGGGCTGGGGTTGCCCCCGGTTTCCGTGGAGGGTGAACAACTGCGGAACCACCGGGGCCAAGACGGCGCGATAGTAGGCAATGCGCGGACTGCATCCGCGGCCAGTCACTCTGCTGATGCGGCGGTTAGAGCGCTTGTCCGGGGAGTTCTCGTAGCACGACTTCCGCCAGGTGGACGTGCGCTATTTTTTTCGCTTGGCACCTGCACGGATGTGCACTAGATTACCCGGCGGTGCCAGGGGCGGACATGTTCGAGTCGCTGAGCGATCCGGTGGACGTCATCACCGCTTTCGTCGAGGGCAAGATGAGGCCGCTGCGCTTCCGCTGGCAGGGCCGCGTGATCCGCGTGAAGCAGGTGACGGGGGAATGGAACCGCCGCGAGGGCCAGACCGTGCTGCGCTATTTCTCTGTCCAGGCGCAGGGCGCCGAGAGCTACGAGCTGTGCTTCGACCCGCGCGGCCCGCGCTGGATCCTGAGCCGCGCCTGGACCGGGCCGCGATGAGGGCGCGCATGATCCTGCTGATCGACATGGACGCGTTCTTCGCGTCGGTCGAGCAGGCCCATCACCCGCAGCTCAAGGGCAAGCCGGTGTTCGTGTGCGGCGATCCTTCGCGCCGCGGCGTGGTGACCGCGGCCTCCTACGAGGCGAGGCCATTCGGGGTGCGCGCCGGGATGCCGCTTCAGGAGGCGCGGCGGCTCTGCCCGCAGGCGGAATACGTCGAGGGCGATCCGGCCAAGTACGTCGGGCTGTCGCTCGAGCTGCTCGACCTCTACACCCGCTTCACCCCCGACGTCGAGCCGTTCAGCGTGGACGAGGCGTTCGTGGGTCTCGACCCCTCAGTCGCCACGCTCGAGGCCGCGGCTGCGGTCGCTCGCCAGATCCAGAACGAGATCGCGGAGCGATTCGACCTCGGCGCTTCGATCGGAGTCGGACCCAACAAGCTGGTCGCCAAGATGGCCTCGGGGGTCGAGAAGCCGCGCGGGCTCACCGCGCTCGACGAGGAGGGTTTCTGTCGCGTGTTCTGGCCGCGCGACGTGCAGCAGATGTGGGGCGTGGGACCTCAGCTCGCCGCGCGCATGCGGTCACTCGGGATTCAGACCGTCGGCGAACTGGCCCACGCCCCCGAAGTTTCGCTCAAGGCCGCGTTCGGCATCATCGGCCCGCAGCTCCGTGACGCGAGCTGGGGGCGGGACGACACGCCGCTGGTGCCGTACCATCGCGGCGTGGACGCCAAATCCATGGGCCACGAGGTGACGCTGCCCGAAGACTGCGACGACCCGGCGTTCCTCGAAGGCACGCTGCTGCGCCTCGCCGATCAGGTGGCGCGCCGGCTCCGGGGCGAGGACTACGTGGGGCGCATCGTGACGCTCAAGCTGCGCGACCATCGCTTTCGGACCGTGACGCGCCAGCGGGCGCTGCCGGAGTTCACCGCCGAGTGCGAGCCGGTCTGGACACTCGCCCGCTCGCTGCTGCGCGAGAACTGGAAGGGAGCGCCGCTGCGACTCGTCGGGGTGAGCGTCTCCGGGCTCGAGCGCCCGCGCTCGATCGCGCAGACCGAGCTGTTCGACCACGACACACGCGCGCTGCGGTTGCGCGAGGCCTTCGATCGGGTGCGCGACCGGCTGGGCGAGGCGAGCCTGGTGCCGCTCGGCTCGCTGGTCCACCGCCGCTCGCTCTCGCACGTGCCATTCGGCGCGCTCGCCGGCCGCACTCGTGAGCGCTCTCGCTCCGGCCGTGGCGCCGGGGAGCGCAGCGAATGAGTGACGAGTCCCGCATCCTGGTCGGCACCTCGGGCTATTCGTTCACCGACTGGGTGGGCCCGTTCTATCCGCCCGGAACCCGCTCCGGCGATTTCCTGTCGTTCTACTCCCGGCACTTCGACGCGGTCGAGGTCAACTCCACCTACTACCGCATTCCGCATCCCCGCGTGCTGGAGCAGATGGAGAAGAAGACTCCACCCGGATTTCGCTTCGTGGTGAAGTTGAACCAGGCCATGACCCACGAGGGGTCGCGCGATCCCGCGCTCTACCGCGAGTTCCTCGCGGCGCTCGAGCCGCTCAAGCGCGCCGAGAAATACGACGGCCTGCTCGCGCAGTTCCCGTGGGGCTTCAAGCGCACCGCCGAGAACGAGCGCCACCTGGAGGCGATGCGCGGCCTGATGCCGGACGAGCCGCTGTTCGCGGAGTTCCGCCACGATTCCTGGCTCGCGCCCGGGCTCGGAGACTGGCTCAAGCGCGAGCGCATCGGCTACTGCGCGGTGGATGAGCCGCCGCTGCGCGGCCTCATCCCGCCGGTCACGATGGTCACCAGCGACGACGCGTACGTGCGCTTTCACGGCCGCAACTCCGCCAACTGGTGGGGACGGGGCGGGGGCGACCGCTACGACTACGACTACAGCGAGGCCGAGCTCAAGGAGTGGGTCGCGAAGATCGCGGACCTCGCCGCCCAGGCGCGGCGCACCTACTTGTTCTTCAACAACTGCCACGCCGGCCAAGCGGCGCGCAACGCGAAGCTCATGCAGGAGCTGCTGCGCCAGCAGCAGCGGCTGCCGGGGTGAGCGTCGTCGTCGCTCCGGCCTTTGCCGGTCAGCGGTACATGAGCTTCAGCCTGCCCCAGCTCCTCGGCGTGAGCAGCGTGGGCTGCCCGGCGCACAGCTCCGTGCAGTGATCCACGATGGTTCCGTTGAACCGCTGGCAGGTCCGCGGCGACACCTTCAGGAGCGCGCCGCACTCGAGCCGGCAGCACGCCTTGGGCGGGCAGGGAATGTGCTCGTGATCGTCGGGGTACCCCGCCGCGTAGTAGTCGTCGCCCGGCTCCACGCACTCCGGCCCGCCCGGCGTGCTCGCGCCCGGCGGCAGGTGGTTGAGCGAGTCGTCGCCGGCCAGCTTCTCCGAGTGGGCGACCACGTGCACGAAGTGCGGCATGCCGAAGATTGCCAGCCCGGGAATGTCCACCCGCGTGAACACGTCGAAAAAGCTGTAGCCGGGCAGATCGCCGGCGGTGTTGGACTTGACGGACCCGGTGCTCAGCATGCCCGAATCCTCGATGATCCGGATCGGAGTGTTGAGTCCGCAGGGATCGAACACGCCGGTGAGGGTCATCGAGACGATTTCGGTGGGAATGGTGCAGGAGCCGTCGCCGTTGTCGGCCGGAGATCCGCGGGTGATCGAAGTCGGACCGCAGACGAAGAACGGGAGCGGGCCCGGGAATCCGGGGAGCAGGATCGTACCGGCGCCCTCCGTGCTGGCGAACGAGTCGGTCGCCGGGGGCAGCGAGCAGATACTGGCGAGAGCCGGGGGGGCGAACGCCGCCCAGCCCAGCAGGATCGTGGTGAGCGCAATGAGCTTCATGGCCGGCCTCTTGTGAACCTCGCGCGCGGACACGCGCACGAGGAGGGTGAGGATGGGGGGTCGAGCTGAACGGTCGGTGTCGCGACGTCACGGGCGTTCGGGCAGGGGGTGGCGGGGCGCGGAGTCGCAATGGCACGCAAGGGCCCCGATACCGAAGTCGGCTCGAAGCGGCTCGGCGGCGACCGCGAGTGCGGCGGGCACTGGAGCGATTCATGATGAGACCCTCACGCCGCCTCAGCGAGAAGCGTCCGCGCGGAGCGGATCGGACGACCCACTCACGCGTGACGGAACACTAGACCCGGGACGGCGGAGTAGGAAAGCGGAATCTGGCTGGCCCGGTGAGGCCGGCTGCAGCGCAGGTTACGGGCGAGCCCGGGCCGGTCCCTTCGTCTTCGCCGCCGGCCGGATGCGGATCATCGCGTCACGGGTCGTGATCACGATCTCGTCGCCGTCCTCGTCCACCACCACGTTGTTCAAGCCCCGCACCTCGACCTGGGAGCCCCCCACGGTTCCCGCGTAGCGCAGGCGCCGGCCCCGCTCTTCCGGCCGGGGCGCGATGCGCTCGAACGCGGCCAGCTGGCGCTTGAGCTTCTCGAAGTCGATATTGAGCCGCTTGAGCTCCTCGTAATCCTTGTGCTCGCCCAGCAGGCTCAGCTCGCTCAGTTGCTCCCGCATGTGCTCGAGCGGGACCGGGGTTTCCCCCGGGCGCGGCTCGGTCACGACCGAGATTGTCTTTTCCGTGCCGCCGCGCCGCAAGGTCCATTGCACGTGCTGCCCCGGCCGCATCGCGCCGAACCGGCGCCCACCTTCCTCCGTGAGCAGCGAGACGCCGTCGAGGCGCGTGAGCACATCGCCGATCTCGAATCCCGCGCGAGCGGCCGGGCTCCCGGGCTCGACGTAGTAGATCTCGGGCAGCGTGCCGAACCACCACATCGCGGGCTCGCCATTCTCGCCGCGCTGGCTCACGCACGACGTGCAGTTGAGGCCGAAGCCGGTCCAGCCT
>CAZYQK010000094.1:0-1709 GCA_964650245.1 uncultured bacterium | reverse complement strand
CTCTGCGGGCATCCGAGGCGCGCCGAGCGCCTCCTCGGGGCACCTGGCCCCCGGCACGATGCGCACCTCGATGTCACGGTCGTCGCGCCGCACGGTGAGAGTCACCGGCACGCCGGGCCGGATCGCTCCGAACCGGCGCCCGCCTTCCCGGGTCGTGATGAGCGTGCCGTCGATTGCGGTGATGAGGTCCCCGTCGCGGAGCCTGCCCGCGGCGGGCCCGTTGTGATCCACGCCACTCACGCGCGGCTCCGAGAAGAACAGCCAATCACGTTCGATCGTCGTCATCCGGCCATCCACCGGGTTGGAGCGGGTGTTGAGGCGCGAAGCCCCCTCGATTTTGGTGAAGCCCAGGTCCCCGACTTTCGCCGCGCCTCCCTCGCACGGGCCGGACGCGTGGGCCGCCCACGCCGCGAGCGCGCTCCACAACGCCGCCATGCCGAGGATGCTCGCCATCAAGTTTCCGCTTTTCATCCGATCACACTCCTTCGCTCGACGCGGCCGCAGCACTAGAACCACACCACGCGCCGGGCCTCGGCCGCCGCCGCGCTCAGCGTGTCGCGCCGTGACGCGCGCTCCATGCCCTGCAGGATTCCGACCGCCAACGGCTCGTCGGGGGCGAGCCGCACCATCTGGCTCGCCGCGGCGTGCAGCGCATTCACCGCCACCTCGCGTCCCTGCGCCAGCTCCGGGGAGCGCGCGGTGTCGGCCATGGACGCCAGCGCAGCGAGCGCCGAGACGTAGGCCGAGCCGGTGCGCTGAACCAGGGCGGCCGCGGTAGCGGTGTCCTCACGGTGAATCGCCATCACCACGTCCGTCGTGTGGCGCGACTCGAGCCACGCGCCGAGCCCCACGCCGCCCGCGAACAGCACGACCGCGGCGGCCGCGGCCACGATCCACCACGGGCGTGGGACGGGCAGCCGGAGCGGCGCCGGCGGGCGCAACAGGCCGCGCTCCTTGAGCGCTCGCACCGTGCGTTCAGCCAGCTCGGGGGCCGGTTCGAGCGCGCGCGGCAGTGCCTCCAGCGCCGCGCGCTCCTCCGGGGTCAGATCCTCTTCATGCATGGCGAGTCTCCTCCTTTGATCCGAGCAGGGATCGCACCGCGCGCCGCGCGTCGAACAACTGGCTCTTCGACGTGCCCACCGCGATCTCCAGCTGCCGGCTGATCTCTTCGTGCGTGTGGCCCTCGACGTCGTGCAGCACGAGCACCGTGCGGTAACCGTCGGGTAGCCGGGCGATGGCGCGCTCGAGATCCACGCGATCGCCGTCCCGCGAGGCCGGCACGTGCAGTCCGAGCCGATCGTTCAGCTCCTCCGCGCGCGTCCGGCCGCAGCGCCGCAGCGTCTCGCGCGCCAGGTTGAGCCCGATCGCAGAGAGCCAGGTGCGCAGGCTCGACTCCCAGCGAAAGCGCGGGAGCTGGCGCACCGCGCGGATCCAGGTTTCCTGCACCACATCCTCGGCGTCGGCGGTGTTAGCACCCAGCATGCGGAGCACGAGCTGGTACAGCGCCGGCGTGTGGCGGCGGTAGAGCTCGCGAAACGCCCGCTCGTCGCCGTCGGCCTCCGCCGCGGCGGCCAGCGACCGGTCGTCCGCTTCGGAGAGCGGCGTCTGCCTCATGTCACCTCGTGAGTCGGTGGAACGGGCCGGATGGTTGGGTGTCGCGTTCCATCCTACGCCCGGCCGCGGCGCAGGGGCGGGGCCGGGGCGCCGAG
>CAZYQK010000093.1:0-13120 GCA_964650245.1 uncultured bacterium | reverse complement strand
GCTGGTCGCGGCGGAGGCGCGCCGCGTCGCCGGCCTCCAGAGGCTGCGCGCGGGGCGGCCCCCGCGCGGGATCCGGGAGCGGCTCACCCGTGCGCGCGGGACGCTGGTGCCGACTCTGGTCGGCGCGCTGGAACGCGCGGAGCGGGTCGGCCTGGCACTCGAGGCGCGGCACTACCGGCTGCGGGCCTGCCCCGCCGGTCCCGCGGGACCGTGGGCCTGGAGCGGCGCGGGAATGGTGCTCGCCGGGGCGGCGCTGCTGTGGCGCGGATAGGTGAAGACTTACAAGCTGGTGATCGCGTACGACGGCACCGTCTGCCACGGCTGGCAGGCGCAGCCCGGCCAGCGGACGGTGCAGGGTGTGCTGGAGGAGACGCTGAGCGTGCTGCTGGCGGGTGAGGCGGTGCAGGTGCACGGCGCGGGCCGGACCGACGCCGGAGTTCACGCGCGCGGCCAGATCGCCTCGTTCCGCTCGGAGACGTGTCTGCCGCTGCGGGCGATCGCGGCCGGGCTCGGGCGCCGGCTCCCGGCTGACATCCGGGTGCGGGCCATCGAGGAAGCGCCCGAGGACTTCCATGCCCGCCACTCGGCGGTAGCGCGCCGCTACGCCTACCGGTTGCTGCGCGAGGACGATCCGCTGATGGCGCGCCTCGCGTGGCGGCCGCGGCGTGTTCCCGACCCCGACTCCCTCGAGTGCTCGACCCGCGTGCTCGAGGGTGAGCACGACTTCTCGTCGTTCCAGGCCGCGGGCAGAGCCCGGGTGCACCCGGTGTGCCGGGTGTGGCGCGCGCGCTGGAGCCCGTGGGAATGGGGGCTCAGGCTCGACATCGTCGCCGACCGCTTCCTCTATCACATGGTGCGCAACGTGGTCGGCACCGCGCTCGCCGTCGGAGCGGCGCGCGACCCCGCCGCGGCCACGCGCGCCGTGCTCGAAGCGCGTGACCGGCGTCGCGGGGGCATCACCGCGCCGCCGCAGGGGCTCTGCCTGGAAGAAGTCTTCTACGAAGGGGTAAGCCAGGCATGAGGGCGCGCGCCGGCATTCTGACCGCGTTCGCGGGCGGCCTCGCGCTGGGTGCGGTGGCACTGGCGGTGGTTCAGCGGCCGCCGGCGCTGCCGCGCGCCGGCGCGACCCCCGCCCAGGCGCAGGAGATCTCGAGCTCGCGACGCACCGCGATCGTGGCCGCGGCCCAACGCGTGAGCCCGGCCGTGGTCTCGGTGAGCGTTGTGGCACAGCGCCGCGTGCGCACGGATCCGTTCGGTGGGGTCTTCCCGGACGAGTTCTGGGAGCGCTTCTATCCGCCGATGGAGTACCGCGAACGCATTCCGGGGCTGGGGTCTGGCGTGATCGTGGACGCGAAGGGGCTCGTGATCACCAACGAACACGTGGTGCGCGACGCCGAGCAGATCACGGTGACGCTCACCGACGGCCGGCAGCTCCCGGCCCGCGTGCTCGGTGCGTCGCCCACCTACGATCTGGCGGTGCTCAAGCTGGAGTCGGGCCGGCTGCCGGCGGCGCCGCTCGGCGACAGCGACCAGCTGGTGGTGGGGGAGTGGGCGATCGCGATCGGCAATCCGTTCGGCTTCCTGCTCAACGACACGCAGCCCACGGTCACGGCGGGCGTGATCAGCGCCACGCGTCGCGACATCAAGTCGGAGGTCACGGAGGGCGGTGTGTACAAGAACATGATCCAGACCGACGCCGCCATCAATCCCGGGAACAGCGGCGGCCCGCTGGTGAACGGCGACGGCCAGGTGATCGGGATCAACACCTTCATCTTCACCCGGGGCGGGGGCTCGCTCGGGATCGGCTTCGCCATCCCGATCAACCTGGCGCGCCGGGTGGTAGACGAGATCGAGCGCTACGGCAGGGTACGCGCGGCCTGGCCCGGGATGCAGGTCCAGGAGGTGACGCCCTATCTGGCGCGGCGGCTCGGTTACTCGGAGCTGGGCGGACTGGTGGTGAGCCGCGTCGTGCCCGACGGGCCCGCCGACCGCGGTGGGGTGCGCGTGGTTGACCGTATCCGGCGCGTCAATGGACAGGTGGTGAACTCGGTGAACGACGCCCAGCGCAGCATCTACGGCGCGCGCGTCGGCGACCGGCTCGGACTCGACATCGAGCGCGGCGGTCGCCGGCTCGCGCTGAGCCTGACGCTGGCCGAAGCGCCGCGAGGCGAGCAGTGATCCCGCGCTACGCCCGTCCCGTGATGAGCCGCGTCTGGAGCGACGAGCACCGCCTGCTGTGCTGGCTCGAGGTCGAGCTGGCGGCGACCGCCGTGCGCGAGGCGCGCGGCGAGGCGCCGGCCGGGACCGCGCGGCGCATCCGGGAGCGCGCGAAGCTCGACCCGCAGCGAATGCTTGCGATCGAGGCCGAGGTACGCCACGACGTGATCGCTTTCCTGTCCATGCTCGAGGAATCGATCGGCGATGACGCGCGCCACGTGCACGCCGGCATGACGTCCTCGGATCTGGTGGACACGGCGCTCGCGCTCCAGATCCGCGAAGCGGTGGCACTGCTGCTCGAAGGATTGAGCGGGCTGCGCCGCGCGGCCTGGGCTCTGGCGCAGGCGCATCGCCGCACGCCGATGGTGGGACGCACCCACGGCATGCACGCGGAGCCCATCACCTTCGGGCTCAAGTGCCTGCTGTGGAGCGAGGAGCTGGAGCGCGCCGCCGCGCGCCTGGCCGCGATGGGACGCGAGTGCGAGGTCGGGAAGTTCTCGGGGGCGGTCGGAACGCTCGCCCACCTCGACCGCGAGACCGAGGAGCGCGCCCTGGTACAGCTCGGACTCCGCCCCGAGCCGGTGGCCAACCAGGTAGTGCAGCGCGACCGGCACGCCGCGCTGGTCTGCGCCCTCGCGGTGCTGGGCGGCACGCTCGAGAAGATCGCCACCGAGATCCGCCACCTGCAGCGCAGCGAGGTGCGGGAGGCGGCCGAGCCGTTCGAGGCCGGGCAGCAGGGCTCGTCTTCCATGCCTCACAAGCGCAATCCGATCCGGTGCGAGCGCGCCTCGGGGCTGGCGCGCCTGTTGCGCGGCTACGCGCTGGCAGCCCTCGAAGACCAGGCGCTGTGGCACGAGCGCGACATCAGCCATTCCTCGGTCGAGCGCGTGATGCTGCCGGACGCCTTCCTGGTGGCGGACTTCATGGTCGCAGAGCTCTCCGAGGTGCTGGCGCACCTGGTGGTGCATCCGGCCCGCATGCTCGCGAATCTGGAGGCGGGCGGGGGACTGGTGCATTCCCAGCGCGTGCTGCTCGCGCTCACCGCGGGCGGGCTCGGCCGCGACGCGGCCTACCGCATCGTCCAGGAGCACGCGCTGAAGGCGCTCGACGATGGGGTTCCATTTCGATCGGGCCTCGCGGCCGACGCGCGGGTCCTCGCCGTGGTGCCCCTTGAGCGGCTCGCGGAGTGCTTCGCGCTCGAGCCTTATCTTCGGAGCGTGGACGCGATCTTCGAGCGCGCCGGCCGACCCGGGCCGTGAGCACGGCGACCCGGATCGGTCCCGCCTACACCGCGGCCGAGGCGCGCGATCCGGCCGCGGTCGCGGCCAGGCTCGGCGCGCGGGGCGTGAACCTCGAGCCGGGCGAGGTGACGCTGCTGCTCGAGCTGCTGGGGCGCCCGCCGCTGTGGCCGGAGGCGGTGCTGTTCGGGATCCTGTGGAGCGAGCACTGCTCATACAAGTCCACGCGCCATCTCTTGAAGCGCCTGCCCACCGTGGCACCCCAGGTCGTGATCGGGCCCGGCGAAGACGCGGGCGTGGTCGCGCTGCCTTCACCCTGCGAGGACCTGGTGCTGGTGCTGGCGCACGAGAGCCACAACCATCCGAGCCAGGTGTTGCCTCAGGAGGGTGCTGCCACCGGAGTGGGCGGAATCGTGCGCGACGTGGGATGCATGGGCGCCGAGGTGGTGGGCGTGCTCGACTCGCTGCGCTTCGCCGACCCCCGCAGCGGGGTGCACGCGCGCGACGTGGCGCGAGGCGTGGTGCAGGGCATCGCCGACTACGGCAATGCGCTCGGGGTTCCCAACCTGGGCGGCGACGTGGTTTTCGACGCTGGCTTCGACTCGAACTGCCTGGTGAACGTGATGGCGCTGGGGGTAGCGCCGAGCGACGGCGTGCTGCGCAGCCGGGTGCCGGAAGGACCGGGGCCGTGGGCCTTCGTGCTGGTGGGCAAGCCCACCGACGAGAGCGGCTTCGGCGGCGCGTCCTTCGCTTCCGGCGAGCTGGGTGGGGACGACCAGCGCGGAGCAGTGCAACTGCCGGATCCATTCCTCAAGCGAGTGCTCCACGTGGCGAACGCCGAGGCGTTCGCGCGGGTGCGCGCCCGCGGCGTTCCGGCCGGCTTCAAGGACCTGGGTGCCGGCGGGGTGGCCTGCGCGACCTCGGAGCTGGCCGCGGCGGGCGGGCGCGGCGCTCTGATCGAGCTCGACCGCGCGCACCGCGTGGAGCGGCCGATTCCGCCCGAGGTGCTGCTCTGCGCCGAGACCCAGGAGCGCTACTGCTGGGTGGTGCCGGAGGGCTTCGCGGCCGAGCTGTGCGACGTCTACAACCAGGAGTTCGGGCTGGCGCAGATCCATCCCGGCGCGGGGGCGAGCGTCATCGGGCGGGCTCTCGATCAGCGCCGCTACCGCGTCACCTGGCATGGCGAGACGCTGGCCGACTGCCCGATCGAGGCCATCACCGCCGGGCGCACGGTACGGCGTCCGGCGCGGCGGCGCGCCCCGCCCGCGCCCTGGAAGCCGAGGCGCCAGCAGCCCGACCCGCACGCCGCGCTGTTGGCACTGCTCAAGAGCCCGCACCTGTGCTCGCGCGAGTACCTCTATCGCCACTACGACAGCGAGGTGCAGGGGCGCACCTGGCTGCGCCCGGGCGAGGGCGATGCTGCGGTGTTTCGTCCCGATCCGCGGCGTGCCCTCGGAGTCGCGGTCGCGGTGGGGGGGAATCCCTTCTGGTGCGCGAGCGATCCCGAGCTGGGTGCGCGGCACGCGGTGGCGGAGGCGGCGCGCAACGTGGCGTGCGTTGGCGCCCGGCCGTGGGCGCTCACCGACTGCCTCAACTTCGGACACCCCGAGGACCCCGCGGTGATGGGTGACCTCGAGGCCACGCTCGAGGGGCTCGCGGTGGCGGCCGAATCGCTGGGGGGCCTCGCCGCGAGTGGCTCGCCCCTGCCGTTCGTGAGCGGCAACGTCAGCCTCTACAACCAGGCCGGAACCCGCGCGGTGCCGCCCTCGCCGATCGTGATGTGCGCCGGAGTGCTGCGGGACGTGGCGACCGCCACCGGCCTGGCACTCCAGGGCGCGGGGGACTTCCTGGTGCTGGTGGGCGAGCCGCGTGACGAGCTCGGCGGCTCGACCTTCGTGCGCGAGGTGCTGGGCGAGCGCGCGGGCGCGCCGCCGTCGCTCGATCTCGCGCGCGAGGCCCGGCTCCAGGAGCTGGCCGTGCTCGCGGCCGAGGGGCGCTGGGTGCGGGCGGCCCACGACGTATCGGACGGGGGGCTGGCGGTGGCGCTCGCGGAGATGATGATGGGCGTGCCGACCGAGCGAACGCTCGGCATCGAGGTCGACTTCGGCGCGCTCGAGGCGGAGGCGGCAGCTGCGCTCTTCAGCGAGCGGCCCGGGATCGTGTTCGAGGTGAGCCCGGTGCGTGCGGCGCGGCTGTTCCAGGCGGCGCGCGAGCGCTCGCTGCTGGCGTGGCCGATCGGGACGGTGAGCGACCAGCCGCAGCTTCGCGCGCGGGTGCCGGGCAGCGGCGTGGTGGTGTGGACGGTGGAGGAGATGCGCGGGGCGGCGGGAACAACGCTTCAGAAGCTGTGGAACGAGGAGCTGCCGTGAATACCGGCCGGGTGGCTGTGGTCCAGTTTCCCGGCGTCAATTGTGAGGTGGAGACCATGCGCGCGCTGGACGCCGCGGGACTCGAGTCCGAGATCTTCCGCTGGACCAGGGCTGCGCGCGAGCTGCGCGATTTCCAGGCCTACGTCGTTCCTGGCGGTTTCTCCTACCAGGACCGGGTACGGGCCGGGGCGCTGGCCGCCAAGGACCCGCTGATGGACGTCTTGAGCGCGGAGGCGGAGCGCGGAAAGCCGGTGCTCGGAATCTGCAACGGCGCCCAGGTGCTGGTCGAAGCGGGACTGGTGCCGGGCGGCGGGGGCGTGGAGCTGGCACTCGCCCGCAACCGGATGACCTCGCGGGCCGGGTACTTCGCGCGCTGGGTCTACGTCAGGGTCGAGGCCTCGCCCTGCATCTTCACGCGCGGGCTCGAGGCCGGCAGCGTCCTGCCGCTGCCGGTCGCGCACGCCGAGGGGCGCTTCACCGCGCGCGAGCCCGGCCGGCTGATGAGCCTGGCGCGGGGGGGCCTGGCGCCGCTGCGCTACGCGTCGTCGCGCGGCACGCTGGCCCGGAGCTTCCCCGAGAACCCGAACGGCTCCGAGGCGGGCGTGGCGGCGGTGTGCAACGCGCGCGGCAACGTGCTGGCGATGATGCCGCACCCGGAGCGCGCGCTCGAGCTGGGGGCGCTCTCGCGCGCGATCGGCGGCGCGTGGGGCGAGCGCCGCGCGCGGGCGGTCGAGCATGCCCCCGGCGCCGGCAACGGCGGCACCGGGTCCGGACCGGGACTGGTACTGTTCGAAGGGCTCAGGCGCCACCTCGAGGAGGCCTGATGGCGGGCGGGCGGGCGTTCCGAAAGCGGGCGCAGGCGTGGGTAGAGCTCAAGGCCCACGACCCCGAGGCGGAGTCCGCGCGCGCGGTGGCGCGCGCGCATCTGCCCGCCGCGCGCGGGCTCGAGGGCCTGCGCCGGCTCCGGCTGTTCGAGTTGGCCGGGCCGTTCCCGGCTAGGGCGGCGCTCGAGGATCTGCTCCATCACTCGACCCAGTTCTACAATCCCCACAAGGAACGCTGCACGGTGCGGGTCCGGCCCGCCGATCCGGCGCCGCTCGCGGCGGGTGAGGCGCTGGTGCTGGTGTGGGAACGTGGCGGCGAGCGACGTCCGGCGGCCGAGCGCTGGTGGCTGCACGAAACCGGGAAGCGGATCGAGGTCCGGGAAGGCGTGGTCTGGGCGCTGCGCTACGCGAAGCCCGGCGGCGCCGAGCGCGGGGCGCGGGAGCTGGCGGTGGTGCGCGACCGCCGCCACGGCTTGCTGTGCAACCCCCATTCGCAGGAAGCTAGGGTTCTGGCTGGCGAGATTCCGCTCGCATGGATCGCGGCCGAGGTCGCGCGGCCGACGCAACCCGGAGGTGAAGCGTGAACCAGTGGAGCGAACGCTCGAGCTGGTCCGAGGAATGCGGAGTGTTCGCCGCGGTCGGGGTGCCGCGCGCCGCGGAGATCGTCGGGCTCGGGTTGCACGCGCTCCAGCACCGCGGGCAGGAGTCGACCGGCATCGTCTCGTGCGATCCGCTGGGCGAATTCCACAGCCACAAGGGGCTGGGACTGGTGTCGGACGTCTACCGCGACGCCGACCTCGAGCGCCTGCCCGGAATGCTCGCGATCGGACACAACCGCTATTCGACCTCCGGGAGCCTGACGCTCGAGAACACCCAGCCGCTGCGCGTGGTGTACCGCGGGGGCCCGCTCGCCCTCGCGCACAACGGCAACCTGGTCAACGCGCGCGAGCTGCGCAAGGGGCTGGAGGAGGCGGGCTCCATCTTCCAGACCACGCTCGACACCGAGATCTTCCTCCACCTGATGGCGCTCTCGAGCACCTCGAGCGCGGAGGATGCGCTGGCCGAGGCCGTGCGCCAGACGCATGGCGCATACTCGATGGTGCTGCTCACCCCCGAGGCGGTGCTGGCGGTTCGAGATCCGCACGGCTTCCGTCCGCTGTGCCTGGGGAGGCTCTCGGACGGCTGGCTGGTCGCGAGCGAGACCTGTGCGCTGGACCTGGTGGGCGGTGCCTACCTGCGCGAGGTGGAGCCCGGAGAATTGTTGCGCATCGACGCGCGCGGGGTCCGGACCCGCCGCGTGCTGCCCGCCGCCGAGCCGCTCCAGCAGTGCGTATTCGAGCACATCTACTTTTCGCGTCCCGACAGCCGGGTGTTCGGAGAGGGCGTGGACCGGGTGCGGCGGCGCATCGGGCACCAGCTGGCGCGCGAGCATCCCGCGGAGGCCGATGTCGTGATCGCGGTGCCCGACTCGAGCAACTCGATCGCGCTGGGCTACAGCGAGGAGTCCGGGCTGCGCTTCGAGCTCGGGCTGATTCGCAACCACTACGTGGGCCGCACTTTCATCCAGCCGCACCAGGCCGGCCGCGACTCCAGCGTGCGGGTGAAGTTCAACCCGGTGCGGGAGATCTTGGAGGGCCGCCGGGTGGTGGTGGTGGACGACTCGATCGTGCGCGGCACCACCAGCCGGAAGCTGATCCGCCTGATCCGCCACGTGGGGGCGAAGGAGGTCCACTTCCGGGTGGGATCGCCCCCGGTCACGCACCCGTGCTTCTACGGCATCGACACCCCGAGCCGGCGGGAGCTGATCGGCGCGCAGCGGTCGGTGGACGAGATCCGCGCGTTTCTGGGAGTGGACACGCTGGGCTACCTCTCGCTCGAAGGCCTGCTGGCGTGCGAGGCGGAGCCCTCTCGCTTCTGCCGCGCGTGCTTCACCGGGGACTACCCGGTGCCGGTCGATCCCTCCGCCGGCAAGCTCGCGATCGAGAACCTCCACCGCGGATCGCGAAGCGGCGCCGGGGCGGGACGCTGACCGCTCCGTGAGCGCGGCGCGCGCCGGAATCATGCCCGCGAAGCCGCCGGATTCCGCGCGGCAGCGGCGCGGTGCGCCGGTTTGACACGGCGCGCGCCCGCTCCCTACATTCGGCTGTTTTCCGTCCGCCGTGCGCGGTCGGTGGCCCGTTCACGATCCGAGAGGCTCCATGTCGCTCGAAGAACTCATGCGGCAGCGTCGCGAGAAGCTCGCGCGCTGGCGTGCCCTCGGGGTGGAGCCGTACGCGTACCGTTTTGAGCCCACCCACCACGCGGCCGACCTCGTGGCGCGCGGCGAAGCTGTCACCGCCGATCCGGGGGAGCGAGTGCGGGTGGCCGGGCGAATCATGACCCTGCGCGGGCACGGCAAGGCGGGCTTCGCGCACCTGCTCGACGCCAGCGGCCGCCTCCAGCTCTACTTCCGCCAGGACCAGCTCGGCGAGCATTTCGCGCGCTACGAGCTGCTCGACGTGGGCGACTGGATCGGCGTGGCGGGCCAGCTGTTCCGCACCCGCACCGGGGAAATCACCGTCCGCGTCGAGCAAGTCGAGCTGCTCGCCAAGTCCATGCGCCCGCTGCCCGAGAAGTGGCACGGCCTGAAGTCGCCCGAGACCCGCTTCCGCCAGCGCTACGCCGATCTCTTCATGAATCTCGAGGTGCGCGAGGTCTTCCGCCGCCGGGCGCGGCTGGTGTCGGGACTGCGCGAACGGCTGGAGCGGGAGGGTTTCCTCGAGGTTGAAACCCCGGTGCTGCAGCCGCTCTACGGCGGAGCGTTCGCGCGTCCATTCGTCACCCGCCATCACGCGCTCGACATGGACCTCTACCTCCGGATCTCGAACGAGCTCTACCTGAAGCGCCTGATCACGGGCGGGCTCGAGCGGGTGTACGAGTTCTCGCGCGACTTCCGAAACGAGGGCATGGACCGCTCGCACAACCCCGAGTTCACCATGCTCGAGTTCTACCAGGCCTTCGCGGACGTTCACGACATGATGCGTTTTACCGAATCGCTGGTGAGCGAGGCGGTCGAGCGCGCGCGCGGGGCCATGGCCTTCGAGTACCAGGGAATCGCTCTGGACTTCACGCCGCCCTGGCCGCGGATCTCGATGCGCGACGCGGTCGGCGAAAAGGTGGGGGAGGACGTTCGCGCGCTGGACGCGGGCGAGCTCGACCGGCTCGCGCGGGCGCGCGGACTGGAGACCCGGCCCGGGACCGGCACCGGGGCCCTGATCGAGGCGCTGTTCGGCGAGCTGGTCCAGCCGGGGCTCGAAAGCCCGACGTTCGTGGTGGACTACCCGGCCGAGACCTCGCCGCTCGCGCGACCGAGCCGCGACGATCCGCGGGTGGTCGAACGCTTCGAGCTGTTCGTTGCCGGCATGGAGCTGGCGAACGCCTTCTCGGAGCAGAACGATCCCGAAGCGCAGTCGCAGGCGTTCGAGCAGCAGATGGCGCGCCGCTCCGCGGGCGACGAGGAGGCCCAGATGATGGACCACGACTACGTGCGCGCCCTCGAGTACGGCATGCCGCCCACCGGCGGCGTTGGCATCGGCGTCGACCGCCTCGCCATGGTGGTGGCGAACGCGCGTTCGATCCGCGAGGTCATCCTGTTCCCGCAGCTCCGCCCCGAGGAGGGCCACGAGACGCCGGACGAGGCCGGCCAGCCCGACGCCGCGACCAGCCCGGGGACGGCGCCGCGGTGAACGTCTCGCTGTGGATCGCCGCGCGTTATCTGCGCACGCGGCGGCAGAGCGGCTTCATCACCCTGCTCACCGGAATCTCGATCGGCGGCGTGGCCCTCGGCGTCACGGCGCTGATCACGGTGCTCGCGGTGATGAACGGCTTCGAGAACGAGATCCAGACCCGGATCGCGGGGACCGACGCGCACGTCGTGCTGCTCGGGGCGAACGCGGCCGGCATCGCTCGACCCGAGTCTCTGGTGGCCCGGGTCGCCGCGATTCCGGGCGTCGAAGGCGTGGCGGCCTTCACATACTCCAAGGCCATGGTGTTCCGCGAAGGCCTCACCGAGGGGCTGGTGGTGAAGGGGGTCGATCTCGCCGCGGAGCGTGCGGTCACCACCGTCGGGCGCAACATCACGCCGCCGCTCGACTCGATTCCCCTGCGCACCGCGGACGGTACGCCCGGAATCGTGCTCGGCACCGAGCTCGCGGCGCGCCTCGGCGCGCGGCCCGGCGACGTGGTGCTGCTCGCCTCGCTCGCCGGGGCCGAGCGCTCGGCGCTGGGATTCGCGCCGCGCCTGCGGAAATTCCGGCTGGTGGGTCTGTTCAGCTCCGGCCTCTACACCTACGACTCGAGCTTCGGGTTCACCGCCATCGGCGCGGCGCAGGATTTCTTCGATCTGGGCGACGCCGTGACCGGGATCGAGATCAAGCTCGCCGACATGTTCGATGCGCCGGCGGCCGCCGGCCGCATCATTCGCGCGCTCGGCCAACCCGGGCTGCGCGCCAACAACTGGATCGAGCTCAACCGCAACCTGTTCACCTGGATGGAGCTCGAGAAGGCCGTGATGTTCGTGATCCTGACTCTGATCGTGCTGGTCGCGGCGTTCAACATCGTGAGCACGCTGTTCATGGTGGTGCTCGAGAAGCGTCGCGACATCGGCGTGCTCAAGTCGCTGGGCGCCACCGATGGCGCGGTTCTGCGCGTATTCCTGTGCGAGGGACTTCTGATCGGCGGCGTTGGCACCGGGCTCGGAGGGCTGCTCGGCCTGGTACTGGTCACGGTGCTGCGCCGTTACCCCTTCGTGCGTCTGCCGGGCGACGTCTACTTCATCGAGCGACTCCCGGTTCGGCCGGAGGCGGGCGACTTCGCCGCCGTAATTGTGGCCGCTTTGACACTGTGCCTGGCCGCCGCCGTGTATCCTGCCTGGCGGGCCTCGCGGCTCGATCCGGTGGACGCCATCCGCCGCCAAGCATGAGATCGCACTGTAGATGGAGATGCTAAGTGATTGCGAGTATGACGGGTAAGCTCGACACTCCCGCGCTGAGAGCGAGCGGCATCGTAAAGTCGTACGCGACGCCGCACGGCCCCCTCGAGGTCCTTCAAGGCGTGGATCTTACGGTCGCGCGTGGCACAGTTCTGGCAATCATCGGCGCTTCCGGGGCCGGCAAGAGCACCCTGCTGAACATACTCGGGACACTCGATCGTCCCGACGCCGGAACGCTGGAAATGGGGGGGCAACGGGTCGACGACTTGCGCGGACGGGAACTCGCGCGGGTGCGGGCCACCCGTCTGGGGTTCGTCTTCCAGTTCCATCACCTGCTGCCCGAGTTCAGTGCCGAGGAGAACGTGATGATGCCGCTGTTGATCGCCGGGACCGACCACGCCCGCGCCCGGAACCGGGCGCGCGAAGCGCTGACCGCCGTCGGCCTGCGCGAGCGCTGGGACCATCGCCCGTCCGAGCTGTCGGGGGGTGAGGCTCAGCGCGTCGCGGTGGCGCGCGCGCTGGTGCCGGAGCCGGAACTCGTGCTTGCGGACGAGCCGTCGGGCAACCTCGATGGGCGCTCCGCGGCCGCGCTCCACGACCTCATCGCAACGCTGGCGGGCGAGCGGCATCAGACGTTTGTCCTCGTGACTCACAATGATAGGCTGGCATCGCTCGCACATCGGGTGCTCACCCTGGAGTCGGGCCGGCTCCACGAGAAGCCCTGAGAGGTCCGCCCGAATGCTCTGTCAGATCTGCGGCAAGAACCCGGCGACGGTCCACTTCACGGAGATCCACGACAACAAGATGTCGGAGCTCCACGTGTGCGAGCGTTGCGCCGAGGAGAAGGGCATGCAGGCGTCGGCCAAGAAGCACAAGTTCGACATCGCCGATCTCCTGGCCGGCATGGTGGACGGCATGACCTCCACCGAGGAGGAGCGTGTCGGCCACGTGCAGTGCCCGCGCTGCGGTCTGCTCTATTCCGCATTCAAGGAAACCGGGCGGCTGGGCTGCGCCGAGTGCTACGTCGCGTTCCAGTTCCAGCTCCGCCCGCTGTTGCGTCGCATCCACGGCGACACCCGGCACCGCGGCAAGGTGCCCACCCGCGACGGTGAGGGCGCGACACGCTCGCGCCAGATCCAGCGACTGCACGACGAGCTTCAGCGCGCGGTGGAGCGCGAGGATTTCGAGCGCGCGGCCGGTATCCGCGACGAGGTGAAGCGCCTCGAACTGGAGGCCGAATCGGCGCGCAAGGCGATCGAGAGGAAGGAATGAGCGGCGGCAACGGTGGTGATCTCCCCGGGAGCTTCGACGATCTGATCTCCCGCCGCAGTCCCTGGCTGAGCGGCGACGGCCCGCACGCCGGCATGGTGCTGTCCACCCGGATGCGTCTCGCGCGCAATCTCCAGAGCGTGCCGTTCACGCACCGCGCGCGCGACGAGCAGCTCCAGGGCGTGTTGTCGAGCGTCTCGGCGGCGGCCCAGCGCTCGGCCGGGTTCCGCGGGG
>CAZYQK010000092.1:0-13358 GCA_964650245.1 uncultured bacterium | reverse complement strand
CGACCATGGCGCGCAGCCGGCCCTCGCGCCCGCGCGCCAGTTCGGCCGCGAACCCGGCGCACTCCTCGAACGCGGCGCGGCGCGCGGCGGGCGCATCGTCCTCGGAGGCGCCATAGGCGGTCGCGACGCGCACGCCGACCCGGCGCGCCGCGGCCATGACCTCGGAGAGCGAGCGATCGATGCAGGTTTCCGAGCGATGGAAGTCGCACACCGTGGTGACGCCGTGCCGCACACCCTCGGCCAGCGCCGCGGTCACCGCCCGGTGCACGTCATCGGGCGAGAGCGCGCGGTCGTAGCGGCGCCACGCGGCGGGACCGCGCAGTGCCAGGCCGCGCGCGAGGTGGCGCGCGAGGTGGGCGTGGGTGTTGACGAAGCCCGGCAGCGCGACCCGGCCGCGCGCCGGCCACAGCGTGTCGTTGGGGTAGGCGGCGGCCACGCTCCCCGCCGCGCCCACCGCCGCGATGTGGGCGCCCACCACGCGCACCGCGGCCTCCTCGACCACCAGCGGCTCCGGCCCGCCGGTGACGACGGTGCAGGGCGCGATGATCACGCCGGGCTCCCGAGGCCGGCGCGGCGCACGAGCGCGCGCGCTTCGGCGCGGGCGTCGGCCACAGCGCGCCCGGCGTCGAGCGTGGCCCACGCGCCGTCGCGGTAGAGCGCGCGCCCCGCGACCATCGTGAGCCGCACGTCGGAGGCGCGCGTCGCGTGGACGATGGCGGCGTACGGGTCTTGCGGCGCGTTCGGCGCCTGGTGGAGCGCTTCGGCGCTCACCACCGCGAGGTCGGCCTGCTTGCCGGCCTCGAGCGAGCCGATCGCGTCGCCGAGTCCCAGCGCGCGGGCGCCTTCGATGGTGGCGAGCGCCAGCACCTCGCGCGCGGCGAGCGGGCGCTCGGGATGGAGCGCGCGGCTCAACCCCGCGGCGAGGCTCATCTCGTGGAAGCTGTCGAGCCGGTTGTTGCACGCGGCGCCGTCCGAGCCGAGTCCGCAGCGCAGCCCGGCGTCGCGCCAGCGCCGGACGTCGGCGAGACCCGAGCCGAGCTTGAGGTTCGAGCCCGGGCAGTGGACCAGCGCGGCGTCGGCGCGCTTCAACAGCTCGATCTCGTCGGCTTCGAGCCACACGCCGTGCGCGCCGACGAAGCGCCCGCTCAAGACCCCGCGCGCGGCGAAGGTGCGCGCCGCGGTGCTGCGCACCGCGCGCTCGACCTCGCGCCCCTCGCCCGGGCTCTCGGCGATGTGGGTGTGCACCAGCAGGCCGCGCTCGCGTGCGGCCGCCACCACGTCGCGCCACAGCCCTTCGCTGCACGTGAGGATGAAGCGCGGCGCGAGCGAAACCGAGAGCCGCCCGCCGCCGGCGCCGTGGAAGCGCGCGGCGACCGCGAGTGCGCCATCGAGTGCTTCGCGCGGCGACTCGATCAGTCCCGGCGGCACGCCCTCGCCCTGGTCCATCAGGGCCTTGCCGAACACCGCGCGGATCCCGGACGCCTCGAGCACCGCGCCGATCGCTTCGGTATGGCGCACCGTGCCCATGTCGTTCACGCACGTGACGCCGCCCGCGATCAGCTCGGCGAGGCCGAGGCGCGCCGAGGCCGCAATCGAGGCCTCGGTGTGCGCGGCTTCGAGCGGCCAGATGCTCTCGCGCAGCCAGCGCAGCAGGTCGCTCTGCTCGGCGAGCCCGCGGAACAGCGTCTGGCAGAGGTGGAGGTGGCCGTGGACCAGTCCCGGGATGACGAAGCACCCGGTCGCGTCGAACGACTCGTCGGCGCGCCCGCGAGGGAGTGCCGCGAGCGCGGTCTTCACGCCGGCACCGAGCGCCGCGATGATGCCGTCGCGTACCAGCAGATCACCGGGCGCCACGGTCCCCGCGGCGTCCATGCAGACCAGCGTTCCGGAGTGAACCAGGAAGGTGCTCAGGCGGGCGCCTCCGTGCGGTCGAGCGGCGCTCCCGCGTCCGTGCGGGAGGAAATTGCTGCGTGCGTGCGACCCGGCGACGCGTCGTCACACCCGCGCGGGGACGGTGGCACCGGGGCCGCGTGGTGTCAAGAGATTGGGCTGCGCGGGCGCGAAAGATCTCGCCGCGCCCCGCCCGCGATTGACGCACCCTCGCCCCGCTCCTACCCTTTCGCCATGCCGCTCGCATTCGATCTTCCCGCCAGCCGCGCCGTTCGCGTGGAGGACCCGCTCGCCGCGCTTGCCGCGCTCTCCCGGCTGCCCTACCCGTTCCTGATCCACTCGTCGCTCGAGGACGATCGCGGGCGCTGGTCGTTCTTCGGCGCCGACCCGTTCGCGGTCCACCGCGGCGAGCGCTACGACGAGGCGCTCGAGAGCTATCGCAGGCTCGCGCGTCGCGTGCGCGCCGAGGAGCCGATGCCGAGCGCGGTGCCGTTCACCGGCGGCGTGGTCGGGTACTGGGCCTACGACTTCGGCCGCCGGCTCGAGACGATTCCCGCGATCGCGCGTGACGATCTCGGGCTGCCCGACTTCGTGCTCGGGTTCTACGACGTGGTGGGCGCCTTCGAGCACAGGACGCGGCAGGCGTGGCTGTTCTCGAGCGGGCTGCCGCTGGATGGCGAAGCGCAGGCCGGGCACGCCGAGGTCCGGCTCGACAAGTTTTCCTGGCTGCTCGAAACGCAGCGCGGTTTGCTCGCCGCGATCGAGCCGGCGGCCTCCGGCCTCCACGCGGTCTCGACCTTTCACCCTGACGACTACCGCCGCGCGATCGAAACACTGAAAGAGCACATCCGCCGCGGCGACCTCTACCAGGCCAACCTCTCCCAGCGCTGGACGGTGACGGTCGCCGACGCGCGTCCGGGCGTGGTGGCGCACGCGCTCCACGAAGCGCTCGCCCGCTGCTCGCCCGCGCCGTTCGCCTTCTACTTCAGCGCGGGCGACCACGCGGTCGCCTCCGCGAGCCCGGAGCGCTTCCTCGAGCTGCGCGGACGGCAGGTCGAGACGCGTCCCATCAAGGGCACGCGGCCGCGCGGCACCGATCCAGGTCAGGACGAGGCGCTCAAGGCCGAGCTGCTGGCGAGCGCCAAGGACCGGGCCGAGAACGTGATGATCGTGGACGTGCTTCGCAACGATCTGGGCCGGGCCTGCGAGCTGGGCTCGGTCACGGCCTCGGCGCTGTGCGAGCTCGAGACCTTCCCGCAGGTCTTCCACCTCACGTCGACGGTCTCGGGCGTGCTGCGCGAGGGGCTCGACGCCTTCGACCTGCTGCACGCCTGCTTCCCGGGCGGCTCCATCACCGGGGCACCCAAGATCCGCGCGATGGAGATTCTCGAAGCGCTGGAGCCGGTGCGGCGGCACCTCTACACCGGGAGCCTGGGCTACGTGGACTGGCGCGGCGACGCGGACTGGAACATCGCGATCCGCACCGCCCTCGTGACCCGGGACGCCGTCCACTTCGCGGCGGGCGGCGGCATCACCGCCGACTCCGATCCGGACGCAGAGTTCCAGGAGACGCTCCACAAGGCGGAGGGGCTGCGAGTGGCGCTCGGCGAGACGCTGGGGCCGGTGACGCTCGAGGCCGGCGCCGTCCACGCGTGAAGACGGCTCCGCTCCCCCCCGCGGCGCGCGAGCGGCCGCCGCGCGTGCCGGACCGCGCGGTCTGGATCAACGGCAAACTGCTGCGCGGCGAAGCGGCGGTACTCCCGCTCTTCGATCGCGGCGCGCGCGACGGCGAGGGGCTGTTCGAGACCCTTCGCATCTACGGCGGCCAGCCGTTCGCGTGGGACCGCCACATGGAGCGGCTCGTGCTCTCCGCGGCCGAGCTCGGCTTCCCGGTGCCGCCCGCGCCCTCGCGCCTGCGCCACGGGCTCGCGCAGGTGCTGGCCGCGGAAGGGCTGTCGGACGCGGTGGCGCGCCTCACCGTGACGCGCGGCGTGCCGGGCGGCCGGCCGACCCGGACCGGGGCGTGGGTCGAGGCCGAGCCGGCCGCCGCCCGGCTATGGAAGGGAACGCGCGGCGGCGACGCGCGCGTCATCTTCTCGAAGCGCTCGTTCCACCCCGGCGCGCTCGGCCGCTACAAGACCACGAGCCGGCTCGCGTACTCGCTCGCGCGCGATGAGGCGCGGGCGCAGAACGCCGACGAGGCGCTGCTGTGCGGCGCGGACGGCGAGGTGTTCGAGGGCGCCACCAGCAACGTGTTTGCGGTGGTGCGCGGCGAGGCGCTGACCCCGCCGCTGTCGCGCGGCGTGTTGCCGGGCATCGTGCGCGCGTGGGCGATGGCGGCCTGCGCGTCGCTCGGCCTCATCGCGCGCGAGATGGCGCTGACGCGCGAGACGCTCATCTCCGCCGACGAGGTCTTCCTCACCAACTCGGTGCAGGAGGTCGTGCCGGTTGCACGCCTCGGGGAGCGCGGAATGCCCGGGCGCGAGATCGGACTTCGGCTGCGCGAGGCATACCGTGCAGCGGTCGCGGCCGGGGGATGACCGAAGCGGTGCCCGCGGCGGACTCGCGCGGTAACGGCCACGAACGCCCGCGACACCGCGCGCGGTCAACGGGCGCGCCGCAGCCGGGCGGTCAACGGGCGCGCGTGAGGTCCGAGCACCGGCCCGCGTTGCGCCGCCTCGCCCACCTCCGGCGCTTGTTCACCCATCGCTGACGCGCGGGAAACGAAGCGAGCGGTCGCGGCCCCGCGACCCCGCCTCCCCGCGGCGCTGCCGGCGTCACGGCACTGAGAATCCGCCCGTCGCCGCCCGCCCCGCCCCACGGAAAACCATTTCGCACCGGTGGCACATGCGATGCACTCCAAAGGATCGGCGAGCGCCCGGGAGCGGTGTCCATCGGAGAGGCCGGCCCCCGGCACTCGGCGGACACGCGCGGTACACCGGCTCCCGGTGAGGAACACGCGATGACGATCAAGGGCGGTCGGCTCGAATTCCTGGTGCCGCACCTGTTGCGCAGCCAGTTGCTGCGGCCCGGCTTCGTGGGCTTGAGCCTCCGGTTCGGGCTCGCGCAGCAGATGCCGGCGTGGGCCAAGCTCCAGTTCACGAACGCCGGCGTCTCCCCCGACGACCTCGAGCGCGTGCTCGGCCGCATCACCGGGCTCACCTCCTGGGTGGACGAGTGGGAGAGCCTGGGACGCGCCCACGAACAGGCGGGCCGCGACGCCCTCACGCTCTGCCACGCCGACGACGCCGCGGCTCGCTTTCTCGCGGCCTCGGCGGCCTACAATTTCGCGCAGTACGTGATCTTCCTCGACAAGAACCGCAAGCGCACGCTCCACGAAGCGTGCGTTCGCGCCTATGCGCTCGCGGCGCCGCTCTTCCATCCGCCCGCGATCCCGGTCGAGGTGGTGTTCCGGCGCCGTCCGATGAAGGGCTATCTGCGCGTTCCCCCCGGCGCGCGCCCGGCGCCCGTGGTGGTGATGTTCAACGGCACGAATGCGGTGAGGGAGGAGCTGCACTGGTGGTCCGAGGCCCTGCTCGAGCGCGGCCTGGCTACTCTGACCTTCGACGGCCCGGGGCTCGGCGAGACCTTCCATCGGCTGTCCATGGTCGCCGAGCCCCGGCCGATCGGCGCGGCGATCCTGAACCACATCGAGACCCGTCCCGAGCTGGATCCCGGCGCGGTCGCGTTCTTCGGCATGAGCCTGGGCGGCTTCCTCGCGATCCGTATGGCCTCGCACGACCCGCGCATCCGGGCGGTGGCCGCGGTAAGCCCGCCCTATTCGGCCGACATCTACTGGAACGTCACGCTCGTCAGCATGCGCCGCGAGCTGGCCGCACTGTACGACATCACCGAGCGCGAGATGGGCGCGACGATAGATAAGATCACGCTCGCCGGCGTGCTGGACGGGCTGCGCTGCCCCCTCATGATCTCGGGCGGCGGCCACGACCTCATCACGCCCGGCAGCGAGGCGTGGCGCATCTTCGAGGGCGCGCGCTGCGAGCGCGAGCTGATCTTCTACCCGCGCGGCGCGCACGACTGCTTCAACGTGCTCTCCGACCTGCGACCGCGCATGGTGAGCTGGCTCGCGCGCCAGCTCGAGCGGCATCACGCGGCCGCACTCGACGGCCCCCGGCGCGCGCTGATCTCGTCCGAGCCCGAATGGCTCGCGGCCGAGGCGGTGGACGCCGACTTCGCCGACGCGCTATGCGGCGACGTGGCGCGCCCGCGATGGAATCGCACCGATGCGCGCGGGATTCCAGCGCGCTGGCGCTGGTGGTTCCGCTCGCCGGCCCACGAGCGCATCGAGGTGGTGCAGCGGCTGGCGCCGGGCGAGGCGCGCGCCGCGGCGAGAGCGAGCGCGGCGCCCGTCTAGCCGCCGCGCCGGCACCGGTCCACCGCCGTCGCCGACCGTGCGCCGACCCCACCCCACCGCCGATCAATACGAAGGGCGGGGACATTTCCCATGTCCCCGCCCTTCTGGCTGGCCGCCGTGTGGCGACGCGTGATTACCGGTAGAGCGACTTCAGCCGGCCCCAGGTCGTGCTCGTCCTCACTCCGGTCGGGCAGTTCGCCACGCCGCCGAGCAGGCCGTTGTTGTAGTCGTCCAGCGTCTCGGTGAGGTCGCTGGTCGAGGCCGGGGACAGGAATCCGGATGGGACGACGGGCGGCACCTTGAGGCCGCCGAGGCTGAAGATCAACGACTGCGCCAGGTTGATGGTGGGCTGGATCGGCGTCAGGTCCGACGTGCTGCAGCCGTTGAGCAGGGTGGTGATCAGCTGGTGCGCCAGAGAGACCAGGCCGTTGCCGCCTACTGGTTGCAGCAGGATGGAGCAGATCTGAGCATCCGTGTAGCTGTTGGCGCCGAGAGTCATCGGAAAGCACGCGCCCGGCCAGACATTGGCGTTGTTGCCCTGGTGGCAGGGGGCCGGCCCGTGCGTCTTCCAGAAGCCCTGGGTGCACTCGCTTCTCAGCGTGCTCGTGATCAGGGTCGCCGAGAAGCCGCTCGGATCGCCGCCCCCGTCGCCCTCGGCGTACCCACGGATCACGTAATCCGTGCCGGGCAGCAACTGGTTGTAGTCGTTCCCGTAGAGGCCGCTTTCATCCGCGAGGTCGCCGAGCTGCAGGTACGACGTCTCTCCGGCGCCCATGATTGGATTGCCGGCCCACTGATTCAGCGTGTACGGGCCGTAGCACTGGCAGTACCTGAGCCCCGGATTCCCCTCTTCGGGCCAGACTCCGCCCAGCGCATCGTAGTCACTCTTCTTCATCCACTGGATCGTGAAGCCGGCCGGTGCGCCTGTCCCGCCCGCTGTGATCGAGATCGTGAGGCGGAAGAGACCCCGATCCACCAGACCAACGGTCGGCGCTGAGTATGGAGCCTGGGCCGCGGCTACGCCTGCGAAGAGCGCGATGACGGACAGGCCCAGGAACGAACCTAGTAGGCGATTTCGCATCATGGGTGCCTCCGGTCGAGAAAAGTTGCTCAGCGAGAGAGACGAATCAATTTTCCAGGCCGACAGGCGCCTCGATAGGAGCGACCGTGCCATCGCGGTGACACACGCGAGCGCTCACAGTTGCCCGGGGCGGGGGGACCCGTCTAATTGACGAAACCGTGAACAATGGTCGCCGTTTGGCGGGCCGGACGCAAGGCAAAATCCTTGCGGAAAGCCCGCTTTCTGCGCCTTTCACGTTTGCTGGCCCCAAACCGTTTTTCACAATCGCCGGTGGATTGTTTGCGCGAACGCCGCCGGGCGCCCCCTCGACCGTCGGATAGGCAGGGCCTGCCAGCGTCCCCGCAGGGCGCCGCGCAGCCGGGCTCTCGCCCGGAACCCGCTGCAATCTCAGGGGGGAACCTGCTAATCTGCCTCCGCTTTCGTGCCCCCGCTCACCCCCATCCGGAGCCCATCATGCCCGATGTGCAGTCCCCGGCCCGCGTCCGGCCCCTGGACGAGCTCGACATCGGGAGCATCGTGAAGATCGACGAGCGCATCACCGGAACGTACCGCCCGGAGGTCTGGGAGAAGCGCGTCATGTACTACCTGCGACGTGACCCCGAGGCCTCGATGGTGGCGGAAGTGGCGGGTCGAGTGGTGGGGTTCATGCTGGGCGAGGTGCGCACCGGGGAGTTCGGCCTCGAGGAACCGGGCGGCTGGATCGAGCGCTTCGGCATCCATCCCGATTTCCGAGGCCGCGACCTGGGCAAGCTCATGTTCGACGCCATGCGGGCGCACTTTGCCGGGCAGGGTGCCACGACCATTCGGACGCTGGTCGATCGCCGGGACGCCGGCGTCTCGGGATTTCTCAAGGCGCTCGGCTTCGCGCCCTCCCCGCTCGAAGCGCTGGAAGTGAAGCTTCAGCCCGGAGCCTGAGCCCACATGAAGGTCGAGAACATTGCGCTGGAGAAGAAGTACCACGACGCCGTCGAGCATTGGCGTCGTCACAACTTCAAGGACTACGAGTCGCTGCTCGCCAACTGGGAGAAATACTTCCCGACCGACGAGCAGTTCTGCCTGTGCGCCAAGCTGGAGCTCGGCACCTCCGACCTGGTCCAGATCGGCGATCACAAGGGCGAGAAGAAGCGGCTCAATCCCGACGAACTCACCGAGGACGAGGCAAGACACCTGCTTGCGATCATCCGCGCCCAGGCCTCGACCGAGTTCGGCTCGATCCAGCAGCACGCGGGCACGCTCGAACGCGCGGACGACGACCAGGATCGCTACTGGGTGCTGCGCGTGATGGCCGAGGAGCTTCGCCACGGCTACCAGATGATCCACCTGCTGCTCTCCAAGGACTGGAGCCACGCCGCGGGCGGCGTCACGGGCGAGCAGATGGTCGAGGAGATCCTGTCGATGCAGACCGGGAACCACGTCCTCGACGCTTTCAACCTCGACTACGACTCGTTCATCGACAACATCACGTTCGCGGCGATCATCGACCGCGTCGGCAAGTACCAGCTCACGATGCAGCGGGTGTGCGCCTACCGGCCGATGGCCGACAGCATGCCGCCCATGCTGCGCGAGGAGGCGTTCCACCTTGCCGCCGGCGTCATCCCGCTCCGGCGCTGGGCGCTGCGCGCGGCGCAGGGCGATCCGTTCATCACCATGGCGGCGATTCAGCACGCCATCAACAAGTGGCTGCCGCGCGGGCTCGAGATGTTCGGCGACGAGCGCGGCGGGGACAAGAACGTGAAATTCGGGTTCAAGGACATGAAGAACCGCGAGGCGCAGGACCGCTACATCGACGAAGTGCAGAAGATGATCCGCGACATCAACGCGCGTTTCATCCGGGCGCGCTTCCCGGACTACGCGCCGGAGCGGGCCGAGCAGGCGCTGGACGAGCTCGAGCAGACCCGCGGCGCGCACCACGGCGTGCGCCACGAGGACCTGCTGCGCATGCCCGACCGGCGCTTCTTCCGGCGCAAGGGCGAGCCGGCGTTCGGCATGGTGGGGATCGAAGGCGAGACCTTCACCGACGCCGAGGAATACCTGCGCTACCTGGCGAAGAACTTGAACGAGGGCTACGTCGCCAGCCGCGACATGCGGAACTACGCCGAGGCGCTGCGAGGGGTGGCCGCCGGCACGCTCGCCGTGAAGGACGCGATCACGAAGATGCCCAAGCTCAAGCGCGTGGGCGGCACCTGCCCGTGCTCGAAGGGCGTGCGCTGGGTGATGGAGGGCTCGGCGGCGGACCAGGCCGGCACCGCCGCCACGAGTTGAGCGTCCGGGAGCGCATGCCGCCGCCCCGGCGTGCCGATACTCAGGTGACGGGCACGACAGCCCGCCGCGGCCGCCCGTCTCATCCTCCGCCCACCGTCTAAGGAAGGACCGGCTCTCCCGAACCATGCACGAACGCTCCCCGCACGTCGCCTACCTGTGCATGGAGTTCGGACTCCATGAGTCGTTCCCGATCTACTCCGGGGGGCTCGGGGTGCTGGCGGGCGACTTCATCAAGTCGGCGCGCGACCTCGAGCTCCCGGTCGTCGCCGTGGGCCTGCGCTGGGACCGCGGCTACTGCGTGCAGCGGATCGGCGCCGACGGCGAGCCGTTCGAAGAATTCCCCGGGTACGACAGCAGCTTCCTCAAGGACACCCGGGTGCGGGTGCGGGTACGGGTGCGGGGCAAGGAAGTCCCGTGCGTGGTGTGGGTCACCGACCGCTTCGGGCACGTGCCGCTCTACCTGATCGAGCCGGCACGCGGCGAGGACCGGTGGATCACGCACCGGCTCTACGAGGCGGGGAGCGACGTGCGCGTCGCGCAGGAGATGCTGCTCGGCATCGGGGGCCTGCGCGCGCTCAACTGGCTCGGCGTCCCGATCTCGACCTACCACTTCAACGAAGGCCACGCGGTGTTCGCCGGGATCGAGATGATCGCCGAGCGCATGGAGACCGGGCGCTCGTTCGAGGAGGCGTGGGCCGACGTCCGCCAGCGCATCGTGTTCACCACCCATACCCCGGTGAAGGCCGGCAACGAAGAACACTCGCTCAAGGATCTGCGCCGGATGGGGGCGTGCCTCCAGCTCTCGGGCGCCGAGATGCGCGACATCGGCGGCGATCCATTCAATATGACGGTCGCGGGCTTGAGGCTCTCGCGGGCCGCGAACGCGGTGTCCGAGCTCCACGGCCGCACCGCGCGCGCGATGTGGGAGCACGTCGAGAACGCGGCGCCCATCGCCGCCATCACCAATGGCGTGCATCCCCGCACCTGGCAGTCCGACGCGATCCGCACCGCGCAGGGCGACCCGGGAGCGCTGTGGGCGGCGCACGAGCAGAACCGCGCGGCGTTCCGGCTCGAGGTCGAGCGCCGGAGCGGCGTCGCTCTCGACCCGGGCGCGCTGTGGATCGGCTTCGCCCGCCGCGCCGCGGCCTACAAGCGCGGCGATCTCATCCTGCGGGATTCGGCGCGGCTCGAGCGGCTGCTCGCCGAGCGCCGCGTGAATCTGATCTTCTCCGGCAAGTCGCACCCCGACGACCGGCACGGCAAGGCCATCATCGCGCGCCTGGCGCGCGCCCAGCGCGAGCATCCGGAACGCATCGCGTTCCTCGAGGACTACGACCTGAGCGTGGCGCGCGGCATGGTGCGCGGCTGCGACGTGTGGCTCAACAACCCGATCCTCCCGCTCGAAGCGTGCGGCACCTCGGGGATGAAGGCCGCCTTGAACGGCGTGCTCAACCTGAGCATCCGCGACGGCTGGTGGGCCGAGGGCTGCGAGCACGGCGTCACCGGCTGGGCGATCGGCGACGGGAGCCCCGGCAGCGACGAGCGCGACCTGCGCGCGCTCCACGAAGCCATCGAGCGCGACGTGCTGCCGGCGTGGGGCGACCGCGCGCGCTGGACGCGGATGATGGCGGCCAGCGTGCGCATGGCCGAGACCCGCTTCTCCGCGCACCGCATGGTGCGGGAGTACTTCGAGAAGCTTTACGGCCCGCAGGAGGCGACTGCGCCGGGCGGAGAGGTCCGACGGGATTCGCGCGCATCAGACGCGCCGAGCGCAGCCCCGGCGACCGTGCCGGAGGGCGGCGCCGCGCCGCAGCGTTAGCAGGCGACCGCCCCGCGTGAAGCCCGCGGCGAGAGGGGTTCCAGGCCCCACTCTGGCGAACCGATGGGACATGCGTCCGCCCAAAACGCCGGCCTTGCTGTCCCCCTTCCCGTGCTACTCTGGCGGGTGCCCCGCGAGTGCCCACCGCCCCCGATCGATCCGCGGTGATCCGGAGGGGTCCATGCCTGAACTCTCGCCCGAGAATCTGCAGCTCTTTCTCGTCTTCGTCGTGCCGGGTTTCGTGGCACTCAAGACCTTCGATCTCTTCGTCCCCTCCGAGCGGCGCGATCTCAGCGCGACTCTGGTCGAGATCGTCGCGTTCAGCATGCTCAATCTTGGACTCTGGTTCTGGCTCGTGGCGTGGCTATCCGACTCCGGCATCGCGGACCGCTCGCGTTCGCTGTGGATCGCTGCCTGGGTCTTCGTGCTCGTCGTGTCGCCGGGGATGCTCGCTCTCGGCATCTATCGTGCCCGCGTTTCTCGCTGGGCGAGGCAGTGGCTGCAGCACCCGATGCCCAGTGCCTGGGATTTCTTCTTCACGAAACGAAAGCCGTGTTGGATCCTGTTTCACCTGAAGAACGGCGAGCGATTCGGTGGCTACTTCGGCCCCGAGTCATTCGCCTCCTCGTTCCCGGGTTCGCCCGATGTTTACGTACAGGATGTGTGGAGAGTCGACGAACGCGGCCGGTTCACGGAGCGCGTCGAGGGCAACTTCGGGATGGTGATTCGATACGAAGACTGTCACTTCACGGAATTGTTCAACGCGGAGGAGTAGATGACACCCAAGTCCGGCAAAGAAGGCGGCCCCCGCAGCAATCCGCAGAGGATCCAGAAGGACGGCTATCAGCCCACGGCCGGCCCCGCGAACCCGAAGCCGCCCAAAGGCGGATCGGTCACCGGCCCGTCGCCGCAGAACCCTATTGATCCGGGGAAAAAGTGACGTCGAGTCCGGCCGGCATTGCACGCTTGACCCGCTCCGACGCGCCCCCGTAACATTTCGCCATGCTGATTCGCGCGCGCGCTTACACCTACGCCTACCCCGACGCGGGGTGGGCTCCGGCGTGAGCGCCTGACGATCAGCGCGGCCACGAACGACCCACTTCCGCACGCGGAGGTGGGTTTCGCGTTTACCGCCCCGCGGCACCACACGGAGGACTCATGTCCCGGACCCGAAGCGGCGGCAACGCCCCGACGCGCGGCGGCGCCTCGATCGCGGCGGTGCGCGGCGCGATTCAAGTGGCGTCGAACCGCGCGACCGAAATCCACGAGGCGACCGCGCGCCTGCTGGTCGCCCTGCTCGAAGCCAACCGGCTCGCGAAGTCGCAGATCGTGAGCGCGGTGTTCACCGCGACCCCCGATCTCGACGCCGACTTCCCGGCACACGCGGCGCGGCGGCTGGGCTGGACCGACGTGCCGCTGCTCGGAGCCCGCGAGATGGGCGTGCCGGGATCGCTGCCGCGCGTGGTGCGCGTGCTGCTCACGGTGAGCGGCGTGCGCGCCGGGGCGAGGCTCAAGCCGGTGTACCTCGACGGGGCGGCGGCGCTGCGGCCGGACCTGCCGGGCGCAGCGGACGCCACCGCGGGGAGCGTGGCGCGGGGCCCGCGCCGCGGGCGGCGCGTCGCGCTCATCGGTCTCGGGCAGATCGGCGGATCCATCGGGCTCGCGCTCGCGAGGCAGGGCGGCTGGCGACGTGTCGGTTTCGACCGCGATCGCGCGGCGCTCCGGCGGGCGCTGGCCGCGTGCGCCATCGACGAAGCCGCTCGCTCGCTCGAGGCCGCGTGCGCCGGCGTAGCACTCGCGGTGCTCGCCACGCCGGTCGACACGCTGCCGGCGCTGATCGAGCGCGCGGCCGGCTCGCTTCCGCGCGGCGCCGCACTGCTCGACACCGGCAGCGCGCGCGCCACGCTCACGGCCCCGCTCGCGCGCGCCAC
>CAZYQK010000091.1:0-13446 GCA_964650245.1 uncultured bacterium | reverse complement strand
TGCGCGCCTGGTCGGCGATGGCGCGGGTGATGGCCTGGCGGATCCACCACGTGGCATAGGTCGAGAACTTGTAGCCCTTGGTGTAGTCGAACTTGTCCACCGCGCGCATCAGGCCCGAGTTGCCCTCCTGGATCAGGTCGAGGAACTCGAGGCCGCGGTTGGTGTAGCGCTTGGCGATCGAGATCACGAGCCGCACATTGGCCTCGATCATCTCCTTCTTGGCCTGCCCGGTGGAACGCTCGCCGTCCTTGATCTGGCGGTAGAGCTCGAGCAGGTGCTCGTGCGACATGCGGGCCTCGTCTTCGACCCTCCTCACTTCCTTCTTGAGGTTCTTGAGGTCGTTCATGAACTCGGCGATCTGGGCGGGCTGCAGGCTCGAGTCGCGCCGTACCGCGCGCAGCTCGCGCGGGCCTTTCTTGAGCCGCCGCGCGAAGCCGTTCATCTCGTCCACGCTGTGTCCGAAGCGGCGCTCCAGGGCCGCCGTCACATCTTCGATCTCGACCAGCCGCTCGGCGAGGTCCTTGATCGGCCGCGACATGCCATCGACCATGCGCGGGTTCATCGAGAGCTTGTGCAGCTCCTGCGTCAGCTCGGCCTCGACCTTGGCGAAGTTGGCCTGCAGCGTGGAGCGCTGGCGGTCGGTCATGCGTCCGTCCTGGCGCTCGAGCATGTCGTTGTCGCGCTTCTGCAGGACGAATACGCGCTCCAGGATCCTGACCGCGCGCTGGCGCTCCTTCTTGAGTGCCTGCTCGGTGGCCGCCTCGGCGTCCACCTTGATGAAGTCCTCGATCTTGAGCAGGCCCTCTTTGAGCTTCTTGAGCAGGCCGCGAATCTCGCGCACCGCGGGCTCGGCGCGGAACAGCGCCGAGACCACCTGGCGCTCCCCGGCTTCGATGCGCCGCGCGATCTCGACCTCGCCCTCGCGGGTGAGCAGCGGCACGCGGCCCATCTCGCGCAGGTACATGCGCACCGGATCGTCGTAGCGTACCGGCTGCTGGGGCGCCGCCTTGCTGGCCGCCGTGGGCTTCTTGTCCTCGATCTTGCGGAGCTTCCGGACGCGCTCCTGGGCCTCCTCCTCGCTCGCGAACACCTCGATGTGCATCTGGTTGAGCATGGAGTGGATCTCCTCCATCTGCTCGACCTGCACTTCCGGATCCTGGTCGTCATCCAGCAGCCACACCACCTGGTCCTCGGTGACGTAGCCCTGACGCAGCGCGAGCGAGCGAATTTCCTCCATGCGCTTGCGGTTCTCGGCCTTGGCCTTCTGCTTGATCTCTTTCTTCGCCGTCGCAGAGGTCATGAGGTGAGGATCTCCTTTTATGTTCCGCTGAGGTTCTTCAGAGAGAGAGCGATCTCGTAGATTTCACGGCTCAGTCTTCGTTCCGTTTCGGGATCCGAGGCGGAGCCCTTGAGCTCCAGCTCGCGTTCGTGCTTCAGCTGCTTGAGGCGGCGCACGACCAGGCGCCGCGTGGCCCCGCGCGCCGCCGACAGCCAGTCGTACGCTTCGGGGCCCGACGCCATGAGCTCGCGGGCGAGCACACTCGCGGCCTCTGCTTCCGGAAGACCCTCGCCCCCGCCCCACAGCCAGTGCGCCACCGCGGCGCACGCCGGATCGCGGAAGTCGCCGGGGCTCACGGTCTCGCGCGCCTCCGCGAGCGCCTCCGGGGCCTGCACCAGAGCGTGAAGCAGCTCGCGCTCGATCCCGTGCTCGATTCGGCGCTCCTCGCGCACCGCCGCCGCCAGCGGGCGGTCCGCGCCCTGGCCCGAACGCCTGAGCGCCAGCGCCCGCTCGAGCACCCGCGGCGCGATGCCGAGCACCTGCTCGGCGCGCTCGAACAGCAGCTTCACGCGGATCGGATCCGGCACCGCCGCGCCCAGCGCGACCACCGCCTGCAGCGCGCGCTCGCGCGGATCGGGAGCGCCCGGCCCGGGCTCGGCCTGGGTCCGGCGCAGCACGTGGCGCTGGATGAACTCGACCGGATCCGCGGCCTGCCGCCGCAGCTCGGCCCATCCCTCGGCCCCGCGGCGGCGCACCAGGGAATCGGGGTCGTCGCCCTGCGGCAGATCCACCACCCATACGTCGAGCCCCTCGCCGAGCAGCACGCCGAGCGAGCGCATCATGGCCTCGCGCCCCGCGGCGTCGCCGTCGTAGGTGAGCGCGACCCGCGAAACCGCGCGCTTGAGCAGGCGCGCCTGCTCCGGCGTCAGCGCGGTGCCCGAGGTCGCGACACAGTTGCCAAGTCCGGCCTGATGAAGCGCGATGGCGTCGAAGTAGCCCTCGACCACGATCATTTCGCCCTCGGGCTCGACCCGGCGGCGCGCCTGCTCCAGCGCGAACAGGAACGAGCCCTTGTGATAGAGCGGCGTCTCGGGCGAGTTGAGGTATTTCGGCTGGTCCTCCGCGGCGAGCGCCCGCGCGCCGAAGCCCACCACCTTCCCGCCCGGCACGACCAGCGGCACCATGAGCCGGTTGCGGAAGCGATCGTAGACCCCGCCGCGCCCGGTACCACCCTCCCCCTCGGGCGCGCGCCGGACCACAAGGCCGGCCTGGATCAACAGCTCGTCGTCGACGCGCCCGCGCAGGCGCTGCACCAGGTGCTCCCACCCGGCCGGTGCCAGGCCCAGCCGGAACGCGCGCGTGGTCTCGCGCGCGATCCCGCGGCGCTCGAGATAGGCACGGGCCTGCGCGCCGATCGCGGGATCCCCCAGCCACTGCTCGTAGGCGGTGGCCGCGGCCTCGAGCGCGTCCTCGAGCCGCGCACGCGCGCCGCGGTCGGGTCCCGCGCCGCGCTGCTCCGGCACCGGGATGCCGGCGCGGCGGCTGAGCAGCTCGACCGCCTCGAGGAATCCCACCTTCTCGCTCTCCTGGACGAACTTGAAGACGTCGCCTCCCACCCGGCAGCTGAAGCAGTGGTAGAACTGGCGCTCGGGATGGATCGAGAACGAGGGCGTCTTCTCCTTGTGGAACGGACACAGCCCGACCCAGTTCCGTCCCACGCGCTTGAGACTCACCGTCTGGCGCACGACCTCGACGATGTCGCTCGCGGCGCGCACACGCTCCACCCACTCGTCCGGACCGCGGGTGTTCCGGTTCACGCTGGCCATCACGCTCACCGCAGCCTCACCACGGTCACGCCTCGACCACCCTCGCCCACCGCGCCGAGGCGCTGTGCTGAGACCTGCGGGTGGCCGCGCAGGTGGCGCTCGACGGCGGCGCGCAGGACCCCGCGACCCACCCCGTGCACGATGCGAAGGTCCGACAGGCCGCTCACGACCGCGCGGTCGAGCCCCCTATCGAGTGCGATCAGGGCCTCGTCCACTTCCATCCCCCGGAGATCGACCTCGAGCGGCGGGGCCTCGTCCGCCGCCGTCCAACTCGCCCCGCCTGCGACCGCGCGCCGCGGCGCGGCGGCCCCCTCGGCCGGGCGCACCAGCCGGCTGACGTGACTCTGGATGTTCCAGCTCCCGCTTCTCAGCGCCACCTTTCCCTCGGCATCCGGCAAGCTCACCACCTCGGCCTCGACGCCCAGGTCCAGCACGCGCACCCGCTGGCCGAGGGCGAGCGCGCCCGGCGCGAGCGATTCACCGGCGGCACCCGTCTCCGCTCCGAGCGCCGCCGCCGCCTCGCGCTCCAGGCGCTCCGCCTCGCCCTCGACCGCGGTCAGCCGTGCGCGCAGCTCGTCGGCGCCCGAACGCCGCTTCTCCGCGCGCCGCGCCTCGCGCTGCACCGTCTGCCACAGCTCGCGCGCGTTGGCGAGCAGGGCCTGCGCTTCGCGGGTGAGTCTCCGTTTCAAAGCCTCGAGCTCCTGGCGCGCGCTCGCCGTGAGCTCGCGATGCCGCGCCGCCTCGGCCGCGGCTGCCTCGCGCGCCGCGTGCAGCGCAGCGGTCTCCTGATCCAGCCGACCCTGGGTGGCGTGGAGCGACTCCAGCAGTCGCTCGATCTCGCGCGACGAATCGGGCGTCAGCGCGCGCGCCCGTTCCAGCACCTCGGGCGGGAAGCCGAGCCGACCCGCGACCGCGAGCGCATGGCTCGCACCGGGGACGCCTCTGCGGAAGCGGTAGAGAGAGGTCAGGGTCTCGGGATCGAACTCGAGCGAGCCGCTGCACACCCCGGGCACCTCGCCCGGCACCCGCTTCAGGCTCCCGAGATGGGTGGTCATCACCCCCCACGCGCGGCGCGCCGCGAAGTGCTCGATCAGCGCACGACCCAGGGCCGCGCCCTCATCGGGATCGGTGCCGGCCCCGAGCTCGTCGCACAGTAGCAGGCTCCGCGGTCCCGCCTGCTCGGCCATCGCGCGCAGCGTGCGCAGGCGCGCGGCGAACGTCGACAGTCCCTGCTCCACGGACTGTTCGTCGCCCAGGTCCGCCAGGATGATCTCGATCTCGGGAAGCTCGCTGCCCTCGGTCGCGGGCACCGGAAGCGCCGCATGCCCGAGCGCCACCGCCAGCCCCACGGTCTTCATCAGCACGGTCTTGCCACCCATGTTGGGCCCGCTCACCAGCAGCAGGCGCGCTTCGGGCCCCAGCTCCAGATCGAGCGGCACCACGGCTTCGCGGCGATCGCTCATCGCCAGCAGCGGATGCCGGGCGCCGAGCAGCCTCAGCCGCTCGCCCCGGGGCTCGATGACGATCGCGCCAAACTCGCTCGCCCAGCGCGCGCGCGCGCGCAGCGTGTCGAGGTGAACCAGCGTCTCCTCCAGCACCGCCAGAGCGTCCGCCGCCGCGAACACCATGGAGGCCAGCTCGCGCAGGATGCGGCGCTCCTCCTCGAGTGCTTCGGCGCGCAGCTCGATCAGCCGGTTGTTGGCGTCGCACATCTCGATCGGCTCGACGAACAGCGACTGTCCGCTGCCCGAGACGTCGTGCACGATGCCGCGCCGGCGCGGAAAGCCTGCCGCCGGCACCAGCGCCACGAAGCGGTCCCCGTGGCGCGTGACGTATGCGCCCTCGCCGAACGGCTTCGACCAGCGGGCGAGGCGCCGCTCGAGGTCGCGCTCGGCGACCGCAAGCCCGGCGCGCGCGCGCTGGAGCACCGGCGACGCGTCATCGCTCACGCGGCCGTCGGGTTCGAGCGAGCGCGCGAGCCGCTCGCGCAGCACCTCCATTCCCGGCAGCTCACGCACCCGCGCAGCGAGCCCCGGATGGCGCGCCTCGAGATCCGGGGCCGACCACGCCCGGGCCGTATCACGCGCGGCCTCCAGCCAGGTCAGCACCTCGACCAGCCCCGGCCCGTCGAGCCCCTCGCCGAGTTCGCGCTCGAGCCGCGGTCCGAGCTCGCCGCTCCCCACGGAACACCAGCCGCCAGGCTCGCCCTGGCGGCGGATGGATTCGGCGAGGAGCGCGTTTTCGAGCCGCCGCGCGCCGGCGTCCGCCATGGGACGCCAGCACGTGAGCGAGCGGGCTGCGCGCGCGCACTCCGCACGCGCCGCGATGGCCTCCGTCACGCGATCGAACTCCAGCAGTTGAAGGGAATGGGCGTCCACGCCGATCCGAACCGACGAATGCGGCCAGCCCGACGCTCAGGAATGTTGGAACCGCGAATGCGCGCGTCGCTGGGCCGAAAGGAAATGTTGCCTGAGCCAGGTGCTGCCGGGGAAGTACCTGTCATCCACGCCGCACAACTGTACGCCGCCCGCCACGAGCGGGATCGCGAGGCGCGAGCGGACAGCCGTGTGGCTCACCACCCGCGGCCAGGTCACGAGCAGAGCGCCCATCATGACGAGACCGGCCACCACGAGCCCGAGGCCCGCGCCCACCGCCATGCCGCCCATGCGATCCACCCAGCCGAGCGGGGTCTTCTTTACCGCACCGCGCAGCAGTTCACCCCACCACTGGAATAGCGCCGCGAGCGCGAGTCCGCTCAATCCAGCGACCAGCCAGCGCAGGGCCAAAAACACGACAGCGGGTCGGGCAGACTGCCAATGCTGACCGACCCACTGCGCGACCCAGCCCGCCGCCCACAGACCGGTGAGCAGCCCGAGCATGGCAAAGACCTGCCCGATCGTGCCGCGAATCAGTCCCCGCAAGGCGAAAAGCATCACCAGCAGAACGATCAGCCAGTCGAGCGTCGTGAAGCTCCGCAACCCGTCCAGTTCGGCTAGTTCTCCTGCTGCCGCCGCGCGAGATTCTTGCGCTTCGCGGCATTCAGCTTGCGCTTGCGCCGTTCGCTGGGCTTCTCGAAGTGCTGATGACGGCGCAAGTCCGATAGGACACCGGCCTTCTCACACTTCTTTTTGAAACGACGCAGGGCGCTCTCGAAGGACTCTCCGTCCTTCACCCTGATTCCGGGCAATAAATCCCCCCCTCTCAGCCCTCAATAGAAAATGGAAACATGATGTGCACAAAGCATTACGAACGCGCCGGGGAGTCCACGGGCGCGACATCGGCAACGCCAGTTTATGGTGGGCTCCCCGCATCCGTCAAGGCCAGCGGAGGATAGGCCTCTTCCGCCGGTGGCCAGACCGCGGCGGACGGCTTCCCGCAGCAGGGATCAGGCCGCGCCGAGCGACCACCAGGCGGCCCACGCGAGCGCCGCGGTTTCAGCTCTCAATCGCCCGTCCGCGAGGCATATAGGCTCGAATCCCGCACCCTCGAGCACGACCCTCTCGGGACCGCTCCAACCGCCCGCCGGGCCGATTACCCCGACCGAGAGCCCCTCCTCCGGTCCAGCCGACCCCGGTCGCCGCCCCAGGGGATCCGCCAGCCAGCGGGTAGCGTCCGCGGGGATTGCCGCCACCACGGACTCGAATTCCGCCGGTTCCCGCAGCTCCAACAGGAAGCGGCGCCGCGACTGCCGCAGGCCGGCGATCGCCAGCCGGCGCCAGCGCCCGGCCCGGCCGGCGGCCCGCACCCAGCGCCCGCGCGCGCAGTCGATCGGCTGAAACGCGGCGACCCCGAATTCTGCGAGCTTTTCTATCAGCCAGTCGGCGCGCTCGCCCTCCGGCGCGCCGCACAGCACCCACGCGCGTCGCTCCCGCTCCGCGCGCTCCACGAACTCCACTTCGGCCTCGGCGTCGCGGCCGAGCGACGCAAGCCTCAGCCGCGCGAGAGCGCCGCGCCCGTCGGTGGCGGTGACAGGATCGCCGACCCGCGCGCGGCACACCCGCGCGAGGTAGTGACCCTCTTCGCGCGAGAGCACGAGCCGCGAGCCGGCCGGGCCCAGTTCCGGCGCGAACACGAACGAAGGGGGCTCACCCGCCAAAGGCATCCTTTACGCGCTCGAACAGCGTTCGGCCGGGCTTCGGCGGCTTGAGACTCTCGGCGCGGCGCAACTCTTCGAGCAGGCGCCGCTCCTCCCCCGACACCTTACCCGGCACCCAGATCCTGACCCGCGCCATGAGATCGCCGTGTCCGCCTCCTCGCAGCGCGGGGAGCCCCTTGCCGCGCACGCGCAGCACGCGTCCGCTGGGGGTGCCGGCCGGGACCTCGAGATTCACCGGGCCGGCCGCGAGCGTCGGAACCTCGACCTTGCCGCCCAGCACCGCGGTCGAGAATTGAACCGGCACCTCGATCTTGAGGTCGTCGCCGTCGCGCTCGAAGACCGGATGTGGCTTCTCCTCGATGAGCACGATGAGATCGCCCGGCGATCCGCCGCGCGGGCCGGCGTCGCCCATGCCGCGCAGCGGGATGAAGTTGCCGTTCGTGACCCCGGGCGGCACCTTGACCGCGATCGTGTCGGTGGCGCTGACGCGCCCGTCGCCCTCGCAGGTCTTGCACGGCTCGCGCAGCACGTGCCCATCGCCGCCACAGGCCGGACAGGTGGCGACGTTCACGAATTGCCCGAGAAAAGTCTGCTGAACGTGCCGCACCTGGCCGCGGCCCTGGCACTGGGGGCACGTGCTCTCTCCACTCCCGCCCTTGCCGCCGCAGTCTCCGCAGGCGCGCAGGTGGCGAACCCGGATCTTCTTCTCCACCCCGGAGGCGATCTCCTCGAGCGGCAGCTTGAGCCGAACTTGAAGGTCGTCTCCGCGCACCTGACCCCGCCCGCCCCGCGGGTGCCCCCCGCCGAAGAACTCCTCGAACCCGCCCATGTCCCCGCCGAAGTCGCGCATGAACGCGCGCAGCGCGTCGGCCAGATCGAAGCCGCTGAAGTCCACGCCGCGTCCGGCGCCGGTAGCGCTTCCCACACCCGCGTGCCCGAACTGGTCGTAGCGCGCGCGCTTCTCGGGATCGCGCAGCACTTCGTATGCCTCGGTGGCCTCCTTGAACTTCTGCTCGGCGGCCTTGTCTCCGGGGTTGCGGTCGGGATGGTTCTGGAAGGCGATCTTGCGGTAGGCCTTCCGGATTTCCTCTTCGCTCGCGCCGCGGGGCACCGCCAGCACTTCGTAGAAATCGCGGCGCGTCATCTACCCTTCGCCTCCCGCATGGAGCCGTGCGACCACCACGCGCGCGGCGCGCAGCGCGCGGTCGCCCCGCGCGTAGCCGCGCTGCACCACCTGCACCACCGCGCCGGCCGCTTTCTCCGGCGCGTCGATCTCGAGCAGGGCCTCGTGGAATCGCGGATCGAACGCCTGGCCCAGCGGATCGAGCACGGTCACGCCGTAGCGGGCGAGCCGCTCGCGGATTCCGCCGGCGGTGAGTTGAACGCCTTCGATCCAGGCTTCGGCGGCGCCCGCCTCGCGCGCCGCCTCGAGCGCCCGCTCGAGATCGTCCAGCACGGCGATCAGCTCGAGCAGCACGCCCTCCTCGGCCGCGCGCCACGCCTCCTCGCGCTCGCGCACGGCGCGGCGCCGCAGGTTCTGCAGCTCGGCCTCGGCGCGCAGCCAGCGGTCGCGCAGCTCGTCGGCCCCGGCCTCCACCGGACCTGGGTCCGGGGCCGCGGCCCCCTCTTCAGAGGCCGGGAGCCCGGCCTCGGGCGGGCCGCCCGCCCCCGCGGCCGGCGGCGCCGCGTCCGGCAGCGGCTCGAGACCCGGGTGCTCGGAGCCGTTCGGCCTCACGCTCATGACGCGAGCAGGTCGGCGACGCGCGCGCCAACCGCATCGACCACCGCGAGCGCCTGGGCGTAGTCCATACGCAGCGGCCCCAGCACCCCGACCGCGCCATGGATGGAGCCCGGCAGCGCGTAGCTCACCAGGCTGCAGCCCGCGAGCGCCAGGTCCTCGTCGACTCCCACCCGCACCGCGGCCTGCCCCTCCACGCTCGCGACCATCAGCCGGTCGAGCGGCGATCCGGTCTCCACCACGCGAAGGATGGGGCCGAGCCGCGGCGAGCCCGCGAACTCGGGCTGCTCCGCCATGTGCATCGCGCCCGCGCTGAAGAGCGGAGTCGTGACCGGCTGCGCCCAGCTGGCACTCGCCGCGCGCGCGACCATGCACACCGCGCTGTGGCGCACCAGCTCGGGATCGGCGGCGAGGCGCTCACGAACCTCGGCCAGGGTGCGGCCGAGCAGCCGCTCGCGCAGCACCGCCTCCACGGCCTCCAGCTCGCCCGCGTCGAGCGGGCTCTCGAGCGCGAGCGCGAGGGTACGCACCGCGCTCGGGCCCAGGTTGAGCACCAGCAGCGCGTGGCGCGGATCGGTCGCCACCAGGTCGAGCCGGGTCAGGGACTCCCGGTCCAGCGAGTCGGCCAGCGCGAGTCCCAGTTGGTGGGTGAGCGACGAGAGCAGGCGCGAGGCCTCGTGGAGCAGGTGCTCGACGTCGCGCGCCGAGCGCGTGAGCGTTTCGTCCACCTGCGCCATGAGCCCGATCGGCAGCACCGCCGGGGTGAGCAGCGTGCGGATGAAGAACCGGTAGCCGCGCGGGCTCGGCACCCGCCCCGCCGAGGCGTGCGAACGCTCGAGCAGGCCGGCCGACTCGAGCTCGGCGAGCGCGCCCCGGATGCTGGCGGAGGAGAGCGGGATTCCCGCCGAATGGGCCAGCACCTCGGACCCCACGGGCCGCGCGCTGCGGCCGTGCAGCGTGACGAGGGCGGCGAACACGTCGCGCTGCCGATGGCTCAGATCGGGGTCCTGATCGGTGTACCGACCGGGGAATGCAGGCTCGGACATGGAATCAAGTTACGCGGGCGGGTCGGGAAGCGTCAACCCGCCAGCGCCACCGCGGGCCACCCCGGTCGCGCGAGTGTTTCGGCATCGCGTTCGGCGCGCGCCTCGAGCCAGGCGATGACGTCGTCGGCCACGAAGCGGAACCGCGGCGGAACCCGCACCCCGGCCGGCGTCGCTTCCAGTCGGCCCTCTCGAAGCGCGCGCGCGATTCCCGCGCCGTAGCGCGCTTCGACCGCGCGCCAAGCGGCGGCTCCGTAGTCGCGCGCGTCGATCCCGCGCGCGAGCCGGAGGCCCAGCATCACGATCTCCCGCGCCACCGACTCCGGGGTCTCGGTTTCGCGCTCCGCCTCGGGAAGCATGCCGGCCTCGAGTGATACGGCCCAGCGCTCGAGCGCATAATGGTTGCCGTAGCGCGCGCCTCCGATCAGGCCGTGGGCGGAGGGGCCGAGTGCGAGGTAGGGGCGTCGCAGCCAGTAGACCAGGTTGTGCCGCGCCTCGGCGTCCGGGCGGCAGAAGTTGGAGGTCTCGTAGCAGGCGTAGCCCTCGGGCGCGATCCACTCGCCGAGTGTGCGGTAGGCCGCGGCCTGCGCCGCGGGCGATGGCAGGCGGCGCTCGCCGCGCAGCACGGCGTTGCCGAGCGGCGTCCCGGGCTCGGGAATGAAGCAGTATGCCGAGAGATGCTCGAGCTCGAGCGCCAGCGCTTCCCCCACCGTGCGCCGCCAGCGGGCCGCGGTGTGTCCGGGGAAGCCGAACATGAGATCGAGCGAGAGCCTGCGAAAGCCGAAGGCGCGCGCCAGTGCTACCGCCGCGCGCGGTCGATCGGCGCGATGGATGCGCCCCAGCGCTTCCAGCTCCTCGGGGACGAAGCTCTGCGCCCCCATCGAGAGACGGTTGACGCCGGCTTCGGCCCAGGCCTCGAGCAACGGCTCGCGCACCGACTCGGGATTGGCCTCGAGCGTGATCTCGGCGTGGGGCGCGATTTCGAGCTCCGCGCGCAGCGCCCGCCACACGCGCCGGAAATGTCGCGCCGAGAGCGCGGACGGCGTACCGCCGCCGAAGAACACAGAGCTGAAGCGGAGGCCCCGGGCGGCGGGTGCGCGCGCCGCGATCTCGAGCTCAAGTGCTCCGAGGTAACGCTCAATGCTCGCGCGCGACGCGGCGCCACTCGAGAAATCGCAGTAGCTGCAGCGCACGGCGCAGAACGGCACGTGGACGTAGAGACCGAGGCGGGCCTCGCGCCGCGCGCGCGCCCCCGGGCCCTCGGTCGCCGCGCCGTCGCTCAGTGGATGATGTTGAACAGGCGGTTCCATCGCGGCCAGCTCCGGCCTCCATCCCACGACCAGTAGATGAACATCGCGCGGCCCTTCACCAGGTCCATCTTGAGCGGGCCCCAGTAGCGGCTGTCGTTCGAGTTGTCGCGGTTGTCCCCCATCATGAACAGCTCCCCCGCCGGCACGGTGTATGGCCCGTAGTTGTCGCGGAACTCGAAGCCGGCCGGGCGCACCGAGGGATCGGTGTGGATGGCGTATGGCTCGTTCAGCTTCTCGCCGTCCACCGCGACCTGCTTGTCCGTGACCTGGAGCGTCTGCCCCCCGGTCGCGATGCAGCGCTTGATGAAGTCCTTGCTGGGATCCTGCGGGAACTGGAACACGATCACGTCGCCGCGCTTCGGGGCCCTGAGGCCCGGCAGCCGGAGGTGGGTGAAGGGGATCTTCGGCCCGTATTCGAACTTGTTGACGAACAGGAAATCGCCCACCAGCAGGGTGTCGCGCATGGATTCGGAAGGGATGCGGAAGGCCTGGATCACGAAGGCGCGCAGGAACAGCGTCAGGACCAGCGCCCACAGCGCCGCCTCCACGTACTCCCGCAGGGTGGACCGGGGTTTGGACGACATGGGGCTCCTTTTATCGTTCGACCTTGAGCACCGCCAGGAACGCCTCCTGGGGCACCTCGACCGTGCCGATCTGCTTCATGCGGCGCTTGCCCTCCTTCTGTTTCTCGAGCAGCTTGCGCTTGCGGGTGATGTCGCCACCATAGCACTTGGCGGTCACGTTCTTGCGGATCGCGCCCTGGGTCTCGCGCGCGATCACCTTGCTGCCGATCGCCGCCTGGATCGCGACCTGGAACATCTGCTTCGGGATCAGCTCCTTGAGGCGCGCGCACAGGTCGCGGCCCCAGGCGTAGGCCTTGTCGCGGTGGACGATGGCCGACAGCGCGTCCACCGATTCGCCGTTGAGCAGGATGTCGAGCTTGATCATGTCGCCTTCGCGGTAGCCGTCGAACTCGTAGTCGAGCGATGCGTAGCCGCGCGAGACGGACTTGAGGCGGTCGTAGAAGTCGAGCACGATCTCGCCCAGCGGCAAGCGGTAGGCGACCCGCACCCGCTTCTCCTCGAAGTAGTCCAGGCTGACGTGGATCCCGCGCCGCTCCTGGCACAGCTTCATGATGTTGCCCAGGTACTCGGCCGGGGTCAGCACGTGCGCCAGGACGTAGGGTTCCTCGACGCTCGCGATGGTGCTAGTCGGCGGCATCTGGCTCGGGTTGTCGACCGTGAGCAGCTCGCCACCTTCGAGCAGAACGTGGTACTCCACGCTGGGGGTGGTCGCGATCAGCTCGATCTGGTACTCGCGCCGCAGCCGCTCCTGCACGATTTCCATGTGCAGCAGCCCCAGGAAGCCGCAGCGGAATCCGAAGCCGAGCGCGACCGAGGTCTCGGGCTCGTAGATCAGCGCGGCGTCGTTGAGCACCAGCTTGCCGAGCGCTTCCTTGAGCGGCTCGTACTGCTCCGCCTCGAGCGGATAGAGCCCGGAGAACACCATGGACTTGACCTCGCGGAAACCCGGCAGCGGCTCCAGGCCCTCGGTCCCGGCGGCCCCCATCGTGTCCCCCACCCGGGCGTCTGCGACGGTCTTCACCCCCGCGACGACGTAGCCCACCTGCCCGGCGTGGAGCGTCTCGACCGGCTCGAGCTTGAGCCGGAGCCGTCCCACCTCTGTCACCTCGTAACGTTTGCCGGTCGAGAGGAATCGCACCGCGTCGCCGGCCCGGACCGCACCGTCCTGGACCCGCACCAGCGCCACCACGCCGCGGTACTGGTCGAACTTGGAATCGAAGATCAGCGCCCGCAGCGCCGCGTCGGGATTGCCGCGCGGCGGCGGGATGTCGGCGATCACCTGCTCCAGCAGGTCCTCGACGCCCTGCCCGGTCTTGGCGCTGATGCGCAGCACATGCTCGGCCGCGATCCCGGTCACGTGCTCGATCTCGAGCGCGGTGTCGTCCGGGCGCGCCACTGGCAGGTCCACCTTGTTGATCGCCCCCACCACCGCCAGTCCCTGCTCGCGCGCCAGCAGGAAGTTCGACAGCGTCTGCGCCTCGATCCCCTGCGAGGCGTCCACCACCAGGATCGCGCCCTCGCACGCGGCCAGGCTGCGCGAGACCTCGTATGTGAAATCGACGTGGCCGGG
>CAZYQK010000090.1:0-13578 GCA_964650245.1 uncultured bacterium | reverse complement strand
CCGGGAAGACGATGAGCCGCTCCCGCGGCGAGCGGGTTCGAGAGATCCACGCCGGGCACCGGGAAGAGCAGCGTGACGCTCCCGGTGCGATCTTCGTTGAGCACGTAAACGTGGAGCGGCTCGCGGCCCTCGATCTCCAGGAACAGGCGATCCCCGGGCGCGACCCGGCCGCCGCTCTCCAGCCGCTCGGGAGCGCCGGTCGCGGCGCGGAAAAGCGTGGCTTCCACCTCGAGCGCAATGGACGGCGTTTGGTCCCGCGCCGCCACCGCGCCGCCCGGGACCGCCGGCGCGCTCGCGGAAACGCCGCCCTCCGCCGACGACGTGGCGCCCGCGGGCGCACGCACCGCCGACGTTTCTTCCACTCCCGTTCGCCGCGGCCGGGTCGCCACCACGATCGCCGCGACCAATGCCACCGCCGCCACCGCCGCCGTCGCCCAGGCGAACGCGCGTCTCGATCGCGCGCGCGCTCCGGCGGCGATGGTCGCCGCCAGCGCGTGCTCCATCTCGGCGGCACTCGCGAAGCGCCGCGCGGGATCGCTCTCGAGCGCGCGCTCCACCACCTCGACGAACGCGTACGGCAGGTCGGGCCGCGCGTCGCGCAGACGCGCGCGTTCGCCGCGCTCCAACTTCTCGCGCAGCTCGGCCACCGACGCCGCCGACACCGGATAGCGCGCGGTCACGAGCCGGTAGAGCAGCACCCCGAGCGAGTAGAGGTCCGCGGCCGGGGTCGCGGGCGCTCCCTCCAGCACCTCGGGGGCACTCGCGAGCGGCGTGCCGGGCGGCGCGCCGCGGCCGGGTGAGGCCGACTCGTGCGCCGAGCCGAAATCCATGAGCACGATGCGGCCCGCGCCGTGGGCACCGGCGGTCGCGGCGGCGGCGCCCTCGCGCATCACGTTGGTGGTCTTGACGTCGCCGTGCACCAGTCCCGCGGCGTGGACCGCGGCCAGCGCCGCGCACAGGTCGAGCCCGATGAGCGCCGCCTCACGCGGCCCCAGGGCGCCGCGCTCGGCGAGATCGGCCTCCAGCGTGCGGCCGCGCAGCAGATCGGTCCAGATGCCGGCGCGACCGTTGTGAAGATCGGCGCCGTGCACCACCAGCACGTTGGGGTGGCGCACGCGCGCCAGGCGGCGCGCCTCCTCCAGCCAGCGGAACGCGCCGTCCGGGGTTTCGCCCGGATGGGCGCGGCGGAGCTTCAACGCCACCTCGCGCTGCAGCGCCGGGTCCCACGCGCGATAAACCTCGCCGAAGGTGCCCTGACCCAGCGACTCGAGCGCGCGCAGCGGCCCCCAGGTGAAGAGCGGTGCGGCGGCTCCGGGTGCGGCCGGGCCCGGCTCGCGGTGGCCGGCGGCGACCGCCTCGATCAGCCGCAGGCACTCGAGCCGGCCGTCGGGCTCAGGGGTCGCGGTCGCGTCCCAGTCCACCGGCGTCTCGTCGGTGATGGCGAGCGCCAGCTCCAGCAGGCGATCGTGCTCAGCGTCGTTCATGCATGGCCTCCGCCAGCACCACCAGCGCGCGCGCCACCACCATGCGCGCCGCGTTCGCCGAGGGCTTGCCCAGCGCGTCGGCGATCTCCTGGTGCGTGAAGCCCAGCTCGATCCTCATGATCACCGCCTCCTGCTGCTCGGCGGGCAGCGCCGCCAGCGCGGCCTCGTACTGCGCGAGCCGCTCGCGCCCGAGCGCCGTCTCGAGCGCCGAGGGCCCCGGATCGGCGAGCCCTTCGTCCAGCTCCTGCCGCTCCGGGCGGCGCGCCGCGCGCCTGATCTCGTCGCGCACCGCGTTGAGCAGGATCTGGCGCAGGTAGGCGAGAAAGGCGCCCTGACCGCGCGGCTCGAAGCCCTCCAGATGGTTAAACGCCCGGAGCAGGGTGACCTGCACAAGGTCGTCGGTCTCGGCCAGATCGCGGGCCTGGGGCGGCAACCGGCGGTGCGCCCAGCGCCGCAGCGGCGGCAGCACGCGGGCGAAGAGCCGCTCGCGCGCGGCGGCATCGCCCTCGCGGGCCTTCGCCAGCAGCGAGGCGGTGGATTCGAGGGCGGGAGCGCGTTCGGCGCCGGGCGCGGCGTCACCTGCGGGAGTCATCGAAGGCGTCCTCGGGGTGGAGCACGGGGCGCCAGTCTACACGGGGGCGGGGGGCGGAGACAGAGCGGGGGGCAGAGCCATTAAGCCAGGGAACCTCGAGTGTCTTGCTTCAATTCCAAGCGGGATGTTTACTCGCCGCCTTACTCGCGCGGGCCTGTTTCTCTCCTTTGAACTCTGGAGGCCGCTTGCCCCTCATCGATAGTGGTGCCGCACTGTTCGCTGGCAGTTCGCGCGAGTTTGTCGAGATGGCACCCGCCAGTCGTCTCACGGCTCATCTGACCGAGGCGTTCCGGTCCCGATGGGGACGCGTGAACGAGTCCGAGGTGCGAGCCTGGAAGAACAGCCTCACCGCACTAGCCGACGTGGTCACCCTAGCACGACTCGATCAGGCTGGTGTGGGCGTTGAGCTCAAACTGCCGCTGACCGACCGCCGGATCGACGCGTTCTTCGCCGGCATGTCCGGCGGCGGGGTTCCTGGGGTCGTGCTGGTCGAGCTCAAGCAGTGGGAGAGCGCCGCTCCAAGCCAGTTCCCCGACAATGTGGTCGTCGGTGGCTACGAACACCTGCATCCATCCGTCCAAGCAGCCAACTACGCCGAGTACCTCCGCGGTTCGCACTCTGCATTCACCGAGCACAGGTTCGAGCTGCATCCGTGCGCGTATCTCCACAACATGCCGGCCGCGAATGCTGCGTCTCTGCGAGGCGTCATGTACGAGGGCGCCACCAGCGTCGCGCCCTTTTACGTCAGCGGTGAAGAGCCGCAGCTCGCTGGCGTGCTTGCCCGCCACGTGGGTAGCGGCGACGGCATGAACATGTTGCCGCAGATCGTGCGCGGACGTTATCAGCCCTCAATGAAGCTGATCGAGGCAGTCGCCAGGTCACTCAAGCAATCCCCAGTCTGGATCCTGCTCGACGAGCAGCGCGTAGCGTTCAACATCGTTCGCGGGCTCGCCGAGCGCGCCTCCAAGATCGACGAGAAGGCGGTGCTCATCGTGAGCGGTGGGCCTGGCACGGGGAAGAGCGTGATCGCCGTGAACCTACTCGTGAGCCTCGCCCAGGTGGACGGACGCAGCGTGTCGCATTCCACCGGGTCCAAGGCGTTCACGACCAATCTGCGCGCGCTCGTACCCGGCGGGAGCGCCGTGTTCCGATACTTCAACAACTTCAGGCCACACGAGACTCCCGAAAACGGCATCGACGTTCTAGTGTGCGACGAGGCACACCGCATCCGCCTGACGTCGAACGATCGATACACGTCCAGGGCGAAGAAAAGCGATCTGACGCAGGTGGAAGAACTGATTCGCGCAGCGCGAGTGAGCGTGTTCTTCCTCGACCAGCGCCAGAACGTGCGGCCCGGCGAGATCGGTTCGATCGCCACGATCGAAGAGGCGGCAATTCGCATGGGCGTGGACGTGAGAAAGGTGGCGCTCGATGCGCAATTCCGCTGCAATGGCTGCGCGGCATACGTCGAGTGGGTCGATCGCTTGCTCTCGCCGGAGCCGCAGCCCGTGGGCGCGTGGCTCGCGGCGGGAGACTACGATCTCCGGCTTTTCCACCTGCCCGCCGAAATGGAGTCGGCCTTGAAGCGGCAGATAGGCTTGGGCAACACGGGCCGGCTCGCGGCCGGGTTTTGTTGGACGTGGTCAGACCCGGGACCCGACGGCTTGCTCGTGGACGACGTGGTGATCGACGACTGGCATCGCCCCTGGAATGAGAAGGCTCGCGATCAATTCAAGGGGAAGAAGGGCGCCGCGCCCAGACCCGAAAGGCACCCCTACACATTGTGGGCAACGAGGCCCGAGCGCGTTCGCGAGGTGGGGTGCATCTACTCGGCCCAAGGGTTCGAGTTCGATTACTGCGGCATCATTCTCGGCAATGATCTGGTGTGGCGCGAAGGCGTGGGCTGGGTCGCAAGCAAGGATGCGTCGTGCGATCCGCTGCTCTCGACGCGAAAGCTTTCCCAGGATGCGCTACGGGACTTGCTCCAGCACACGTACCGCGTTCTGCTAACGCGCGGGATGAAGGGCACGTTCATCTACAGCACGGACTGGGAGACGAGGGAGATGCTCGGAGGGCTCGTGCGAGGGTCTGTCTGAATCATCACTGGGGTAAGAACCACGACCGTTGCCAGCATCACCCCCCTCACGTCCGCAGGCTAATAACCATCGTCGTGCCCTCGCCCGGAACGCTGTCGCGAATGTAGAGCCGCCCGCCGTGATACTCCTCCACCACGCGCCGCGCGAGCGCCAGCCCCAGCCCCCAGCCGCGACGCTTGGTGGTGAATCCCGGCTCGAAGGCGTGGCGCTGGTCGGTGGGCGCCATGCCGCGGCCGTTGTCGCGAATCACGATCTCCACCGTCTCGCTCTTCGCGGGGCGCTCGACCGAGACCCCGATCCGGCCGGGCGGCCGCTCCAGCGCGGACAGCGCGTTGGCGAGCAGGTTCTCGATCGCCCACTCCAGCAGCTCGCGGTTGAGCTGGACCGGCGGCACCGGCCCGTAGCGCTCGTCGATGACCACTTCGCCCGCGCTCTGCGGCAGCCGCTTGCGCATGTACTGCACCGCCTCGCGCACCACCGGGATCACGTCCTGCGCGTGCAGGCTCGGCGATGACCCCACGTGGCTGAAGCGCTGGGCGATCTTGTTCAACCGGTCGGCGTCGCGCTCCATCTCGCGCAGCGACTCGTCGAACTCGGGGGCCGCGATCCGGACCGCGGCGCCCTCATCCGCGCTCTCGGCCTGCGAGCGCAGCAGCTCGATCCAGCCCATGAGCGACGAGAGCGGGGTGCCGAGCTGGTGCGCGGTCTCCTTGGCCATGCCGACCCAGATGATCCGCTGCTCGGCCTGGCGGATGCCGGAGAGCCCCCACAGCCCGAGCGACACCAGCAGCACGAAGCCCACCACCGAGAGGATGGGCATCCAGCGCAGTTGCTCCACCACCACCGGCTCGCCGAAGTGAACCGCGCCGAGCCGCGTGCCGGTGTCCGGCTGGTTCATGACGATGGGCGTGTTCTTGCGGTCCAGCTCCATGACCCGGCGCTCGACGCGCGCGAGGCGGGCGCGGATCACGGGAGCGATCGGTAGCCCCGCCTTGAGGCTGTCGATCGAGAGGTCGGGCACCAGTGCCGGGTCCACGCCCACGCCGCGCCAGGCGCGGGGCGTGCCCTCGTTGTCGGTGATGACGAGCGGGAAATCAATGCTGCCGATGATCTCCGAGAAGATGCGCTGCAGCTCGGGATCGCGCGTGGCCGGGATCGAGGCCTGCGCGCAGAAGCTCGCCAGCACGTGCGAGGTGGTCACGACCTCGCGGGTGAGGCGCTGGATGACGCGGTGGGTGAAGAGGAACAGCGCGACCACCAGTAGGCCGCTCAAGAGGTAGAGGCCGGCCTTGAGCAGCATCGGCCGCGGTCTGGGGATGCGGGCGGAGCGCTCCATGGATGGGCTACCCCTCGGGTTCGAGTTCCTCGATGCCGTCGAGATAGGGCCGCAGCGCCCGCGGCACGCGGACGCTGCCCCGCTCGGTCTGATGGATCTCGAGCAGCGCCGCGAAGGTCCGCGGCAGCGCCACGCCCGACGCGTTCATCGTATGCGGGTGCTCGGCCTTGGCGCCGGGCTCGCGGCGGAAACGCATTCCCATCCGGCGCGCCTGGAAGTCCTCGAAGATCGAGCACGACGAGCACTCGAGCCATTGCTGGACGCCGGGCGCGAACACCTCGAAATCGTAGCACTTGGTGGCGGCGAAGCTGAGGTCGCCGCTGCACAGCAGCAGGACGCGGTACGGCAGCTCGAGCGCCTCGAAGATGTCGCTCACGTCGCGCGCCAGCTTCTCGTGCTCGTCGTAGCCGGTCTCCGGCGCCACGATCCGCACCAGCTCGACCTTGTCGAACTGATGCACGCGCACCATGCCGCGCGTGTCCTTGCCGGCGGCGCCGGCTTCGCGGCGGTACGACGCGCAGTAGGCGGTGAGGTAGCGGGGAACGATGCCGGGCTCCAGGATCTCGTCGCGATAGATGTTGGTGACCGGCACCTCGGCGGTCGGGTTCAGGAACAGGTCGTCCTCGCCGACGTGGTACATGTCGCCCTCGAGCTTGGGGAGCTGCCCGGTGCCGAACAGCGCCGCGCGGCGCACGAGGTGCGGCGGCGAGACCTCGGTGTAGCCGTGGTGGCGGGTGTGGAAGTCGAGCATGAAGTTGATGAGCGCGCGCTCGAGCCTCGCACCGCGCCCGGTGAAGAGCAGGAAGCCCGAGCCCGCGATCTTCGCCGCCCGCTCGAAGTCGAGCAGCCCGAGCCGGGTCGCGATCTCCCAGTGCGGCAGCGGCTGAAAGTCGAACCTGGGCGGCTCGCCCCAGGTGCGCACCAGCTGGTTGCGCGTGGCGTCCTGTCCCGGCGGCACGGACTTATGCGGCAGGTTGGGGATCCAGGCCGCGAGCGCCTCGCTCTCCTCTTCCAGCTTCTTGAGCTCGGCGTCGAATCCCTTGATGCGATCGCCCACCTCGCGCATCGCGCGGATCTCCGCCTCGGCCGACTCGCCACGCTTCTTGCGGGCCGCGATCTCCTCGCTCGCCGTGTTCCTTCGCGCCTTGAGCTGCTCGGTCTCGTGGAGCAGTTGCAGGCGGCGCTCCTCGATCGCGTAGAAGCGCGCGAGGTCCACGCTCATACCTTTTAGCGCCACGCCGGCCTGGACCAGCTCGCGGTTTTGACGCAGGAACTTGAGATCGTGCATGGGATCCCGAGGGTTGAGGTTCAGGGCCGGCTGCGCGCGCGCGCCGCCAGCTCCCGCGAGCGGGAGTATGCGGTGCGCGCTTCCTCGTGCCGACCGAGCTTGGTGAGCGCCATCCCGAGTCCGAAGTAGGCCGCCGCGTCGTCCTTGCGGGCCACCGCCGCCGCCGCGTAGCGCTTGGCCGCGAGATCGAAGTCGGCGGCGCGGTAGGCCTGGTTGCCGGCCTCGATCAGCGCCTGCGCGCGGGCGGCCCCATCTTCGACCGCGCGCTCCGGGGCCTCGTGCCGCGCGCAGCCCGGTACGGCGACCAGCGCGAGCACGACGACCCACGCTCCGATGTGGGGCCGAGTCTTCATCGGCGGATGCGGCCGCTCGGTCGCTACGCCTTCGCCGCGACCTTCTTGCCCGCCTTGCGCGCGGCCTTCGCCCTCACCTTGCGCTCCGACGGCTTGCGGGGTGCGGCGCGCTTCACGGCCTTCTGCTCCCGCGCCTTCACCCTGGCCGGCGGTTCGATCAGCTTCGGCGCGGCCGCCGCGTCGTTGAGCGCCTTCACGAACCGCGACGGGCTTGCGGTGATCCCGAGCGAGCGCAGCAGCGAGGCCACCTGCTCCGAGGGCTGCGCGCCACGCGACAGCCAGCGCTCCACCTTGTCCTTGTGCACCACCAGCTCGTACGGCTGGTGTAGCGGGTTGTAGTGCCCCAGGATCTCGAGGAACCGGCCGTCCCGCTGGCGGCGCGAATCCGCCGCGACCATCCGGTAAAAGGGCCGCTTCTTGGCGCCGGCCCGCATCAGGCGAATGACCACCGACATGGATCTAACCTCCCGTGGAGGGTTTGAGGGTCGCGCCCTTCATGGCGCGGCCGTGCTGCCGTGCTCCTTCACCCCATCAGGCCGCGCAGGCCGCTCATCCCGCGCCGGCCGTGGCGCAGCCGCTTCATCAGCGTGCGCGTCTGATCGAAATCCTTGAGCAGCCGGTTGACCTCGATCACCGAGGTCCCGCTGCCCGCCGCGATCCGCCGCCGCCGGCTCCCATCAATCACGCGCGGCAGCCGGCGCTCGCGAGGCGTCATGCTGAGCAGGATCGCCTCGTATCGTTTGAACCGCCCGGGGTCGGAGCCGACCTGCGCCAGCGCCGCCTTCGGCACCCCCGGCAGCATGCCCATCAGATCTTCGACCGATCCCATCTTCTTCACCTGGCGGAGCTGCTCGAGGAAATCCTCGAGCGTGAACTCCGCCCGTCGCATGCGCTGCTCCAGCCGCTGCGCCTGATCTTCGTCCACCGCGGCGCGCGCGCGCTCGACCAGCCCCACCACGTCGCCCATCCCGAGGATGCGCCCCGCGACCCGCGCGGGATCGAACGCCTCGAGCCCATCGAGCTTCTCGCCCACCCCCAGGAACAGGATGGGCCGGCCCGTCGCCTGCCGCAGCGAGAGCGCGGCGCCGCCGCGCGCATCGCCCTCCATCTTGGTGAGCACCAGGCCGTCCACGCCGATCCGCTCGGCGAAGGTCTGCCCGATGCGCACCGCCTCCTGCCCCGTCATCCCGTCCACCACCAGCAGCACCTGGTGCGCGCGCGACGCGCGCTTGAGCTCGTGCAGCTCGTGCATGAGCGGCTCGTCGATGTGGAGCCGCCCCGCGGTGTCGAGCACCAGGAAGTCGAAGCCCCGCGTGCGCGCCTGTTCGAGTGCGGCGGCCGCGATCGCGGGAGGCGGCGTGCCGTCCTCCGCGCGCCAGAACGCGGCGCCCGCGCCCTCGGCCACGCGCTCGAGCTGGTCGAGCGCCGCCGGACGGTAGACGTCGGCGCTCACCAGCAGCACGCGCTTGTTCTTCTCAATGAGCCAGCGGGCGAGCTTCCCGGCGAACGTGGTCTTGCCCGAGCCCTGAAGGCCGGCGAGCAGAACCACGGTCGGAAGGTGCGGCGAGCCCGCGAGCGTGATCGGGGTCTTCCCGAGCAGGCTCTCGAGCTCATCCCGGACGATTCCGACGACCTGTTGCCCCGGGGTGAGGCTCCGAAGGACTTCGTCGCCCACCGCCCGGGCTTCGACCCGGGCGATGAAGTCCCGCGCGACCCCGACCTGAACGTCCGCCTCCAGGAGCGCGCGGCGCACTTCGCGCAGGCTATCCCGGATATTGTCCGGCGTGAGCTTCCCCTGCCCGGTGAGCTTTCGAAAGACTCCCTGCAGGCGTTCCGTCAGTGTGTCGAACACGGGCCCTTTTCGGCTGGCAAAGCGGGCACCATAGCACAGGGCCAAGGGGGGATAAAGGATGGAGTTGGGGGGGCGTTCCAAGGTAGGAATGACCTCCCGGAACTCCGAAGTGATCATGTCCCAGCTGCGTTCTGCCCTTCAGGCGGCTTCGAGCAGCCTCCAGGGCGCGTCCTCGTTGTCGAGCGCCAGGACGAGCTTCGGCGTTCGCTTGTGCGCCGGCTGGACGAACTTCTGGGAGAAGTCCCGGAAGAAACCCGTAAAGTCGGACAATTCTTTGCGCTGATCCTCGGTGAGGAAGTTGTTTTCATCCCTTCCCAAGTGCTCGTTGAAGTGTGTCAGCATGACGAGCCGGAGCAACACTTCCTCGGCAAAGTCGATCCCGGGGTTCACCTTGCTCTCTCTCTCCGAGACGGTCTCCCTCCGGTGCCGTAGCACTTCTGCGACCCTTGCCTGACTGAGCCGGCAGGCACCGCGCAAGAAACGCATCTCATAGCCCGTCAACGGCCGTGGGTCCATCAGCAGCTTCAATGCGACGACCTGCAAGAGCTGGGACTCCTTCTCGATTTTGAGGTGCTTCTTCTTGCAGGAAGTGCACACCGTCTCCGTCACGCCGCCGCGCAGCCACAGGTTTGGAATGCCGGATTCCTTGTAGCGATACTCGGCCAAGGCACGAGCTTTCGCCGTGGGCTTTCCGCAAGCGGGGCAAATGTCGGGCGTCATCTGTTCCTCCGATTCATTGGTTTGTCTCTCACGACCATGATCGTGACAAGCACGCATGGGCCGTAGTCACGGAGACCAAGAACGACCCGGGTGTGCCTGCCCTCCAAGCAGTTGCCGAGCAAACACACCTTTGAAGTTCTGGTGCGCCTCAATCCATTCCGGCGGGGCTTCCATCTCGTGGGAGTCGAGGATGGCCCGCAGGTCGTGAGGGCTGTAGGTGCGAGCGCTGAACTGCTGCCTCGCATGCCTGGACTGTTGGAGCGAGATTTCATCGGCCCTGATCCGCGCGATGATCTGTTCAGCGTCCTTGCGGGTCATCCTGTCGCGACCAATTTAGCCGATGTACGCTCAGCGTACAAGTGTTCTCTTGTGGCCTCATGGCCGCGGATTCCCCGCCTAACCCCACGCCGCCTGAGCTCCTACGGGGATCTTGGGTCCAGGCCCCCGGGGTCTGGCTTCGACCACGCGCCGGGGTTTTCGTCAGGCCCTGTCAACGAATATTGAAAAGCAGACCACGTCGAACGGGCAAGTGTCTCCGAGGGTCAGCAGGTGTTCTGCGGCCGCGAGGTCGTGCTCGGCCTTCCCGACCCACGCCCCCGCCCTGCCAGCGGCGTCAGGCGGCTCGCCCATACAGCACCCTGCCTCCCTGCAGCGCCGGACGAATGATGGTCCCGACCTGGTTGCGGTCGCGGGCGAGTTCCTCCGGTGTCACAACGATGAGGTCGAGCGGAAGCTTGCGGTCCGGCAGGGCGCCATCAATCGTGTTCGTCGTTGCGCGCCGCGAACCTTCGAAGCGCATGACGACGAGGAGGTCAACGTCGCTATCGGGCCCGGCCGTCCCGTCCGCGTGAGACCCGAAGAGGATCACGGCCTCGGGCGCGAAGCGCTCGACGATGCGTTCGACCATCTGCTGAATCGCCGGATTCACCCTCTCGTCCGTCACGCTGTGACCTCCCATCGGGAATGGACGACCGGGAAGATAGCATGAGGGAACGGGTCACGAGGGCGGCGCCCCCCCGATCGCCTCCCGCAGCGCCTCCAGCGCCACCAGCGGATCGTGCTGGCGGAAGATGGAATGCCCGGCGACGAACACCTCGGCCCCCGCCGCCCGCGCCCGCGCCGCGGTCTCGGGATCGATGCCGCCGTCCACCTCGATCAGGTAGCGGGCCCCGTGCTTCTCGCGCCAGGCCTTCGCCGTCCGCACCTTGGCGAGCGTGCCGTCCATGAACGCCTGCCCGCCGAAGCCGGGCTCGACCGTCATCACCAGCAGCAGGTCGAGCCGCGCGAGATGGTCCTCCGCCGCCTCGAGCGGCGTGCCGGGCTTGAGCGCGAGCCCCGCGCGCGCTCCGCTCTCCCGCACCCGCTCGAGCACGCGCGCGAGCTCGCGGTCGTGGCGGGCCTCGACGTGCACCGTGATCTGATCGGCGCCCGCCTCGCGGAACGCGGGCACGATGCGCTCCGGGTGCTCGATCATCAGGTGGACGTCGAGGAACGCATCCGTAAGCTTCCGCACCGCGCGCACTACGATCGGACCGAACGTGAGGTTCGGGACGAAGTGGTTGTCCATCACGTCGCAGTGCACCCAGTCGCGCGCGGGGTCCACCACGCCCAGCTCGAGCGCGAGCCGCGCGAAGTCGGCGGACAGGATGCTCGGGGCCGCGATCGGCGGCGTCAGGGGGCGAGGGCTCACCTGATCATGCGTCCGGTGGCATGCAGCAGGATGGTGGCGTCGTGCGTGATGCGCGAGCCCGGGGCCGGCTCCTGGAACACGATGGTGCCGATCGAAGCCGCGGCAGGCGGGGTGAACACGCGAAACCCCAGCGCCTCGAGCTGGCGGCGCACGCCGTTGATCTCGCGCCCCAGCACGTCGGGCATGACGAAGTACTCGGGGCCGACGCCGCTCGACACCAGCAGCCCGATCGGCGTGTCGCGCGGCAGCACGCCCTCGGCCGGCGGATCGGTCGCCACCACCAGCCCGTCGCCCACTTCGTCCGAGGGCGCGCGCGTGAGCCCCGCCACCTTGAGCCCGGCGCGCTCGACCAGCAGCCGCGCGCCGCGCAGTGACTCGCCGAACAGCCCGGGCACCGAGCTGAACTCCTCACCCAGGCTCACCATCACCAGGACGCGCCGCTTGCCCCGCACCGGCGTCTCGGCCGGCGGATCCTGCGCGATGATGAAGCCGCTCGGCACGGAAGGATCGAAGCGCTCCCCGGCGCGCGAGAGCCGAAGCCCGCCCGGGGCGAGCTGCTTCTCGGCCTGCTCCACGGTGAGGTTCGTCAGGTCCGGCACCTTGACCTCGGCCGAGCTGTGGATGAGGCGCGGCATCACCATGTAGTTGAAGACGAATACCCCGGTGGCGAAGGCCGCCACGGCGAGCACCACGACCGCGAGCGTGCCCGCCAGCCGGTGACGGCGCGGCGAGCGCCGCGCCCGCCCCTCGTCTTCCCCGGAGTCCGAAGGCTCACGCGTCATGTTCTGCGGAAGCGCGCGGCGAAGGCGCCGTCGCAGCCGTGGACATGGGGCAGCAGCTCCATGAAGCCGTTCGCGTCCACCACGCCATCGGGCAGCAGGCCGTGCGCGGTTTCCAGCACGAACGACGGGCTCTGGCGCAGGAAGCGCTCGACCACCGCCACCGTCTCCTCGGGCTCGAACGAGCACACGCTGTAGACCAGCACGCCGCCCGGCCGCGCGCGGCGCCCGCCGGCCGCGAGCAGGTCGAGCTGGATCGGCGGCATCTCGCGTAACACCTCGGGGCCCTTGCGCCAGCGCGCGTCGGCGCGCCGGCCCAGCACGCCGAGGCCCGAGCACGGCGCGTCCACCAGCACGCGGTCGAACGGCATCGGGAAGTTGTAGGTGCGCCCGTCGCCCTGCACCACGTGCACGCTGTGAGTGCCGAGGCGCTCGATCGTGCTCTCGAGGCTGGCCACGCGCGCCTCGGCGCGCTCCATCGCCCACACCTCGCCTTCGTCGCCCAGCAGCTCTGCCACGTGCGTGCACTTGCCGCCCGGCGCCGCGCACAGGTCGAGGATGCGCTCATGCGGCTGGGGCTGCACCAGACGCCCGACCAGCGCTTCGCTCTCGTCCTGCGCGGTGCACCACCCGGCGCGAAACGTGGCGAGCGAGCCCGGCGCGTGATGGCCCTCGACCCACACCAGGTCGGGCGAGAAGCGCGCCGGGGACGCGGTCACGCCCTCGGCGGCGAGGCGCTCGATCAACTGCTCGCGCGTGCCGCGCAGGCGGTTCACGCGCAGGCCGACCGGGACCGCGCGATTGTCGGCCAGCATCAGCGCGCGCGTGGCCTCGAGCCCGAAGCGGGCGAGCCAGCGCTCGGTGAGCCACAGCGGATGCGAGCCCCACGCGGCGAGCGCGACCGGGTCGTCGCCCTCGGGCACGCCGAGCGATTCCTTCTCGTCCGCCAGCCGCCGCAGCACGCTGTTCACGAGCCCCGCCGTCCCGGGATGCCCGTACTTGTGGGCGAGCTTGACCGCCTCGTCCACCGCCGCGTGCGCCGGCACGCGGTCGAGGAACATGATCTGGTACGCCCCCATGCGCAGCACGTTCTTGATCCAGGGCTGCAGCTGCGAAAGCCCGATGTGGACCAGCCGGTCGAGGGTCCAATCGAGGCGGCCGCGCCAGCGCAGCGTCCCCTTCACCAGCTCGTGCATCAGCGCGTGATCGCGCGGGTCGGGCCCGCCCCGATCGTGCGCGCCGTCCAGCAGCCGGTCGCTGAAGGCGCTGCGGGTGTCCGCCGCGTGGAGGATGCGCAGCGCGGCCTCGCGCGGGTCCGAGGGCAGCGGCGGTGTTTCCCGCTCCGGCTCGGGCCGAGGACCGCGGCGCTGGTTCGGACCGCGACCCTC
>CAZYQK010000089.1:0-13655 GCA_964650245.1 uncultured bacterium | reverse complement strand
CACCACTCAGCCCCGCGGTGCGGCGGCTGGTCGAGGAGCATCATCTCGACGCGGCGGCGATCCCGGCGAGCGGCAGGAGCGGACGGCTGCTCAAGGAAGACGTGCTGCAGCATATGGAGCGCGCCGCGGCGCGCGCGGGCGAGGCGCCCGCGGCTGCCTCGGGCGCGCCTTCCGCCGCATCACCCGCGACCGCAGAGGACGAGCGCGTGGTGCCGATGAGCCGCATCCGCGCGCGCATCGCCGAGCGACTGGTCCGCTCCCAGCAGACCACCGCGACGCTCACCACGTTCAACGAGATCGACATGAGCGCCGTGCTCGAGCTGCGCGCGCGCTACCGGGAGAGCTTCGAGAAGCGTCACGGTGTCCGGCTCGGCTTCATGAGCTTCTTCACCCGCGCCGCGGTGCTGGCGCTCGAGGAGATCCCGGAGCTGAACGCCGAGATCCGCGGCGCCGACATGGTCTATCGGCGCCACGTTCACATGGGCATCGCGGTCCAGACCGAGCGCGGGCTGGTGGTGCCCGTGGTGCGCGCCGCCGACACGCTGGACTTCGCCGGTATCGAGCGCGAGATCGCGCGGCTCGCCGAGCGCGGGCGCACCGGGACGCTCACGGTGGAGGAGCTCTCGGGCGGCACGTTCACCGTCTCGAACGGCGGCGTTTACGGCTCGTTGCTCTCGACCCCGATCCTCAACCCGCCGCAGAGCGGAATCCTGGGCATGCACAAGATCGAGAAGCGCCCGATCGCGTTGAACGACGAGGTCGTGATCCGTCCCATGATGTACGTGGCGCTCTCCTACGACCACCGCATCGTGGACGGCGAGCAGGCGGTGACGTTCCTGGTGGGGATCAAGCAGCGGCTCGAGGATCCCAAGCGAATGCTGCTCGATGTGTGACCGAATCCGCGGGATGGCCGCGTGACCGACCCCACCTTCGACCTGGTGGTCATCGGCTCGGGTCCGGGCGGCTACGTGGCCGCGATTCGCGCCGCCCAGCTCGGGATGAGGACCGCCTGCGTCGAGAGGTATCCGGCGCTGGGCGGCACCTGCCTCAACGTGGGCTGCATCCCGAGCAAGGCGCTGCTCGACTCGAGCGAGCACTACGCGCACGCGCGGCACGGCCTCGCCGCGCACGGCGTGAAGGCCACCGTCGAGCTCGACCTCGGGACCATGATGAAGCGCAAGGACGCGGTGGTGCTCGACCTGACGCGCGGGATCGATGGCCTGTTCAGGAAGAACGGAGTCGAGCGCGTGACCGGCACCGGGCGCATCGCGCGGGCCGGAGCGGTCGAGGTCACGCACGGCGGCGAGCGCCGCACGCTCGCGGCCCGCCGCATCCTGATCGCGACCGGGAGCAAGCCGGGGGCGCTCCCCGGCATCGCCTTCGACGGGCGGCGCATCGTGCACTCGACCGACGCGCTCGCGCTCCCCGAAGTGCCGAAGCGACTGATGGTCATCGGGGCCGGCGCGATCGGCCTCGAGCTGGGCTCGGTGTGGATGCGGCTCGGCAGCGAGGTGGTGGTGCACGAACTTCTGGAGCGCGCGGTCGCGGGCATGGACCAGCAGAGCGCCCGGCTCCTGCAGCGCTCCCTCGAGCGGCAGGGCATGAAGTTCCGGTTCGGCAGCTCGGCGAAGGCGGCGCGGGTCGAAGGCGATCGCGTGAAGGTCATGGTGAGCGCCGGCGGCGAGTCGCGCGAGGAGGAATGCGACGTGTTGCTGGTCGCGGTCGGGCGCAGGCCCCACACCGACGGCCTCGGCATCGAGACCCTCGGCATCCGGCGCGACGAACGCGGCCGCGTCCTCGTGGACGAGCACTACCAGACGAACGTCCCCGGCGTCTTCGCCATCGGCGACGTGATCCCGGGACCGATGCTCGCGCACAGGGCGGAAGAGGAGGGGGTCGCGGCGGTCGAGCGCATGGCGGGGCTGGCCGGGCACGTGGCATACGAGTGCATCCCCCACGTGGTCTACACCTGGCCCGAGCTGGCGAGCGTCGGGCTCTCCGAAGAGGACGCGCGCTCGCGCGGTCTCGAGATCGCAGTCGGGACGTTCCCGTTCCTCGCGAACGGCCGCGCCCGGGCGATGGGCGAGCGCGACGGGCAGGTGAAGATCGTGGCCGACGCGAGAACCGACCGGATTCTCGGCGCCCATATCCTGGGCCCGCGGGCGAGCGATCTCATCGCGGAGCTGACTCTGGCGATGGAGCTCGGCGCGAGCGCCGAGGACGTCGCGCGCAGCGTTCACGCCCATCCGACCCTGCCCGAGGCGGTCAAGGAGGCCGCGCTCGCCGTTGCGAAACGCCCGATTCATATTTAGGGCATGGGTCGGAGCCCCCTGCGGCGTCACCGGCGGCGGATTGGCCGGTAACACGAACGGCTAACCGGCCATCGTACAGGGCTTGACCGCATTATCCTCTTGTTAGTTCTGAAGTCGCCCTGCTAGACTTCTTTCGCTTTCGGAATTCCGTGCCTGCCCTTTGTTCCCTCCCTTCCAGGCATGGATACCCGCGGGGCGCGAATCCCGTGAGGTCCCCTCCGAGTCAGACAACCTGGGCGCTACATCACCGGAGAGCGTTCCCATGAGGAATTGCGCGAAGCTGTGCGTCGTGCTGTCCGTTGCCGCGACGGCCTGCCTGACGACCCCCGCCCTCGCCGTGGTCCCCGTGGTTTTCGGAGAGAGCTGGGACGGGCCGTCCAACCGTCTGCAGAGCATCATCGACGTGAAGTACGGCGCGGGCCGGATCGACTGCGCCCGCGACTACATCGGCACCCAGGCTGGCGATCTCGATCCGTGGTTCTGGGTGGACAACCAGTTCTCGGCGCTCCTCATCACGGAGGTCGCCGGCAACGCGAATCGCAACACCCTCGGCTGGTACCTGGAGAATGGCCACATGCCGGTGATCGACGGCATCGATGACGGCGTCGTCTTCGCGGGCCCGGCCGTCGAGGGCGCGACCGCCATGATTTACTTCGACCACCCCATGACCAAGTTCGGCTTCTACTTGAACCCGAACGGCAAGTTTGGGGCGATCAACGCTCCCGAGCCCGAGAAGTTCTTCACGAACCGGTTCTACAATGACGAGGGTCCTGGCGGCGGCGGCGCCATCCATGCGCCGGCCGGTGGCGACGTTCAGGCGTTGGTATTCGACATCTCCCGCTGCACCCAGCCCAACACCTGGCTGGTGTGCTTCGAGGATCTCGACAGCGGCGCCGATCCCGGAGCCTGCTGCTCTCCGACCGACAACGACTTCAACGACCTGCTGTTTCAGGTGACGGCGTTCGGCGCCACGCCCACCATTCCGCTCACCTTCGGCGCGCTCAAGGCGCGCTACCGCTAGCCCCCCTCCCACCCCTGCCGCCGGCGTTCGCCCGCTCCGTCTCGGAGAGGAGCAGGGCGGACGCCGCTCCACGGTTGACGCTCCAACATCCTTCGGTGATTCTGCCGCCATGCCTCATCTCGCGCTGGGCGGCTGGAGCCTGCACACCCTCGAGACCGGCCATCTGTGGCTCGACGGTGGCTCGATGTTCGGCTCCGTGCCGAAGCCGCTGTGGAGCCGCACGAATCCCCCCGACGAGAAGAATCGCATCCGGCTCGCGATGCGCTGCCTGCTGCTGCAGGGAGAAGGACGCCGCATACTGGTGGACGACGGGGTGGGGGACAAGTTCGAGCCGCGCTTCGCGGAGATCTACCGGGTCGAGCTCCGGGAGCACACGCTCGAGCGCTCGCTCGCGGCCTTGAGCCTCGGGGTCGAGGACGTGACCGACGTGCTGCTCACCCACCTTCATTTCGACCACGCGGGGGGCTCGACCCGCCGTGAGGGCAAGCTGCTCGTGCCGCGCCTGCCGCGCGCGCGCTACTACGTCCAGCGCCGGAACTGGGAGAACGCGCTCCATCCCAATCCGCGTGAGCGGGCTTCGTACCTGGCCGAGAACTTCGTGCCGCTGATGGAGGCAGGCGCGCTGACGCTCTGGGAGGGGCCGCGTTCCCCGTGGCCGGGGGTCGAGCTCTTCACGGCAGATGGGCACACCCGCGGCCAGCAGCTGGTGCGCGTCTCCGGCCCGGAAGGCGTGGTCTACTTCGTGGCGGATCTCATTCCCACCGCCGCGCACGTGCGCATCCCTTACGTGATGGGCTACGACGTGGCGGCGTTCGAAACCATGGAGGAGAAGCGCGGCCTGCTCGAGCGGGCCTGCCGCGAGAACGCGTGGATCTGCCTCGAGCACGACCCCGAGGTGGCACTCGCGCGCCCGGTGCCCGATGGGGACGACTTCGCGTGGGGCGAGAAGGTGCCCGCGGCCGAGGGGGCGCCGGCTGCCGCTCGCGGCCGGTCGTCTTCGGCCTGAACCCGGAGGCTTCGTGTTCCACGATCTCTTCGCCCAGTGGTTCCACTTGATCCGCGACTGGCACTACGCCGGCGTGTTTCTGCTGATGGCGATCGAGTCCACGGTCTTTCCGCTCCCGAGCGAGCTGGTGATTCCGCCCGCGGCCTACTGGGCGACCCGCGGCGAGATGAACTTCTGGGGCGTGGTGCTGGCCGCCACGCTGGGCTCGTGGGCGGGATCTGCGCTCTCGTATGGCGTGGCGCGCGGCGTGGGACGTCCGCTCATTCTCCGCTACGGGCGCTATGTCTTCGTGCCCGAGAAAAAGTGGCTGCTCGCCGAGCGCTGGATCAACCGATACTCGACGGCCGGCATCTTCTTCGCGCGGCTGCTGCCGGTCGTGCGTCATCTGGTATCGCTGCCCGCCGGCGCCGCGCGCATGCCGTTCGCGCGGTTCTCGGTGACCACTCTGGCCGGATCCGCGCTCTGGTCCACGGTTCTGGCGTGGTTCGGGGCGCGGGTGCTTGCCGATCAGCCCGCGCTGCTCGATGATCCCGACGCGCTCGGGCACCTGATCCGCGCCAGGCTGCTGTGGTTCGTCGCCGCCATGGTGGTGTTGCTCGCGCTTTACGTCATCGTGGATGTGATCGGCCGGCGCCTGAAGCGCGAGGCGGCGGTGGGTCATTGACGTCCCGCGCGCGCCATCGTCCCGTTCGAGTCCCGGAGTGAGCTTCGAATGCCCCGCGTTCAACTGACCACCGTCACCAAGTCCTACGCGCGCGGCCAGCGGGCGGTGGACGGCATCAGCCTGGACGTCGGCGACGGCGAGTTCCTCGTGCTGGTGGGGCCCTCGGGCTGCGGCAAGTCCACCGTGCTGCGCATGATCGCCGGGCTCGAGGACGTGAGCGAGGGCGAGATCCGCATCGGTGAGCGGGTGGTGAACGAAGTCGCGCCCCGCGACCGCGACATCGCGATGGTGTTCCAGAACTACGCGCTCTACCCGCACATGTCGGTCTACGACAACCTGGCGTTCGGGCTGCGGCGGCGGAAGATCGCGCCGCCCGAGGTGGACCGCATGGTGCGAGAGGCGGCGCAGCTGCTCGGCCTCGAGGGTTATCTCGCGCGCCGGCCGCGCGAGCTGTCCGGCGGCGAGCGCCAGCGCGTGGCGCTGGGGCGCGCGATGGTGCGCAAGCCCCAGGTGTTCCTGTTCGACGAGCCGCTCTCGAACCTGGACGCGAAGCTGCGCGGTCAGATGCGCGCCGAGATCAAGCGCCTCCACCAGCGCGTGCGCGCGACCATGATCTACGTGACGCACGACCAGGTGGAGGCCATGACGCTCGGCGACCGCATCGCGGTGCTCCGGAAGGGCGTGCTCCAGCAGGTGGCCGACCCGTTCACGCTCTACCAGCGTCCCGCCAACCAGTTCGTGGCCGGATTCATCGGCAGCCCGCCCATCAACTTCTTCACCGCGAGCGTGCACGTGCGCGGCGGCCGCCTCGAGAGCGGCGGGGTGTCGATCGCGCTCCCTGAGCCGCTCGCGCGGCGCCTGGAGGCGCTCGACGGCCGCAGCGTGACGGTCGGTGTCCGTCCCGAGGATCTGACGCTCGTCCCCGGGGAACCGGGTGGCGCGGTGGCGGGGCGGGTGGAAGTGACCGAGCCGCTCGGAAACGAGGTGCTGGTGCACTGGAGCACGCCGCTCGGGCCTGTTATTTCACGCGTCACGGGGCAGCGCGCCCCGGGCGTGGGGGAGGCGGGCACGCTCCACTTCGCATACGCGAAGCTCCACTTCTTCCACCCGGAGACGGAGCAGGCACTGGACGTGGCGGCGGCGCTCGCCCCGGCCGGCTGAGCGCCGCGTCAGCCGGTCGTGCCCGCGCCGCGCGCCATCACCGGTGCTCCCGACGGCACCGTCTCGTCGAACGCGTCTCGCACCGGCACCGTCACCGGCTTCGGCGCTCCCGCCCACTTCGCGAGCAGGGTATAGACCACCGGCACCACCACCAGCGACAGGAACATCGAGAAAATCATCCCGCCCACTACCGCCATGCCCATCGGCTTGCGCGACTCGGAGCCGGCGCCGAGCCCGAGCGCGATCGGCAGCACGCCGAACACCGTGGTCAGCGTGGTCATGAGAATGGGACGCAGGCGGATGCACGCGGCACCCACCACCGCCTCGACCAGCTCGATGCCGCGCGCGCGCCGCTGGTTGGCGAACTCGACGATCAGGATCGCGTTCTTGGTCACGAGCCCGATCAGCATGATGAGTCCGATCTGCGAGAAGATGTTGATGCTCATGCCGAACACCGCGAGCGTCACGAGCGCGCCGAACACCGCGAGCGGGACCGAGAGCAGGATGGTGAGCGGATGGACGAAGCTCTCGAACTGGCCGGCGAGCACCAGGAAGATGAAGACCAGCGCGATCACGAACAGCAGGTTGAGCCCGCCGCTCGACTCGGCGTACTCGCGCGATTCGCCCGCTAGCTCGGTGCGCACCCCGGGCGGCAGAACGCGCCGCGCGATGGTCTTGAGGTCGGCGAGCGCGCGGCCGATGGTGACGCCGGGAGCCAGGCTCGCCTGGAGCGTCGCGGAGCGCACGCGGTTGAAATGGTTCAGCTCGCGCGGCGCCACCTCCTCGCGCACGCGTGTCACGCTCGCGAGCTGGACCAGGCCCTTCGACCCCCGCACGTAGAGGTCTTCGATCATTGACGGGCTCGAGCGGTCGGGGCGCGGGACCTGGAGCATGACGTCGTACTGGTGGTTGCCGCGCTTGAAGCGGGTGGCTTCGCGGCCGCCGAGCAGCGTCTGGAGCGTCGCGCCGATGTCGGTCACCGCCACCCCGAGCTCTGCCGCGCGCTCGCGGTCGATGTCGATCTCGAGCTGCGGCTTGTTGAGCTTGAGGTCGGTGTCGACGTTGACCAGGTAGCCGAGCTTCCGAGACTCCGCCATCATGATCGCCATCGCGCGCGTCAGCTCGTCGTAGGTCTCGGCCTGCAGCACGAACTGCACCGACTGGCCGAACCCGCCGGCCAGGCTCGGCGGATTGAAGGCGAAGGCCATCACGCCCGGGATGCCGAGCAGCTGCGGGAAGACCTGCTGGATGATCGCCTGCGAGGGCGGGCGCTGGCCGTAGGCTTTAAGGCCCACGAACATGAAGCCGTCGGTGACCGGGCCGAACAGGCCCACCGCTGTGAACATCCGATCGCGTGCGGGGAGCGCCTCGTAGATCGCCTCCACCTGGCGCACGTAGCGGTCGGTGTATTCCAGGGTGGCGCCCTCGGGTGCGCGGATCATGTTGAAGATCCAGCCGCGGTCCTCGGGCGGAACCAGCTCGGACGGCAAGAGCCGAAAGATCACAGCGATCGAGGCGGTGACCGCGAGCGCTCCGATCAGCACCACGCGGCGATGATGCGTGGCCCAGCGCAGCGTGGAGACGTATGCGCCTTCGAACCGGGCCCAGCCGCGATCGAAGGCCGCGCGCCACCCGCGCTCCGGAGGCCCGGCTACGTCGGTGCGCTCCGGGTCCGCAGCCCCGTTCGGCACCGGCCCCGCGGGGCCCGCCCGGTGGCGGCGCAGCACGCGCGAGCACAGCATGGGCGTGAGCGTGAGCGCTACGAATCCCGAGATCAGCACCGAGACCGCGACCGCCACGCCGAACTCGTTGAACAGCCGCCCGACCCGGCCGGTCAAGAACGCGACCGGCACGAACACCGCGACCAGCGCAATCGTGGTCGCGACGATCGCGAAGCCGATCTCCTGCGAGGCCTCGAGTGCCGCGCGGAAGCGGGGCTTTCCCATCTCCATGTGGCGGTAGATGCTCTCCAGCATCACGATCGCGTCGTCCACCACCAGCCCGATCGCGAGCACCAGCGCGAGCAGGGTGAGGATGTTGAGGCTGAAGCCCAGGAAGTATGTGACGGTGAAGGTGCCGATGATGGAGACCGGGATCGCGACCGCCGGGATCAGCGTGGCGCGGAAGCTGCCCAGGAACACGAAGATCACGACGAACACCAGCGCCACGGCGACCATCAGCGAGACCACCACCTCGTGGATGGAGCTCTCGATGAAGGTCGAAGAGTCGTACGCCACCTCGAGGCGCACGCCCGCGGGGAGCAGCTCGCGCAGCCCGGGGAGCGCGCGGCGCACCGCGTGGGCCACGTCCACCGTGCTCGCCTTCTGCTGCTTGACGACCCCTAAGCCCACCGCCGGCAGCCCGTTGTAGCGCGCCACGCTGCGATCGTCCTCGGCGCCCACCCGGACGTCGGCCACGTCGCCGAGGTGGATCGTGCGCTCGTCCTGGCTCGCCACCACGATCGCGGCGAATTCCTCGGGGCGGGTGAGGTCGCCACGGGTATGGACCGAGAATTCGCGCCCGCGGCCCTCGATGCGTCCCGAAGGAATCTCGGCGTTCTGGCCGCGCAGCGCGCGCTCGACGTCCGCCACCGTGAGCTGATAGGCGGCGAGACGCTGCGGGTCGAGCCAGACCCGCATGGCGTAGCGGCGGTTGCCGCCCACGAACACGCCGCCCACGCCGTCCAGGCGCTGGAGCTTCTCGGCGAACACGTTGTTCGCGAGATCGGAGAGCTCGAGGGTGCTGAAGTCGCGCCCGAACAGCGCGAGCCAGATGATGGGCTGCGCGTTCACGTCCTGCTTCGCCACCACCGGCTCCTCGGCGGTCGCGGGCAGCTGGCCCCGGACCCGCGAGACGCGGTCGCGCACGTCGTTCGCCGCCTTGTCCACGTCGCGGCGCAGGTTGAACTCGATCGTGATGCTCGAGACCTGCTCGCGCGAGGAGGAGGTGATGAGCTTGACGCCCTCGATGGTCGAGAGCTGCTCCTCCAGCACGTCCGTGATCTCGGTTTCCACCACCTGCGGGTTGGCGCCGCGGTAGAAGGTGGTGACCGACACCACCGGCGAGTCGATGTCGGGATACTCGCGCACCGGCAGCAGGGTGAAAGAGAGCGCGCCGAACAGCACGATCGCCAGGCTCATCACCGTCGCGAGCACGGGACGGTGGATCGAAGTCTCGCTCAGCTTCATCCGCCGCGCCTCGCGGGCGCACCGCCCGCCGGCTCCGAGACCGGCATGACGCGCGCGCCTTCGAAGAGCTTCTGGTGCCCGGCCGTGACCACGCGCGCGCCGGGCTCGAGGCCGCGCACCACCTCGACCGCGGACGAATCGCGGGTGCCGAGCTCGACCGCGACCCGGGTGACGGTGCTGTCGGGCTTCACCAGGAAGACGAAGCTCTGGTTGCCCTCGGCGAACACCGCCTCGTCGGGCACCACCAGCGCGCGGCCGCGCTCGGCGAGCGTCACGGCCACGTTGGCCGACATGCCGGAGCGCAGGCGGCCCGCCGGGTTCGGGATGCGCGCGACGATCTGAAGCGTCCGGGACCGGGCGTCCACCACCGGGTTCACGGCGCTCACCCGTCCGGCGAAGCGCTCGCCCGGCCAGGCCGGGGTCGTGACCTCGACCCCGACGCCCGAACGCAGCAGCGACGCGTAGCGTTCGGGCGCCGCGAACGTCACCTTCATCTCGTCCACCCGGGTCAGCTCGGTGATGACGTCCCCCGTCTTGAGGTAGGCCCCGGGCGAAACCCGGCGCACGCCCACCAGCCCCGCGAACGGCGCGCGAATGCGGGTCTTGTCGAATCGGGCCCGCGCCAGCGCGGCGTTGGCGTCGGCGACTTTCATCGCGGTGCGCGCGTCGTCCAGCCCCTGCTGCGGGATGGCGTGCTCCTCGAGCAGCTTCTGCGCGCGCGCGTGGTCGGCGCGTGCCTTCTCGGCCTGCGCGTCGGCGCGCTCGGCCTCGGCGCGGAACTCACGGTCGTCGAGCTGCGCGAGCAGTGCCCCCTGCTCCACCGGCTGACCCTCATCGAACGGAAGCCGGACCACCGTGGCGCCGAGCTCGCTCACGATCTCGATGTTGGCGTCGGACTCGATGCTGCCGAGCGCGCGGATCTGGTCGCGCACCGTCCGGGGGCGCACCTCCGCGACCTCGACCGGCGTGGGCGGCATGGTGAAGCCGCCCGGTCCGCCGGCGCCGCTGCGGCCGCAGGATGCGAGCGGCAGGGCGGCAAGGAGCACGAGCGGCGCGGCGACGGCGGCGCGGACGAAGGAAAGCGCTGGACGAGTCATGGGCGCGGGAGAGTAACCCGAAGCGGCGACGGAGCGCACGCGCGGCGCACGCCCCCACGGCGGACGCGGAAGGCGGCGTGACCAGCGCGGCAGCGGGGCCGGCACCTTTAGCGGACGACGATGCCTTTGACCGTCGCGGAGCGCGCGCCCTGGAGCAGCCGGGCGACATAAACGCCGGGAGGAAGCGGCGTGACGCAGCCGAGCCGGATCACGAGATTGCCGCCAACGGACGACTCGATGCGGCGGAAGCTCAGCCTCCGGCCGGCGAGATCCAGCAGCTCGAGCGTCGCGGGCTCGCCGCCTCTGAGCGCGAGTGCCACGTTCCAATCCCCGCCGGACGAGGGATTGGGCCGCAGGCCGTGGAGCGCGAAGGCGGGCGCGAGCGGCACGTCGATCCAGACCTCGCCGAAGGCCGCGTCCGTTCCGGATCCGCCGCTCGCGACGCGGTAGCCGTAGCGCCGGCCGGGGACGACCTCAAGGTCTGTGAAGCGGATCCGTCCGGAGGCTTCGCTCTCCGCCTCGCCCATGGCACGCCACGCACCCCGCGGCTCGCGGCGCTCGACCGTGACGCTCGCTCCCTCAGCGCCCGGCCGGTGCCACTCGAGCCGCACCGCCCCGGGGCTGGCCTCGGCGCTCACCAGCGCACCCAGGGTCGCGACCACCGGATCCGCGTAGTCCATGTCATGGGCGCGCTGGGAGAGTCGCGCGTGATCCTGGATCTCGGAGACGCTTGCCCCGCCGACCAGAGCGAAGTCCACGGTGACCGAGTCACCGGTAGCGATGCTCGCGAATGGACCGAGCGCGAGCAGCTCCACCGGATCGCCGGTCCCGGGCTGGAGTGAATCGCCGGCCAGCGACTGAATGGTGCCCGCGCTCATGAGCCCGTAGCGCTCCCCGTCCTGGTCTCGGAAGGGGCTGCCGGGCGCCCAGCTCCATGCCGCAAGCGTCACCTTCTGTCCGAGCAGCGTGTCGGGCGGGGTCAGGAGCTGAACACCTATCCAGTACGGCACGGCGTTCAGATTGCAGCCCGCGGGCACCGGCTGACCCGCGCAATAGTGTTCGCGGATCAGGCGCAGCGAGTCGTCCCACTGGACCCACTTCTTCGAGAACCAGCTCCCGGGGCCGCAGCTCGAACTCGGCGGCCAGCACGAGTAAGCGTTCTTCGAGCCGCTTGCCAGCTCGGTTCGCAGCCCCACCCAGGCGTTGGCGAGCGGCGAGCCCAGATTCCGAATCACGAAGTGAAGGAACAGGAGGTGCTGGTAGCTCGAGAGCGTCCACGAAAAACACTCCTGTCGCACCTGGATGCCGAGCGGCCGGTGGGTCTCGGGGTTTCCGGCCGCGGTCACCGGCGTGAGGTCGTCGTATTCGGCGATGAAGTCCTGCTCGCTCACGGCGAGCGGGCTGAAGTAGGGGCTGGCCGGAATCGTCGAGCGCACCGAGACGCTGGACCCGATCGGCGTGAACTCGGTGGCGCCGGATGACGCGGAGCCCTGCGTGATGTCGACGCAGCCCGTCGTCACCCCCACGAAGGCGCCCGCGCCGTCCACCGCCTGTGCGCCGACCCAGAGCCCGCCGCTCGCCAGGTGTTCGTAGCCGCTGCCGAGCGGATACTCGAGCGAGGACCCCCGGGTCACGAAGTTGTTCCCGAGGAATCCGAAGTTGGTGATGGTTACGCCCAGCATGTTGTTGGTCGTGATGCGCTGGGCGTAGGCGGCGGCGTTCACGGCGGCGGACGGCCGCGGGGCCCGGGGCGGGACCGCGGCGTCGCCGCGCGACGCGGCGGGCAGGAGAATGAGCGCGAGAACGACCGCGGCACGGAGCGACCCGGCGAAACCGATGGCGACCACTCGCATGGGGGACCCCTCTTTGGAGGGAACCCATGATAGCAGCGCCGCGTCAGGCGCCGAAGACGCGCCGCACCAGCCAGTAGCTCCCCGCCGCCACCACGCTCGCAGCGCCCGCGGCGACCACCAGGCGCGAGAGGCGCGGGCGGCGCGCCGCGATCAGGGCCAGCAGCGGCGCCACCGCGAGCACGATGCAGGCCTGCCCGATTTCGACCCCCAGGTTGAACGCGAGCAGCGACCAGCCCAGCGACTGCGGGGGCAACCCGAACTCGCGCAGCACCCCGGCGAAGCCGAAGCCGTGGACGAAGCCGAAGCCGAACGCGATCCCGGCCCGCGCGTCACGGCCCCGCCGGCCCCGCAGCAGGTTGTCCGCGCCCACCACGACGATGCTGAGCGCGATCGCGGGCTCGATCAGCCGCGGCGGCGGATTGACGATCTCGAGCGCGGCGAGCGCGAGCGTGATGCTGTGCGCGATAGTGAAGCCGGTGACGATCTTGATGAGCCGGGGGAGGCTCCCGCCCAGCAGCATGAGACCGACGATGAACAGGATGTGATCGGGCCCGATGAAGATGTGGTGGGCACCCTGCGCCACGAAGGTGCGCACCACGGCGAGCGTGCCCTGTGAGGAGCCGGTGTAGTAGTCGAGTGCGGGACGCGAGTCATCGAGCAGGCCCTGGAGCCGGAGTCGCCCGCCCTCGTACACGTTGACGTAGGTCTCATGCTGGGGATCGTATGCGAACAGCGGTCCGGCGACGTGCAGCGTCCCCGGGGACCGCCCGGGCTCGAGGCGGAAGCGGCAGGCGACCGATTTCCGCTTCGTCTCCAGCTCGAACCCGGACTCCCAGCGCGGCGCGAGCCGACGCGCGTCGGCCAGCACCTCGAGCCTCGAGGCGAACACCGCGTGCACGGCCTCGAGGCGACGCGCGACGAAGTCCAGGTCGAGCAGCGAATCGGGGGTCTCGAGCTTCAGCTCGTGGGCCAGCTCCACCACGTGCGCCATGACCCGGCCCTCGATGACGCCGCGCTCGATGCGGAGGTCGAGGTAGCTGTAGGGCTGATCGTGCGCGCGTGCGGCGCCGGCCGCGGCGCACAGCGCGATCGCCGCGACCAACGCGGCGCGGCCGGGACGGGCGCTCACGGGTGTTGCGGCTCGCGGGCGAAGCTGAGCGAGGCCCAGTGGCTCTCCCAGTCGGCCGCCCGCCGCTCTTCGCATGGCACCATGTGGACGCAGCTCAGCAGCCATTCGCCGGCATGGCCCACCTCGAGCCGCGCCACGCCGTCGCGCCCGGTGCGCGCCGCGCACGCCGGGCCGGTCGAGTCGCGCGCGGCGGCGTCGGCGGGACGCACGCCGCGCGTGAGCGG